>DATEMP010000068.1:0-15874 GCA_035275545.1 Candidatus Eiseniibacteriota bacterium | reverse complement strand
CCTCGGCGGCGGTCACGCGATAGAGATCGAGGTGGATGAGCGGCACCCGCCCCGGGTACTCGTTCACCAGCGTGTAGGTGGGGCTGCGGACCCGCGCGGCGGCCGCGATCCCGCGCGCGAGGCCGGCGACGAAGCGGGTCTTGCCCGCGCCCAGCGGCCCGAGCAGCGCGATCACGTCACCGGGCTTCACCGCCGGCGCCAGCGCCTCGCCCCACCGCTCGGTCTCCTCGACCGCCGCCGTGCGGCGCACGAGGGACGGGGTCATTGGCCGCGCGGCGTCAGGGTCAGGATCGGCAGGATCATCTCCTCGACCGAGATGCCGCCGTGCTGGAGCGAGCCGCGGTACTGGCGCTCGAACTCGTGGAAGCGGGTGGGATAGACGAAGTAGTAGTCCTCGCGCGCCAGCACGTAGTTCTTGTTGACCCCGTCGTCGGGGAGCATGAACTCCATCGGCTTCCTCAGGATCACCGCCTGCTTGGCGTCGGTGTTCAGGTTGAGCCCGAACTTGTAGCGCAGGCTCGAGGACGTGTCGCGGTTGCCGTAGACCAGCGCGGCGCGGCGCGCGAGCACCGCGCCGTGGTCGGTGCTGATGACCACCGTGCAGTCCTGGGTCGAGAGCGCGCGCAGGATGTCGAACAGCGGGCTGTGTGTGAACCACGCCTTCATCACCGAGCGGAACGCCGCCTCGTCCGGGGCCAACTCTTGAAGTATCTCGTTCTCCGAGCGGCCATGGGCGAGGATGTCGATGAAGTTGAACACCATGCTCACCAGGCCCAGGTCCTTGAACGAGCTCACCAGGCGCCGGGTCGCATGCGCCTCGTCGGCGTCGTAGATCTTCATGTACTTGACCGGCTTCTCGGGCGTGGCACGCAGGCGCTCGAGCTGGAAGTCCATGAGCTGGCGCTCGTAGCGGTTCTTGGTCCGCTCGTCGTTGCTGTTCTCCTGCCACAGGTCGGGATGCCGCTGGCGGAGCTGCGCGGGCAGGAGCCCCGAGAACATCGCGTTGCGCGCGTACGGCGTCGCCGTGGGCAGGATCGAGCAGTAGTAGTCGCGCTTGAGGTCGAAGTACTCCTCGAGCAGCGGCTCGAGCGTGAACCACTGATCGAGCCGCATGCAGTCGATCACGATGAACACCACCCGCCGACCCTGCTTCAGGTGCGGGACCACCTTCTCCTTCACCACGTCGGTCGAGAGCAGCGGGCGCTGGTCGGCGGCGTGCACCCAGTTCCGGTAGCCGTCCTCGATGAAGCGGCCAAAATCGATGTTGAGCGCGCGCCGGAAGTCGAGGTGCGCCTGGCGCAGCCCCTCCTCGCGCAGGTTGTCGAACCGCACGTCCCAGCGCGCCACCTCGACCGCCAGGTCCACCCAGCCCTGCCAGTCGAGGCGGCGGGTGTCGAGCGACTGCCAGCGCTGCATCTCGGCGACGTAGTCGCGCGCCTGCTGGTTGTCCTGGAGCTTGTCGGAGTCGAGCACCCGCTTGCAGGCGAGGTAGACCTGCGAGGGATTGACCGGCTTGATCAGGTAGTCGGTGATCCGCTTGCCGATCGCCTCCTCCATGAGCGTTTCCTCCTCGCTCTTGGTGATGAGGATGATCGGCAGCTGGAGGTCGCGCGCCTTGATGGCGTCGAGCGTGGCGAGCCCGCCCAGGCCGGGCATCATCTCGTCCAGCAGCACCACGTCGAACCGCCCCTGGGCGAGCGCCGAGAGCGCGTCCTCGCCGTTGGGCACCGCGGTCACGGCGTAGCCCTTCTGCTCCAGGAACTTGATGTGGGGCCTCAGGAGATCGATCTCGTCGTCGGCCCACAGGATCTTGCGTCGGTGGTCGTCGGGCATAGCTCCGCATAGTAGCAAGGAGGGCAATGCCGCGCCGGTGACGTCCCCTTGCCCCTGTGGTACCCCGGTCCTATCTTCCCGGCTCCATGCGTTCGGCCCTGGTCGTCACATCGCTCGCCCTGCTCACGCTCGCCGGGGCGGCCCCCGCGCCCGCCCCGCCGGCCGACCCGGCGGTGCGCCGGACCCTGGAGCGCATCCGGCCCGAAGCGCTGCGCGGGCACATGCGGTTCCTGGCGGACGACCGGCTGGAGGGCCGCGGCACCGGTACCCCCGGCTTCGAGCTCGCCGCCGCCTACATGGCGGCCCAGTTCGAGGGCGCGGGTCTCGAGCCCGGCGGGCCCTCGGGCTCGTGGTTCCAGCGCATCCCGTTCCGGCGGCTGGAGCGCGACCCCGCCTCGGGCGGCCTGGTGCTGGTGCGCGGCGGACAGGAGCAGCCGCTCGCGCACGACACCGATTTCATCCTCGGCAACGACGCGGTGCGCGAGGAGTCGAAGGTGTCGGCGCCGCTCGCGTTCGCGGGCTTCGGCGTGACCGCTCCCGAGATGGGCTACGACGACTTCGCGCACGTCGATCCGCGCGGCAAGGTGCTGGTGCTGCTCTCCGGAGCGCCCAAGACGTTCCCGAGCGAGCAGCGCGCCTACTACTCGAACAACATCATCAAGACCCGGAACGCGGTCGAGCACGGGGCGATCGGCATCATCACCGTGCGCACGCCGGGCGACGAGGCGCGCGCGCCCTGGGAGCGTGTCATCCTCCAGTCGCGGCTGCCCGGCATGCGCTGGTTGGACGCGAACGGAGTCCCCAACGAATCGCACGCCGAGATCCAGATCACCGCGACCATGAGCCGCGCCGGGGCGCGCACCCTGTTCGCCGATGCACCGGTGCCGCTCGATCAGGTGTTCGCGGCCGCCGACTCGGGACGCGCGCAGGGATTCCCGCTCCCGGTCTCGGTGCGGGCCTGGTCCCGGACCCGTCACGCCCGCGCGGAGAGCCCCAACGTGGTCGGGCTGCTGCGCGGCTCGGATCCCAAGCTGCGCGACGAGGTGGTGGTGTTCACCGCGCACCTCGACCACCTGGGGATCGGCGTGCCGGTCAAGGGTGACTCGATCCACAACGGCGCCTACGACAACGCCACCGGCTGCGGCGCGCTGGTCGAGCTGGCGCGCGCGTTCGCCGCGCTGCCGCAGCGGCCGAAGCGCTCGCTCCTGTTCGTCGCCGTCACCGGCGAGGAGAAGGGGCTCCAGGGATCGGACTACTTCGCCCGCTTCCCCACGGTGCCCGCCGAGCGGCTGGTCGCCGACATCAACATGGACATGTTCCTGATGCTGGAGCACATGCCGGAGGTGATCGTGTTCGGCGGCGAGCACTCGACGCTGGGCGCCTCCGCCGAGCGGGCTGCGCGCGCCGTGGGGCTCAAGCCGGTGCCCGACCCGATGCCCGAGGAGGTCATCTTCGTCCGCAGCGACCAGTTCTCGTTCGTGCGGCAGGGCATCCCCTCGGCGTACCCGGTGCTCGCGGGTGCCAACCGCGTGCCCGCGGGCGACAGCCTGACCGTCACCCAGCGCTGGCGGCGCACCATCTACCACTCACCGCAGGACGACATGTCGCAGCCCATGGACTTCGAGTCGGGCGCGCGCTTCATCCGCATGCAGTTCCTGCTCGGGCTCGAGGTCGCCAACGCCGCGACCCGGCCGGCCTGGAAGCGCGGCGACTTCTTCGAGCAGAAGTTTGCCGGCAAGGGGCACGCCCCCGCGCCCTAAGTCGGGAAGCTGATGACCACCGTGGTGCCCTGGCCCGGGGCGCTGTGGCGCACGTACAGCTGCCCGCCGTGGTACTCGCGCACCACGCGCCGCGCCATCGCCAGGCCCAGCCCCCACCCGCGACGCTTGGTCGTGTAGCCGGGCTCGAAGGCGCGCTTGAGCTCGGCCGGGGACATGCCGCGGCCGTTGTCGGTCACCGTCACCTCGACCGCCTCGGTTTCCTTGCGGCGGTCCACCGCGACCTCGATCACCCCGGGCTTCTTGTCGAGTGCCGAGACCGCGTTGTTGAGCAGGTTCTCGAGCGCCCACGCGAGCAGCTCCCGGTTGAGGTTGATGGGCGGCACCTCGCCGTAGCGCTCGCGGATGATGACCTCGCCCTCGGTGCGCGGCAGGCGGCGCCGCATGTACTGGACTGCCTCGATCACCACCGGGCTCACGTCCTGGAGCTGGAGCTGGGGGGTCGAGCCCACGTGGCTGAACCGGTTCGCGACCTTGGTGAGGCGCTCGACGTCGCGCTCCATCTCCTCGAGCGTCTCGTCGAACTCGGTGCGCGGCACCGAGACCTGAGCTCCCGCGGTCTCGCCGTGCGCGCGCAGCATCTCCACCCAGCCCAGCAGCGAGGAGAGCGGCGTGCCGAGCTGGTGCGCGGTCTCGCGCGCCATGCCCACCCAGATCGAGCGCTTCTCCGCCTGGCGGATGCCGGTGAGCCCCCAGAGCCCGATCGAGATCAGCAGCACCAGCCCTCCGCCGGCGATGAACGGCATCCAGCGCAGGCGCTCGAGCACCGGCGGCTCGCCGTAGTGGACCGCGCCCAGCATGAGCCCGGTCTCGGGCTGGGTCATCGGGATGGGCGCGTTCTTGCGGTCCATCTCGAGCGCTCGGGCGAGCACCTGATCGAGCCGCGCCTGGATCACCGGCGCGATCTTGAGCCCCTGGGTGACGCTGTCGATCGACGCGGTCTCGACCAGCGAATTGGCGATCCCCACGCCGCGCCAGGCGCGCGGCACGGTATCGGTGTCGGTGATCACGATCGGAAAGTCGAGCGAGCCGATCAGGTCGCCGAGGATGCGGGTGAGCGCCGAATCCTGAGCGGCGGGGAACGACGCCTGCGCGCAGAAGCGCGCCAGCACCTGCGAGGTGTTCGACACCTCGCGCGAGAGCGCGTTCACCATCTGGTAGGTGAACAGGAACACCGCGATCACCAGCAGGCTGCTGCCCAGGAAGAGCGAAGCCTTGATGAACTGCGGGCCGCTGCCCCCGGCGGCGTCGGTCACCGAGTCCCGCGGGCCCGGGCGCCGCTCCGGCAGATGCGGGCTATCGGGCACGGGGCCTGGGTGGCGCGATCATGCGATCGGCGAGAGCTCGGCGAGCCCGTCCAGGTAGGGCCGCAGGGCTTCGGGGATGCGCACCGAGCCGCTCGCGGTCTGATGCGTCTCGAGCAGGGTGGCGAAGGTGCGCGGCAGCGCCAGCCCCGAGGCGTTGAGGGTGTGCGGGTACTCGACCTTCGCTCCCGCCTCGCGGCGGAAGCGCATGCCCATGCGGCGCGCCTGGAAGTCCTCGAAGATCG
This sequence comes from Candidatus Eiseniibacteriota bacterium, assembly GCA_035275545.1. Taxonomy (GTDB): domain Bacteria; phylum Eisenbacteria; class RBG-16-71-46; order RBG-16-71-46; family RBG-16-71-46; genus WS-11. The sequence continues at coordinate 10,714 of DATEMP010000068.1, read as the reverse complement.
AGCACGACGAGCACTCGAGCCACGCCTGCGTGCCCGGCGCCCACACTTCGAAGTCGTAGCACTTGGCGGCGGCGAAGCTCATGTCCCCGCTGCACAGCAGCATCACCCGGTAGGGCAGCTCGAGCGCCTCGAGGATCGCGCTCACGTCGCGCGCCAGCTTCTCGTGCTCGTCGTAGCCGGTCTCGGGGGGCACGATCTTGACCAGCTCGACCTTGTCGAACTGGTGCACGCGCACCATGCCGCGCGTGTCCTTGCCGTAGGCGCCCGCCTCGCGACGGTACGACGCGCAGTAGGCGGTGAGGTACCTGGGCAGCATGCCCGGCTCCAGGATCTCCTCGCGGTAGATGTTGGTGACCGGCACCTCGGCGGTGGGATTGAGGAACAGGTCGTCCTCGCCGACCAGGTACATGTCCCCTTCCAGCTTGGGGAGCTGCCCGGTGCCGAACAGCGCGGCCCGCCGCACGACGTGTGGCGGCGAGACCTCGGTGTAGCCGTGGTGGCGCGCGTGGAAGTCGAGCATGAAGTTGATCAGCGCACGCTCGAGCCGCGCCCCGCGCCCGGTGAACAGCAGGAAGCCGGCACCGGCGATCCGCGCGGCGCGGTCGAAGTCGAGCAGGCCGAGCTGGGTGGCCAGGTCCCAGTGGGGCCGGGGCTCGAAGTCGAACTTCGCCGGCTCGCCCCAGGTGCGCACCTGCTGGTTCTGCTCCGCGCTGTTGCCGGGCGGCACCGAGGGATGCGGCAGGTTGGGGATCCAGGCGGCGAGCGCTTCGCTCTCCTCCTCGAGCGTCTTGAGCTCGGCGTCGAGCGCCTTGATGCGGTCGCCCACCGCGCGCATCGCGGCGATGTCGGCGCTCGCATCCTCGCCGCGCTTCTTGCGCGCGGCGATCTCCTCGCTCGCGGCGTTGCGGCGCGCCTTGAGCTGCTCGGTCTCGTGGAGCACCGCGAGCCGCTTGTCTTCGATCGCGTAGAAGCGGGCGAGGTCGACGGCCATGCCCTTGAGGGCCACCCCGGCCTCGACCTTCTCGCGGTTGTTCCTCAGAAACTTGGGATCGTGCATGTCACTCCGTGGGCGTGGATGCGGCGCGGCCGGTCACCGGCACCTCAGCGTCGCGACAGCTCGCGCGCCCGCGCGTAGGCGGAGCGCGCTTCCTCGTCGCGTCCGAGCTTGGAGAGCGCCATCCCGAGCCCGTAGTAGGCCGCCGGGTCGTCCTCGCGGACCACCGCCGCGGCTGCGTAGCGCCGCGCGGCGAGCCCGTAGTTGCCGTTGCTGTAGGCGCGATTGCCGGATTCGATCAGGAGCTGGGCGCGTCCCTCGCGGTCGGTCGGCACCGTCGATTCGGCCTTGGTGCTGCAGCCGATCGCGCACGCGCTCAGCGCGAGCGCGAGCAGGAGCCCGGCCGGAAGCAGGGCACGCCGCCCGCCGAAGCTCATGCCTGCTCGTCCGGGACCGCCTCGACGATCTCGCGTGCGCCCCGCTCCAGCATGCGCGTCGCGAGCTTCACCCCGAGCGTCTCGGCCTGCCCCGCGGGTCCTTCGATCTCGTCGCGCACCACCTCGAGACCGTCCGGGCTCACCACCACCGCCTCCATGACCAGATGGCCCTTCTCGATGCGCGCCAGCGCACCAGCGGGCAGGTCGTCGCCGCCGCCCAGCTCGTTGAGCCACGCGCGCTCCGCCGCCACCGCCTGGTGCGAATCGGGATCGTCCAGGCTCCGGAGTGCCGCGAGCACGTCCTTGCGCGAGCCGAGCGCTTCCAGGCCGAGCGCCCCCTGGCCGGCGGTCGGGATGCACACCTCGGTGGTGAAGATCTCGCTCACGCGGTCGTGCCACCCGAGCCGCTCGGCGTCGGTTGCCGCCATGACCAGCCCCTCGAACTGCCCCTCCTCGAGCTGCTTCCAGTGGGTCTCGAGGCTGCCGCGCGCGGTCACCGTGCGCAGGTCCTCGCGGTAGGCGAGCATCTGGGCGCGCCGCAGCGCCGTGGAGCCCGCCACGCGCTCGCGGTCGTCCAGCTCGTCCAGGATGCGGCCGTCGCGGGTGAGGAACACCTCGAACGGATGGCGCCGGCGCGGGACCGCGGCGAGCACGTACGAATCGAGCCGCACCAGCGGCAGGTCCGGGAGGTCGTGGAGTGCGGCGTCCACCTTGCCGCTGCCGAGGGCCGCGTCGAGATCCTTCGTGAACGCCGGCCCCGATGCGGGCCCGTCGTGCACGTGGTCGCCGCTGCCCGCGACCTTGATCAGCTCGACCTCGAGCGAGGGATGCGCGCTCTTGAGCGCGTCCACCACCTCGTCGGCGAGCCGCAGGGCCAGTCGGTTGGCGCGCACACCGATTCGCAGCTTGCCGGGAAGCGACATCGCCTCGGATCCTCCGCGGATGGACGGGGACTATGCGCGAGACCGCGCGCCACCCGCAAGGGACCCGCGGGGCACCGATCTCAACAAGGCACATCCTAGTGCTTCGCGCACAGAAAACGTGGTTGACAGGGCCTCGTCGAGTCCTAACCTAACCTAGTTCGAAGGAGGCAAGATGGCCGCTCACCGGTTGTCCATGGTTCTTGTTGCGGTCTCCTCCCTTCTGAGTCCGAACCCCCTGTGGGCTGGCCACAACGCAGGTGGCTCTGCGCGCCTGTCGTGGGACTCGACGGCTAACGCGGTTTCTGACTCCGGGGCCCTAAATCCCAACCTGGCCGTTGAGCCCGTTTGGAAAGTGCCCCTTTATCTTCACCTCAGCGAAACGCCGGACATAAAGACCCTCGCCGTCCAGCTCAAGTGGCAACCTGCAGATCGGTGGAATGGCTACGTCCTCCTATCCGCAAGCCCGTCAGATGAATGGGGTTGGTCGCATTCAGAGCCGGCAGGCGGCTCCATTCCCAATGACAGCACGTTCGACTGGGTCATCAGTTTGCCGGCCGACTCGGCACGGCGGTCATGTGTGCAGTTTCTTTTTGAGCGCAGCCTTGCGGCATACAATAAGCCTGCTGATTTCTATCTCGTTTCGGTCATCACCACTGATTCTGACGATAGTGTTGATTCTCTGGAAACCCTGGGCGGGGCGACAATCCTCGGAGGCAGCGGAAGAGCAGAGCCCGGGTTCCTGTTACCAACTTCCGGGGTGAGTCTCAAGGTCTTCGCAACGCACTCGATGGCAGGTGCCACGATCGTGCTATCCAGGGACATCAATCAGATCCTAGCAGTTGCCACTCATTACGACGGCGACAGCACTGCAATCGCCATGTTCAACCTGACACCTTCTCAGGTTGGTCCATATGATGTCCTTGTCCAGCGATCGGCTGGCGCAAGCGACACGCTGTTCAATTCAGTTCGCGTCGTTGCGACAACCATTCTCGGGGTCGATTCGCTCTTCGAACGCGGCGGAGGCCTCATGCCCCACCAGGCTCGCTTCGCTCGCAGCGTTGGCCGGGCGGCAGGAGTGGTCGACAGCATTGGCGATATGACTCCGTTCTTCAGCGACTTGGTCGAATCATCTGGATGTCCGTTCCGCGAGGGATGGGTAGACCCGCCGACTCACGGAGCTATACACCAGACTCTGTGCCCCGATGACGCGACACCGCTGGAATGCACGCTTACTGCCTACCCGAGCCGGCCGGGCTACCCGAACACGCGAACATTCTTGTTCACTTTCCAAGACTGCAACGATGCGTCGATCCCGAATGTTCCCGCAGCTCTCGAACTCATCCCTCAATCATTCTCGGGAGGCCATTGCCACCAATCGGGACCTCCACCGCCAGCCGGAGTTGCCACAGGCCTTGGCAGTACCTCATGCACGATCCAATCGGATGGCACAATCGTATGCTCCGGCAACACCGGAAGCGACGGCCGGCAGTTCAGCCTCACTCTCACGTGGTCCGAGAACGCTGGCTATGATCACATCGTCTTTTATTCGACTGTCCCGGGGTTCCCCTTCTACAACTCTCACGACGCCTTGTTCAAGATCTGCTCAAGCGCGTCTACTTCCCTTCGGCAAGTCCCTGAGGTTCCTCTCGCGCTCCAATGGTGGGGCTCCAACAGCACTCACCCTAGGAATCATTTCGCTCGCGCGTCCACGGCAAAGGCGATCCGTCTAGCTGCGCAGGCATTCCAGCAGGCGTTCCCCAATGGCCCAATCACGCAGGTGAACGACATGAGCCTTTCCTGGGGCGGGCTGTTCGATATCCAAGCCGAACCTGAAGTCAGGAATCCGCCAATCTACTGGACTACCCCACACAGGGAGCACCGCCTGGGCAACAACATCGACCTGCGCACCCATTCGCTCGGGGTGCCGAGATACAGCCATGCTCAGCTCACTGCCCTGGGGCTGATTCTCCGTAACTACTTCACGATCTTGAAGCACCCCACTAGTGCCAGTGACAACGCTCCGCCACATTGGCACCTTCGCGTACGAGAAACGGCGGTGCCCCTCCCATGGCCATGAGTCGACCCGATGCTCGCGCACTTCTATTGCTGGCAATAGTCGTCCCGATCGGGGCGCTGGTCGGAGTTCGGGACCAGGCAAGAGTCGAAGAGCGGGCGTCGGTCTCAGGGAAGTCCGATGCACAGAAAACCGCATCTCTGTACGTTGCGGTAATCTCCTCATGGTATTTTGAGGCCCCGACTGGAAAGTATGTCTTTAGCTATACCGTCATTAACGGCCCGTCGAGCATTGAAGCGATTGAGACCTTTGGTGTGCGGCCAACCGAGAGAGTTCAAAGCGTCTCGGCCCCGAACCATTGGCTAGGGTTTGTTGGCTATCAAGGCGACGCAAATGCCGTTGTTTGGGGCGTAGCCGACAGTGGGCCGGGTCCTGCCAACTGGGATGGCATTACTCTTCAACCCAGCGAGTACGGAATCAGGCCTGGTGAGAGTTTGTCGGGCTTCACAATCAGGGCTGATGGACCAGTTGGGGTTGGTGAGTTCTATGCCCATGAGTTTCAGCCGATTCAATCGGATGAGGATGTGGAGGAAGATTCTCCGCTGGAACCAACAGTCTTTTCACACGGCCCGTATCAGCAATTGATCGACTTACCAAACTCCGTTCCACCGCCGACCGTTGGCACGCAGGGCCCGCAGATTGACAGCACACGAGCTCAAGCATCGCCACCGTGGCCAAACCCGGCTGTCGATAGAGTTGGAATGGCCGTGTTTCTGCCCAAGCCATCCCACGTCAAGGTCGACATCGTGGACCTAGCTGGTCGGCGAATCAGAATAGTAATTGACGAAGACTTGGAACCCGGTCTTCGTAGATTCTCGTGGAATGGGCTTGACGGCGGAGGGCGAGCCGTGGCCGCTGGAGTTTACTTCGCTAGGACGACAATAGATGGTCGGGCGCTAGCGCGGCACCGGGTAGTGCTGTTGCGCTAGCCACCATACTGATCCGCTTACCTCAACACGGATGAGTATTACCCGATGTTCTGCGGCTAGACCTTCTTGGCCGCCTTCTTCGCGGTCTTGCGCGCCGCCCGCTTCTCGACCTTGCGCGCCGAGGCCTTGCGCTGCACGCGCCGCGCCGGCTTGGCGGCCGCCTTGACCTTGGCCTTCTTCACCGGCTTGGCGGCGGGCTCGGCGGTGACGCCCTCCACGACCACCGGCCGCGGCGCCGGGTGCAGCGAGATGCCGAGCGAGCGCAGCAGCGAGGCCGCCTGCTCCGAGGGCTGTGCCCCCTTCGAGATCCAGGTCTCGACCCGGTCCTTGTGCACCACCAGCTCGTAGGGCTGCGTCAGCGGGTTGTAGTGCCCGAGGATCTCGAGAAAGCGCCCGTCGCGCTGACGCCGAGAGTCCGCCGCCACCATCCGGAAAAAGGGCCGCTTCTTGGCGCCGGCCCGCATCAGGCGAATGACCACCGACATGAGTCTGACTCCTCCTTCAGGTCTGCCCTCGCCCGGGATCCCCGAACGGGACCCGGTGCGTCCTGCGTGTCTACCGCATGTGTCTAGCGCATCCGGCCGCGCAGCCCGCCCATACCGGACATGCCGCGCCGGCCCCCGCGCAGACGCTTCATCAGCATCCGCGCCTGATCGAAATCCTTGAGCAGCCGGTTGACGTCCGTCACGGTCGTGCCGCTGCCCGCCGCGATCCGCCGCCGGCGACTCCCGTCGATCAGCCGGGGATGCCGCCGCTCCTTCAACGTCATGCTCTGGAGGATCGCCTCGTACTGCCTGAGCCGCCCCTCGTCGGGCTTCGCTTCCGCCAGGGCCGCCTTCGGCATCCCCGGCAGCATCTTCATGATCTCTTCCATCGGGCCCAGCTTCTTCATCTGCTGGAGCTGCTCGAGAAAGTCCTCGAGCGTGAACTCCGAGCGCCGCATCCGCTCGGCGATCCGTGCGGCGTCCTTCTCGTCGACCGCCGCGCGCGCCCGCTCCACCAGCCCGAGCACGTCCCCCATGCCGAGGATGCGCCCCGCGAGCCGGTCGGGATGGAACGCCTCGAGCCCGTCCAGCTTCTCGCCCACGCCCAGGAACAGGATGGGCTTGCCCGTCACCTGCCGCAGCGAGAGCGCGGCCCCGCCGCGCGCATCGCCGTCCATCTTCGTCAGCACCAGCCCGTCGATCCCGATGCGCTCGGCGAAGCTCTGGCCGATCCGCACCGCTTCCTGGCCGGTCATCCCGTCCACCACCAGCAGCACCTGGTGCGCGCGGCTCGCGCGCTTCAGCTCCTGAAGCTCGCCCATCAGCGCGTCGTCGATGTGCAGACGCCCCGCGGTGTCGAGCACCAGGAAGTCGAAGCCGCGCCGGCGCGCTTCCGCGAGCGCGGCGGTGGCAATCTCGACCGGCGGCGTGCCCTCGGGCGCCCGCCAGAAGCCCACCGTCGCCTGCGCAGCGACCCGCTCCAGCTGGTCGATCGCGGCGGGACGGTAGACATCGGCGCTCGCCAGCAACGTGCGCTTGTCACGTTGCTTGAGCCACAGCGCCAGCTTCCCGGCGAAGGTGGTCTTGCCCGAGCCCTGCAGGCCCGCCAGCACGACCACCGTCGGCAGGTGCTGAGAGCCGGCGAGCGTGACGGGGGTCTTCCCCAGCAGGCTCTCCAGCTCCTCGCGGACGATTCCCACCACCTGCTGGCCAGGGGTGAGGCTCGCGAGCACGTCCTGTCCGATCGCTCGCGCCTCGACGCGGGCGACAAAATCCCGCGCCACAGCGACTTGGACGTCGGCCTCGAGCAGCGCCCGGCGCACCTCGCGGAGGCTTTCCCGGACGTTGTCCGGGGTCAGGCGGGCCTGACCGGTGAGCCTCTTGAAAACCCCCTGGAGACGCTCGCTAAGCGCTTCGAACACGGGCCCTTTCGTCCAGCGAAGCGGGCACTCTATCACAAGTTGCGTGCCCCGGGTATTGGAGACTCGACGCCTCGGACGCCCGTACCGACACCGCGCCAAGTATCAGCGGTTTTGTGCCTTCCGAGACCTCGAGAGCACCGGTTCGCCCACTTCGGGCTTGACGTGTGACTAAATAGTCACATATTGTTTGGCCCGTGGAACTCGTCTTCAAGGCACTCGCCGATCCGTCGCGCCGCGCGCTGCTCGATCAGCTCTTCGAGCACGACGGCCAGACCCTGGGCCAGCTCTGCTCCCGGGTGGCGATGACGCGCTTCGGGGTCATGAAGCACCTGCGCCTGCTCGAGGCCGCCGACCTGGTGCTCACGCGCCGCGCGGGCCGCGCCAAGTTCCACTACCTGAACCCGGTCCCGATCCGCCTCATCCACGACCGCTGGATCACCAAGTACGCGGCACCGTGGGTGGGAGCGCTCGGGAACCTCAAGCGGCAGCTCGAGGAGGAAACCATGGGCGGCACGATCACACGGCTCGAACCGCGCACCCTGCGGCACATTCACCAGATTCACATCCGCACCACGCCCGAGCGGCTGTGGGAGGCGATCACCCGGGCGAGCGACACGCAGCAGTACTTCTACGGCACGCGGGTCGAGAGCACGTGGAAGCAGGGCGCGCCGCTCGTCTACCGCAATCCCGACGGCTCGCTGGCCGCGGACGGCACGGTGCTCGAGGCCGATCCGCCGCGGAAGCTCGTGCACATGTTCTCGGCCCACTGGGACCCGGAGGTGTCGGCGGATGCCGCGCACCGCGTGACGTGGACGATCGAGCCCATGGGTGCGGTGTGCCGGCTCACCGTCGAGCACGAGGGTTTCGTGGGCGAAACCGCGACGCTCAAGAGCGTCCAGGGCGGCCTGGGCGTGATCCTCGACGGCCTCAAGACCCTGCTCGAGACCGGGCAGCCACTGATGACCACCACGCAGTAACCATCCAACAGGAGGACGTGCCATGAACGCCCCGAAGCACGTGTACGAGGTCTACATCCGCACCACCCCCGAGAAGCTGTGGAACGCGATCACCCGTCCCGAGATGACCCAGCAGTATTTCTATGGAACCGCGGTCGAGAGCGACTGGAAGGTGGGCTCGAGCGTGCGCCACCTGGGCGCCAACGGCGAGGTCAACCTCGACGGCAAGGTGCTAGAGCTGGTGCCGCAGCAGAAGCTGGCGGTCACCTTCGCCGCGGTGCACAACCCGGCGAGCGCGAAGGATCGGCCGTCCCGGGTGACGTGGGAGATCCAGGCGCTGGGCGACGTGTGCAAGCTCACGCTCACCCACGACGACTTCGACGGCGTCACCGAGACCTACAAGCAGGTGGGGTCGGGCTGGAACCCGGTGCTCTCCGGGCTCAAGACGCTGCTCGAGACCGGCACGCCGCTGGCGATCCCGAGGCCCGCGGCGGCGAAGAACTAGATCGACAGGGCGATGCGGGGCGCGTGGCTACGCGCGCCTCGCATCCGCTCCCTGCCGGGCCACCGCGCCGAACAGGATCCCGCCGAGGAGAAACGTCGGCCACCAGATCGGGTCACGCGTCCAGTCCACGATCATGCCGGCCGCGCCCCGGAGCCCGAGCAACCCGGACGCCGTCCAGGCCATGACCCGCAGCACCCGGCGCGGAATCGCCCTCCCCCACGCCTGGATCGGAGCGAGCGCGACCGCGACCGCCAGCACGCTCAGCACGATGACCACCAGGTCACCCCACATGCGCCAGGTGCTGAACATCAGCTGGTGGCTGGCCAGACCTCCGGGGAAGCCGAACGGAACGCCGAGCGCCCACCAGATGTGCGGTGCGGCGAACAGCACTGCCCAGGCGGCGGCGGCGTAGTGGATCGCCCGCGTCACCCGATCGCCTGGCGGAGCACCGCCAGCGCCACGTGCGGGTCGCGCTCGCGGTACACGGCGTTCCCGGCCACGAACACCTCGGCGCCCGCGGCGCGCGCGAGCCGGGCGGTGTCGGGGGCGATGCCGCCGTCGACCTCGATCAGGTAGCGCGCGCCGTGCGCCTGCCGCCAGGCGACCGCCTCCTTCACCTTGTCGAGCATCGGCTCCATGAACGGCTGCCCGCCGAAGCCGGGCTCGACGGTCATGATCAGCAGCACGTCGAGATCGGCCAGGTGGGGCTCGGCGGCGGCGAACGGCGTGCCCGGCTTGATCGCCAGCCCGGCGCGCGTGCTGCACGCGCGCACCACGCCCAGCGTCTCCGCCACGTTGGCGCACGCTTCGAGGTGCACCGTGACCTGGTCGGCGCCGCCGGCGCAGAACTCGGGCACCAGGCGGGCCGGCTCGTCGATCATCAGGTGGACGTCGACGAACGCGGGCGTGAGCTTGCGCACCGCCATGATCAGGATCGGCCCGAACGTGAGGTTGGGAACGAAGTGGTTGTCCATGACGTCGCAGTGCACCCAGTCGCGGTCGAAGTCGACGATCGACAGTTCCTCGGCGAGCTTGGAGAAGTCGGCCGAGAGGATGCTGGGTGCCGCGATCGGCGGCGTGAGCGGATACGCATTCCTGCGCGGGCTCATCGGATCACCCTCCCGCTGGTGCTCAGCTTGATGACGTCGGCCCGGGTGATGCGCGAGCCCGGGGGCGGCTCCTGTGCGACGATCGTTCCCACCGAGGTGGCGCCCCGGGTGCGCTCGATCCGGAATCCCAGCGCTTCGAGCGTGCGGCGCACCCCGGTGATCTCGCGCCCGAGCAGGTCGGGCATGACGAAGCTCTCGGTGACCGTGCCGGTCGAGACCAGCAGGTGGACCGGCGCGCTGCGCTGCATCACGGTTTCGGCGGCGGGATCCGAGCCCACCACCAGCCCCGCGCCCGCGTCCTCCGACGGCGCCTGCACGATCGCTCCCGCGCGCAGTCCGGCGCGATCGACCAGCATGCGCGCGGTGCGCACCGATTCGCCCGACAGCTCGGGCACCGAGCTGAACTCCTCGCCCAGGCTCACCACGATCGAGACGTGCCGCCGGCCGCGCACGCTCGTGCCCGCACCGGGATCCTGGGCGAGCACGAACCCGCGCGGCACGAACGCGTCGAAACGCTCCCCGGACCGCGTGACTTGGAGCCCGAGCGGCCGCAGCACCTGCTCGGCCTGCTCGACGGTGAGGTTGGTGAGATCGGGCACGGTGACCTGACCGATGCCGTGGATCAGCCGCGGCATGACGAGATTGTTGAAGAGGATGAGCCCGGTCACGAACGCCAGGGCGGCGAACCCCGCGATCGCGACCAGCGCGCGGATGCGGCGCGGGCGCGGGCGCACCGGCTCCACGTTCCAGGCGGGAGTGCCGACGCGGGCCACCGGCACGTCGACCATGCGGTCCTGGTCGCCCTCGATGTCGACCACGACCGGCGCATCCGGCGCCACCTGGGCGTCTGCGCCCGCAGGAGGCACCGAAGCGGGCACCAC
>DATEMP010000067.1:0-4186 GCA_035275545.1 Candidatus Eiseniibacteriota bacterium | reverse complement strand
CCAGGAAGAGCAGGAACTCCTGCGCGTCGCCGGTGTGGAGGTCGCGCGCCGGCGCCGCGAGCGCCCGCGCGACCCGTGAGAGCACCGCCTGGAGCGCGCGCTCGAATCCCACCACCGCGTGGAACGCGGTGAGCGCCACCTGGCGCGCCACCTTGCCCAGCAACGCGACTACCGCCGCGAGCCGCGCGGGCTCCGGCCGCTCGCCGAGCCCACCCGCCCAGCCGCCCACGATCGCGGGCACCAGCGAGGCGAGCGAGTCGACGAACCCGGGCTCGAAGCCGCCCCACCAGGCGAAGAACAGCGCGAGCGGGCCGGACATGAGCGTGGCCAGCGCCCCGAGCTGGACCAGCGGGATCGCCGCCTCGCGGCGCACGAGCGTGCGACGATCGGGCGCCTGCTCGAGGCGCCCCACGCTCACCAGCGTGGCGAGCGCGACCGTGACCGCGGCGATCAGCGCCAGGATGGGATTGGCGACCTCCGGGGGCCCGAATCCGAGGGTGGCGATGATCGGCCACGACATCGAGGCGAGCGCCACCCAGACCGCGATCCGCCACAGGCGGTGCGGCTGGTTCCCGCGGCGTCCCTCGGCGCCTCCCAGCTCGCCGGCGAGCAGCAGCGCGTGCCCGCCGGTCGCGCCCATCCACAGCAGCATCGCCGCGTCGTCGGTGACCGCGCGCAGCGCGACCAGCGTGCCCGCGAGCGCCGAGTCGCCGATCACGAGCCAGCGCAGGCTCGCCATCCACTCGCGCCGGCTGAAGGCACGCAGCGCCGCGAGCGCCGCGGTCACCAGCAGCAGCACGGTGGCGAGTGCGCGCACCTCGGGAACGCGGGTCCAGTGCTCGCCGTGACGCCACAGCACCAGGAATCCCGCCGCCGGCAGCATGACCGGCAGCCACGGCCCGGTGCCGCCCAGCGGCCCGGGGCGCACCGAGGCGGGACGCGCGAGCGGGAGTGCCGCCATGAGCTCGAGCGATCCCCAGAGCACCGCGAGCGCGCCCACGCGCGCGAGCGCTCCCACCGGGGTCGAGAGCGGCGGCAGGAGCCCGTAGACATGGTCGGGTGCGACCGCTTGCAGCCCGGCCGCGAGCCACAGCGCGAGCGCCGGGCGCTTGAGCCACGCCCAGCGCGGGAGCTGCTCCCGCCGGTCCTCGGCGACGCGCGCCCAGAACCAGAAGCCCGCCGAGAACAGCTCGAGGCCCACCGCCGAGACCAGCAGCGACGGCCAGGTGAGCAGCCCGAAGCCGAGCGCGCACAGGAGGCCGCCGGCAATCGTGGGATCGAGTCGCGGCAGGCGTGGCATCAGGCGCTCAGTCGTGCAGGTCGTGGGCGTCGCTCACCCACGCCGTCCCCGCGAGCCGCTCGCGGCTGATCGCCACGCGCACCACCAGCGCCACCGCGAGCACGGTGGCGAGCAGCACCGCGCCTCCCGGCTCGACCGTCTCGATCACCTGGGCGTCGCGCGCGGTGTTCTCGAGGATCTGGAGCCCGAGCCCCATCGAGCCGAACGCGAGTGCCGCTCGCCGCGCGTGCCCGTGGAGCATGAGGCTGACCAGGCCCAGCATGAGGAGCAGCACGCCGTACGAGGCGCGACGCGCCTCCTCGGGCGAGAGATCCTGGCGCGCCACCGCCGCCACCAGCAGGGCCGACAGCGCCACGCCGAGCAGCAGGCCGACGGTGCCCGACTCGAGCACCAGGTGCGTGGCGGCGAGCGGGCGCCGCGCCACCCCTTCCCGGCCGCGCGCGCTCCAGCCGATCAGCAGCCACAGGGCACTCCAGGCGAGGGTCAGGCGCGGCGAAACGCCCAGCTCGCCCACGAACGGAAGCGTGATCGCCACCCCGACCGCCGCGATCCGCGCCACGCGCACGCTCGGCAGCAGCATCGAGATGAGCAGCAGGCCCGCCGGAGCGAGCATGCGGAGCAGGTCGAGCAGCGTGAGCTCGGTCCAGCTTTCGAGGAACTCCACGCTCGTCCCTCCTGGACGCCCCGCTGCCGGCTCGCGCTGCTTAGATGGACGTGGTGGCCAGGTACTTGGCCTCGGCGGCCCGGATGGCGTTCAGGAACGCCTGGGGACTGTCGGCCTCGCGCAGGGTCCTGCGCACCGTCTCCTCCTTGAGGATCCGCGAGATGTTGGCCAGCACCTTGACGTGGGGCGTGCCCACGCTCTCAGGCGAGACGAGCAGGAAGAACAGGTAGGCGGGCTCGCCGTCGGAGGCCTCGAATTCGACGCCGCTCTTGGAGACGCCACAGGCCGCCACCATGCGATCCACCGCCCGCGCCTTTCCGTGGGGAATGGCGACGCCGTTGCCGATGCCGGTGGACATCATGGACTCCCGGCGCAGCACCCGGTCCAGAATCTCGCCCTGGCTGTCGGTCTGGTGGGCCGACTCGAGCAGGCCGACCAGCTCGGCGATCGCCTCGCGCTTGTCGGCCGCCCGCAGGCGGGTGGTCACCGCGGCCTCGATGAGGAGTTCAGAAAGCAGCATGGGTCGGGGCTCCGAATCAGCAATATGTGATGGCACAATCAGTTGTACCCTAGGTATCGGCGTGGTGGAGTGTCAAGAGGTTTCGCCCGTTCGCGGCCTTCCGGGGATGCGACGCGTGCCAAGAATGGGTCACGTCCCGAGCCCTGCGGTGTAGGACAATGGTGACGCCGTTGGGTTCGCCCGCGCTCACGACCTGGAGGCGGTTCATGCCACGCATCACCCCCGCGCTCGCATTCGCCGCGCTCACGCTCGCGGCCGGGCTCGCATTCGCCGAGCCGCGATTCGTGCTGCGCTATCCCGGCGGCGTACCGCAGGTCTCGATCACCGGCGACTTCAGCCAGACCACGTACACCGTGTCGCGCGCGCCGGCGTCGGGCGGCGGGTTCATCCCCATCACCGAGAACTCCGTCCTGTGCATGGGATCGTGCTACGCGGACGATCGCGGCGCGGTGCCGGGCGTGAGCTACCTCTACCGCTTCGACGTCAGGCTCGCCGACGGCTCGCCCGCCACCTTCGGGCCGTTCCTGGCCACGATCTCTCCGGCGCTCGCCCGTCCGCTCGGCCTCTACGTGTTCCCCAACCCGGGACGCGGCGCCACCGGCATTCAGCTCCACGTGGCGGGCGCTCCCACCGAGCCGGCGGTGCAGGGTGAGGTCATGGTGCACGACCTCGCGGGACGGCGCGTGCGCACCATCGAGCGGGGCGCGATCGCGCGCGGTCTCACCACCGTGACCTGGGACGGCCGGGACGATCATGGCGCCGAGCTCAAGCCCGGTGTGTACGTGGTGCGCTTCACCACCGCCGGAGGGGCGGCGATCGCCCGCCTGATCCGCCGCTAGCGCCGATTTCGGATCGCGACACCAAACTTTTGGTCCCACGCCGGTCTCGAGCGCGTGTCGCGCGTGAAAAACGGGCGTATTGACAGCGTCGGGACCCATCCGCGTGCTAAAATCCTCGCGCTCGCGGCAGTGGGATCAGCCCGCCATGAGCAGTACCTCCTTGCGGTAACTGCCCCGGGCACCCGGTCCCCCCGCCGGCACCTTGGGGCAGACCTGCAGGGGGCAGGTCGACAAGCCCATGAAGCAGCGCGACATCGGATTCCGTGAGCTCCTCGAGCGTGTGCTGCCGCTCGAGGACCTCGCCCCTGCCGACCGGTCGCGCGTCCAGCGGGCGTTGAACAGCGGCATCGCGCGCGACATCGAGAGCGCCGCGCTCTCCACCATCGAGCGGCTCGCCGAGGGCGGTGCCCTGCGCCGCGTGCCCACGCCCTCGAACGGCCCCGCGATGATCCTGCGCTTCCAGCGCCCCGACGCGCTCGAGCTGATCACCGTGCACATGCCGGGCACGACCACGCTCGCGGGCGTCACCGCGTATCCGCGCGCCACGCTCCCGGCGAGCGTGCTGGCGCGTCTCGACCAGGTGCGGCAGCTCCTGCGCCTCGACGATCCGACCGTGGTGGCGAACCCGGGCGAGGGCGAGGGGAGCCCGGGCGTGCTGGGGCAGCTCACGCTCGCGGGGCACGAGCTGCTGGGCGAGAGCCAGATCGTGTTCCATCCCGCGGCGCGGCCCGCCGATCTCTCCGAGGCTCCGCCCACCACCGGCACGCCCGCCCCCGAGCTGCCCCCGCTCGATCCGGCGCTTGCCGCGCACGCGATCGCGCACCCCGCCGCGCTCTACTGCTGCGCCGACACGGCGGCGGTGC
>DATEMP010000066.1:0-5797 GCA_035275545.1 Candidatus Eiseniibacteriota bacterium | reverse complement strand
TGGACGACCGGGGCGGCAGACGGGAGGCGAGGGACATGGCCCCTTGTTATCGGCCGCGCGCCGCCGGCGCATGAGGCGCGCACGGGGCCCCCGGGCTACGCCTGGTTCGGGAAGTGCGGGTTCTCGATGATCCCGAGACGGTTCCCGAACGGGTCCTGCACCGCCGCCACCTGGATTCCGCCGCCCACGTCCTGCGGCTTCTCGAGCGGCGTGGCGCCCAGCTCCAGCAGCCGCGCCCACACCGGCGCGAGCTGCCCGACGCCCCAGTAGGCCGCCACCCCTGCCGAGCCCGGCGCATCCCCGGCGCCGGCCGGGTGGAGGCCCAGCTCGAAGCCCCCGACGTTGAAGCCCACGTAGAACGGCTCGTCGAAGTAGGGATCGATGCCGAGCACCGAGCGATACCAGGCCTTGGCCTTCTCCATGTCGGGCACGTAGTAGATCGCGGTGCGCAGTCCCAGGAACGTCGCGGGCTTCATCGGGGAGTCCTCCAGAGCGGGGGAGAGCTACTTCGTGAGCGAAGGGGTGCGCAGGACGAAGCCGTGGCGGTCCTCGTCGAGGCGGCCCTTGAGATGGAGTGCCCGGCCCGAGACCAGCACGCCGTGGCCGAACGCCTGGCGCACGCCGTCGAACGCCTCGAACAGCGCCGCGCGCCGTCCCGCCTCGCGCTCGTCGAACAGCGAGCCTTGCTCGGCGAGCCGCGAGGCGAAGCGGGAGAGGCTGACGCCCACCGCGTGGAGCGCGACCCGGCGCGTGAACAGGCGGCCGAGGATCGCGAGCGCCAGGTCGAGCACCACCGGGTCGGCGTCGGAGGGCGTGGCGAGCGAGCGCGCCTGCTCCGCCGACTCGTCGTCGGCGTAGCGGAGCCGCACGCTCACCGTGCCGGGCTTGATGTCGAGCTCGCGGGCGGCGCGGCAGGCGCGCCCGGTCAGGTACTCCAGCATGCCTTCGATCTCCGCGCGGTCGGCGGTGTGGTGGTGGAACGAGGTCTCGCGCGCGATCGAGACCGGGATCTCGCGCTCAGTGACCGGCGCGGTGTCGCGGCCGCGACAGCGCTCGTGGAGCAGCCGGCCGTTCACGCCGAACAGCCCTTCCAGCACCTCGACCGGCAGTGCGCGCAGGTCGCCGATGGTGTCGAGGTTCATCGAGCGCAGCGTGCGCGCGTGCGCGTGGCCCACGCCCGCGAGCTGGTCGATGGGACGGTCG
This sequence comes from Candidatus Eiseniibacteriota bacterium, assembly GCA_035275545.1. GTDB lineage: Bacteria > Eisenbacteria > RBG-16-71-46 > RBG-16-71-46 > RBG-16-71-46 > WS-11. Next base: position 4,594 of record DATEMP010000066.1, on the reverse strand, counting down.
CGCAGGAACGCGTCCGCCTCGCCGGCGGTGATGCGCGCCAGGCCGTCGGGCTTCACGGTCTTGCCGATCAGCTTGGCGAGCATCCGGTTGGGCCCCACGCCGCAGGTGACCGCGAGCCCGGTCGCCGCGCGGATGCGCTCCTTGAGCGCCCGCGCCGCCGCGAGCGGATCGCCGTGCAGGCGCCCGGTGCCCGAGAGGTCGCAGTAGGCCTCGTCGAGGTGGCACTCGACCGCGGGTGCCACCTCGCGGCACAGGTCAAAGATGCGCTCGGCGAAGCAGCGGTAGACCTGGGCGTGGCCGTCGATGATCACCGCCGACGGGCACAGGCGCCGCGCCTCGGAGAGCGACATGCCCGCGCGGAGCCCGAAGCGGCGCGCCTCGTACGAGCACGAAGCGATCACGCCCGCGCCCACGATCACCGGCTTGCCGGCGAGCCGCGGGTCGCGCACCTGCTCGATCGCCGCGAAGAACGCGTCGATGTCGACGTGGAGGATGGTGCGCTGGTCGGGGGCGTCGTCCATCAGTCGAACTCGTAGCGCGTGTCGGCGGGCGTCTGCTCGGCGCCCACGCGGCCGGTGACGATCTCCGCGCGGTTGTAGCTCTCGCCCTTCATCGGCGCGCCGTGGAGGCGGCGCATCATCGCCAGCTGCCCGGTATGGGTGAGCGCGTCGGCGACCGGTCCCTGGAAGAGGCGTGTCAGCTCGTACTCGAGCGGCCGGTCCGAGGCGAGCGCGTCGTCGAACGCCTTGACCGCGGCGAAGAAGCGCGCGCACTCCGCGTCCCACGCGAGCGGCGTCGAGTTGTTCCAGCGCGGCGTGCCGTTCGCCATCGAGAGCGCCCAGTCCATGAGGTCGCCCATGTGGGCGACCGTCCCGACCGCGGTGTTCGAGGTCGGGCCGGGCTTGAACTCCGCGAACGTCGCGGGTGCCCCGCGCATGGTCTTGGCGGCGCGATAGGCGAGGGTGGCCACCGTGTGCCTGAGGAACTCCCGGTCCGTCATGTGCGCCTCCTTGGGTTCGCGGGGCTCATCCTTCCAGCGCGACGTGATCCACGCGCCACACGAGGTCCGAGCCCTGCACCTGGAGCTGATACACGTCTCCGGTCTCCACCGTCACCGAGAAGTAGAAGCTCGGGTGGCGGCCCGCGCGGTCGATCCAGCGGGCATTGACGCGCGCCACCCGGTGTTCGCGCCCGTTGAGCCGGAACGCGACGGGTGTGACGACGCCCCCCTTGAAGTCGGCGCGTACCGCCGCCGCACGGTCGATCCGTTCGAGTCGCATGTCTGGCCTGGCGGAATCACTATGGTGCACAGATGTGCAGTCGTCAAGCCAATCCCTTATGTGTGGCCCCCCTGAGCGGCTAATCTACCCGGCGCACACCCCCAACGAGGAGGCACGCCGTGAAGCGATGGAGGATGACGGCCGTGGTCGTGGCGCTGGGCGCCATGACGTTCGCGGCACTGCTCCGCGGCGCCGAGACCGCGCCCGTGGCGCTCAAGACCACCGAGTTCGGCCGCGGCCCCACGGTGGTGCTGCTGCACGCGCTCGGCTCCGGGCGCATGGTGTGGATGCCGACCGCGCGCAAGCTGCTCGCCAACCATCACGTGGTCATGGTCGACCTGCCCGGGCACGGCGAGAGCGGCATGCCCGATCCGTTCTCGATCGCCGCGTGCGCGGAAGCACTCGACCAGGTGCTGGCGAAGCAGAAGGGCGACAGCACCGTGCTGATCGCGCACGGCATGGGCGGCCTGCTCGCGCTCCAGGAGGCGCAGACGCATCCCGAGCGGTTCAAGGGGCTGGTGGTGATCGACGCCGCGACCCGATTCCCGACGCCGATCCCCGACGATCAGCAGCAGTTCTTCCTGCGCATGCTCGACTCCAACTACGACGAGATCATCAAGGGCATGATGATGCGCCAGGGGCGCGACAGCACCCAGGGCAACGAGCTCTACTCCACGGCGCAGCAGGTCAAGCCCTCGGTCATGAAGGCCTACCTGCGGGCGGCCATGAACGCCGACGTCTCGCCGGCGCTCAAGAAGCTCAAGCCGGCGTTCCTGTTCGTGGGCTCCGAGAAGCTCTGGGGCGACAAGGACTGGGCGGCGGTCGCCAAGCAGATGGGCTACGACGATCCGGCGGCGATCACCGCGCGCCGCGTGGGCGGCAGCGGGCCGCTCATCATGAAGGAGCAGCCCGACTCGCTCTCGGCGCTGATCGCCGAGTTCACCGCCAGGGTGATCGCCGCGAAGTAGCGTCTCCAGCCGGCACCCGATTCTGCCGATAACGCACGGGCGTCCCGCCCATCCCCGGGGCGCGGGGACCGTCCGTGCACCGAAACCAACCGCACCTCCTGGCCGTGCTCGTCCTGCTCGTGCTGGCGATCGCCGGGACGCGCCCGGTCGCACCGCCCGCCGCCTCGCTGTCGGGCGCGTTCGGCGAGGGGACCCCGATCGTGCTGCTGCACGGCCTGGGCAGCCGTCCCGAGGACTGGCTCGCCACCGCGCGCCGTCTCGCCCCGCGGCACCGGGTCTCGATGGTCGATCTCCCCGGCCATGGCGACACCGAGATGCCGCAACCGTTCTCGCTCGAGCGCGCCACCGCCGCCCTCGACCGCTCGCTCGCCCAGGTCCCGGGCGGACCGGTGATCCTGGTCGGCCACTCGCTGGGCGGGCTGATCGCCGCCGCCGAGGCGATCGAGCACCCGGGGCGCGTACGCGGCCTGGTGCTGGTCGAGGCGGCACTGAGGCCGCAGCTCCCCGAGCCGCTGCGCGAGGAGTGGATGGGCCGGCTCCAGCGGGAATACCGGCGCGTAGTGCGCACCGCCTACCTCGACTTCGGCCGCGACTCCGCCCAGGGCGAAGCGCTCTACCGCCGCGTCGAAGCGCTCGATCCGCACATGGTCCAGCGCTGGATCCGGCTCGCCTGGACCGCCGACCTCTCGGGCCGCGCGCGGCGGCTCGGCATGCCGGTGCTGGTGGTGCTCGCCGAGCGCTCGTGGGCGCCCGACGAGCCGTGGTCCGAGGTCGCCGAAGCACTCGGCCTGACCGGGATCACGCGGCTCTCCGCGGTGCGCATCGCCGATTGCGGCCACTTCGTCATGCTCGACCACCCGGACGAGCTCGCCACCCTGATCGAAGCGTTCGCCGCGAACCCCGCCGCGGCGCCGGTCGCGGCGCGCTAGCGTCCCTGCATCCCGGGCGGCAGCCGGAGCTGCATCTGTGCCGCGCGCAGGCGCTGGAGCGCCGGCCCGCGGCCCCGGTATCCGGTCATCACGATCGGGTCGCCGCCCTCCGGCCGCACCACCACCAGGGTCGGGAACGAGTTGATCCGGAACTGGCGCTCGAGCGAGTCCACCGCCGGCGGGTTGCGCCCCTCTTCGCGCGCCCGGTCGACGACCCGCACCGTCACGAACATCTGCCCGATCTCGGCCGCCGCCACCGGGTCGGCGAACAGCTCGCGGCGCATCGCCTGGCAGGGGGCGCACCACTCGGCGGTGAAGTCGTAGAGCAGGGGCTTCCCCTCGCTCGCCGCGGCCTCCACGGCGCCCTCGATCGGATGCCATGAGACCCGCTCCTCGACCGACGGCGGGTGGCGCTCCTCGTAGAACCCGACCACCACCCGCGCCACCAGCAGCAGGGCGGCGGCGACCAGGAGCAGGTTGGGTCGCCGGCGCGTCGAGCCGGCCACCGCGGCGGGCTCAGCTGGAGGCATAGGAGAGCTCCCTGCGGTTGATGACCAGGATCGCGACCGCCAGGCACGCAGTGACCGTGGACAGCCAGGCGACGATCGGGAACCACGGCATTGGCGAGGTGTTCATCAGCAGGTCGAAATCGATCGCCGGGTTGAGCGAGGCGAGCAGCTCGCCGCCGAGCCGCTGCAGCCACGGCCAGCTCTTCACCTGTCCCGCCATCTGCACGATGGTGCTGCCGAGCGACGTGAGCAGGTAGAGGCCGAGGTCGCCGAAGCCGCCGATCAGGCTCGAGAACAGCGCCAGCACCGCGGCGAGTCCCAGGCACTCGACCAGGCGGCCGGCGGTGAACGCGAGCACCACCGGGCCCGGCGCCGCGTGGCCGCGCGCCGCCAGGATCGCGCACGCGAGCGCGATCTGCACCACGCTCACCGCGAACCCCGCACCCGCCACCCCGAGCCAGCGGTTCATCACGTACTCGGGGCGCGTCACCGGCCGCGCGAACAGGAGCTGGAGCACGCCGTTCGAGAGGTCCTGTCCGATCATGCCCGCGCCCAGTACCAGGATCAGGCCCTGGGCGTTGCCGAGCACGCTCAGGTTCATGGGCGCGAAGGCGAGCATGAGCAGCGGCATGCCGGTGAGCATGCCGAGGAGGGCCAGCCGCACCGGGCTGGTGGCGCGCTGGCGCCAGAGCGCGAGGATCAGCGTCGGGTTCACGCGGCGCCCCCGGGCGGCGTTTCGAGGAACAGGCGCTCGAGCCGGCTCTCCTCGGGGCTCGCCTCGGTGACCGGCACGCCGGCGCCGATCAGCGCCTGGAGCAGGCGCGTGGCGCCCGCGTCGTCGGCGACCGTGAAGCGCGCGTCCGGCGGGTTCACGTTCACCAGCGTCGCGCCCGCGACCACCGCGAGCC
>DATEMP010000065.1:0-27196 GCA_035275545.1 Candidatus Eiseniibacteriota bacterium | reverse complement strand
GGTGTGGAGCCGCCGCCCGCGGCCGCCGGCGGGGCAATAACGCTCATCCCGGTGGAAGGTTCTACACGGCCGACCGCCCGGCAGCCGGTCTGCGCCAACGCCATAGCCGCCACGCTCCCGTGGCATGGATCTCGCTCCTGCCTATCCGTGCACCGTCCGATGGGGACGGCGATCACAGATGGCCGCGTGGAAGGAGAGCACCATGCACATCCTCTGGGCCATCATCATCGGCTTGGTCGTCGGCATCCTCGCCAAGATGATCATGCCGGGTCGTGATCCGGGCGGAATGCTCATCACGATGCTGCTCGGCATCGCCGGGGCACTGGTCGCCACGTTCATCGGACGATCGCTCGGCTGGTATGCCGTCGATCAAAGCGCAGGGTTCATCGCGTCCATCCTGGGCGCCATCGTCCTGCTCGCGCTCTATCGCATGATCAAGAGGCCACGCCCGGTCATGTAGCGGTATCACGACGCCGCGGGGATTCCCAGGGAGTGTGGTCCCCGCGGCGTTCGTGTTTCTCGGAGCTCCGCGTCCCCTCCTATTTGGACGCGCGGCCCGCGTCGAACTTGGACGGGAACTGCTTGACGATCCCCTCGCTGAGCATGTCCGCCATCTCGAGGATCTCGTCCTGCACCTTGTCGTAGCCCGCGACCGATTCCGCATAGCGCCCTTGCAGCTGATCGACCGCCTCGGTGAGCGTCAGATCGAGATGCTTGTGCATCATCGATTTCAGGTCGCTCTCGGTCCAGTGCTTGGGATTGGCTCCGGCGAGGAACGTGGCGATCTGGTCGGCGTTCGCGAACCACGCGGTCTTGGCGGCGTCGACCTGCGGGGTGTCGTTGGCCTTGGCGGCGGCCAGCAGCTTCGCCGCCCCCATGATGTGCTCGCGCAGGAGGTCGGTGAGCTTGGTGGCCGCCGCGTCCCCGTAGTAGGGCCGCACCGCGTTGCCGATGTCGGCCTGGTTCTGCAGCAGCCGGTCGGTGGTGGGCTGGAGGTCGGGAAGACCGGCAGCGGTGCTCACGATCACCAGGCGCGTCCACAGCACGTGGTCCTGCCACAGCTTCCGCATCCCGAGATAGAGCGGCGCAGCGGTGGTGGAAGGCCCCTTGGTGACGCGCGCACTGGACGTCGCGTGGTCGGCGTGCGCGGCGGGGACGATGGTCGCAAGGAACAACAGCACAAGTGCAGTCAGCACCGCACGCATGCGGGCAGAGGTCGAGGATCGCATCGGATCCCTCCATCGAGCGTTCGCTGCGGCCGGATGGTTCGTCCCGCCGATGCCGGCGACCTCGGTTCGGAGCTCGACAACCACGACGCGAGCGTCTCGTCCCTTCAAGTCTCACCCCGGGCCGGGCGATGGGTCAACCGCCGGCCGGGATATCGGTCCGCTCACGGCCTTCGGTAGACGTCGGTGCTCGCGTACTTGAGACCCGAGTCGGCCATGAGCGTCACCACCGTCGCGCCCGGTCCGAGACGCTCGGCGACCCGGATCGCCGCGACCACGTTCGCGCCCGAGGAGGTGCCCGCGAACAGGGCTTCCTCGCGCGCGAGGTGCCGCGCCATCGCCCTGGCCTCGTCGGTGGGGACCGCGATGATCTCGTCGATGAGCGAGGGCTCCCAGAGCGGGGGCGTGTAGCCGATCCCCACGCCCTCGATCTTGTGCGGCCCGGGCTGCCCTCCCGCCAACACCGCGGACTCCGCCGGCTCCACGGCGACGATCCTCACGCCCCGCTTGCGACGCTTGAGCACCGTCGCCACGCCGCGCGACGAGGCGCCGGTGCCGACGCTCTGGACGAATGCGTCGACCGCCCCTCCGGTCTGGCCCCAGATCTCCTCGCCCAGCGGGTGGTAGCCGGCGATGCTGTCGTGATTCTCGAGCTGGTTGGTCCAGTAGGTGCCGGGCTCCCGGCTCATGCCGCGGGCGGTCTCGATCATGTCGAGGATGAGCTTCTTCGTGGTGAGACCGCCCTCGCTCGGGACCAGCGTCAGCTCGGCGCCCAGCGCCGCCATGTGATCGAGCTTGTCGCGGCTGAACGCGTCGGAGGTGACGATCCGGATCCGGTAGCCCCGGGCGGCGCACACCAGCGCGAGCGAGGCGCCGGTGCTCCCGCCCGTGTACTCGACGACCGTGCCGCCGGGCCTGAGCCGGCCGTCCGCCTCGGCGGCGGTGATGACGCCGCGCGCCATGCGGTCCTTCATGCTGCCGGTCGGGTTCTCCCACTCGAGCTTGACCAGGATGTCCGCGCACCCGGGGGGCACGACCTTGCGCAGCCGGGCGATCGAGGTGTTGCCGATGGCGTCGAGGATGTCCATGCATGGATCCGGGCGTGGGTGGCCTGGGGGATGGCGCCGCCACCTTACACCACACCCGGCGGACCGCTTCGGTTGAGCGCGCCCCGAAGGGTTACCATCGATCGATGGCCACGCGCGGCTTGTGGAGTTTCATTCGCGCCGTCGTCGCATCGTTCGCCCGGCATCGCAACACCCAGGCGGCGTCGGCGATCGCCTATGGCGTGCTGTTCGCGATCGTCCCGATGGCCGGGCTCCTGCTGGCCGCGTTCGGATTCGCCATGCGCGATCCCCAGCAGCGCACGTGGATCGTGGACCTCGCGCTCCAGACCCTGCCGCTCCAGTCGAATGCCTTCGTCATCGACGCGATCCGCGGCATCGCCAGCCAGAGCTTCGCCCTCAGCGCGGTCGGGCTGGTCGGGATCGTGTGGTCGGCGAGCGGGCTGTTCGGCGCGATTCGCGATGCGTTCAACGTGGCCTGGGAGGTGCGCACGCCGCGCAGCTTCCTGATGGGCAAGCTGGTGGACGTGATCGCCATGGTGGGGCTCGGGCTCCTGCTGGCCGCGTCCGTGGGCGGCACCGTGGCGATCCACCTGTGGCAGAGCTGGAGCCGGACGGCGCCGCCGAGCGCTGCCCTTCAAGTGATCGCGCCGATCGTCGGTGTCGCCGGCCTGGTGCTGCCCGCGGTGGTCACCTTCGTGTCGTTCGTGCTGCTCTACCGCTACGTGCCGAACGTCCAGCACTGCCTGCGTGACGTGTGGATGGGAGCCTTCGTCGCCACCGCGCTCTTCGAGTGCGGCAAGCTCGGGTTCACCTTCTACGTGGCACGGATCAGTCCCAATCAGATGTACGGCGCGATCGGCGACGTCATGCTGTTCATGCTCTGGATGTGGCTGTCCGCGAACATCCTGCTGATCGGCGCCGAGGTGGCGGCGGAGCACAACCGCCGAACGTGCGGTGCGCCCGTCGAGGCGAAGGCTCCGGACGGCCAGTCCCTGCAAGATGATCGCGACGCGCCCCGCGCGCACCACGCCTGATCCAGGGAGGACCCCCGCGAACGGCCCGTCGCTTGCTTGCACCGTGTCGGCCGCCGCGGACCATGGAAGAAACTACAAGCGTCCGGCCGCGGGGAGGTCATGGAGATGCCAGAGAAGAGCACGCTGAAGCGCGCCCGCAAGGCGAAGCGGCAGGGAAAGTCGGCCAGCACCCAGGCCGGTGAGTTCATCCGCGAGGAGATCCACCACATCCGCCGAGGCAGTCACGGCGCCCGGTCCACCGAGCAGGCGATCGCGATCGGACTCTCGAAGGCACGGCGCGCGGGGGTGAAGCTGCGCGCTCCGCGTTCTGGGGCGGTGTCGGCCGAGACCCGCGAGCAGATCCGGCGCGACGAGCGCATCGCACACGAGGGATCCGCGCACCAGATCTCGCCCGGCAGGTCGAGGGGTGCGCACCGGAAGTTGGAGCACGAAGGCAAAGCGGCGGCCTCCCACGCCGCGCTCTCGGCCCATGCCCGCAAGGTGGCACGCCGCCGCGGCCCCGCCCAGCGCCGGGCGTCGAGCCTCAAGGCGGCGCGCACCCGGGCTCGCACGCACTGATCCACTATCCCCCGCCGCCGGTGGCGCCGACTCGCGGGCGCCCCGGCGGTAGTGCTAGTCTTGTGCTCCGATAACGTCGCGCCGCATCCACTCCCCCGTGCACACATCGCGAGAGGAAAGCCCCGCATGTCCGTCTGGCGCCGTGGAATGGCCGGTTTCGCCGCGATCGCGGCCCTGCTCCTGACCTGGACCCCGCGGACCGCCGCGTCGACGATCCCCGACCTCCCTCCCGCCGATGTGGTGCGGCTCTCGGAGGAGGCGCGCTGGCTGTTCGACGAGGGCAAGCTCCAGTCGGCGATCGCGACCGATCGCGCGGCGGGCCGGCTCGGCGTCGCGGCGGTGGCGGCGGAGTCGCTCCACAGCTACGACGCGATCCACTACCGGCTCGACGTGACGCTCTCGCGGACCTCCAACCTGATCTCGGGAACGATGACCCTCGACCTCGAGGTGGTCGATCCGGCGATCACCCAGATCGACCTGCACGACCAGGGCCTCAACGTGCTGGCGACCCGCGTGAACGGGGTGTCGCGGACCTCGAGCGTCGCCGCCGGCAAGCTGCTGATCCCGGTGTGCCAGGGGGGTGACTGCCCGCCGCACGGCGCGGGCGACCCGCTGCAAGTCTCGGTCGACTACAGCGCGTCCCCGCCGCAGGTAGGCTTCTACTACTACGGGCGCAACAGCTACACGATGTCGGAGCCCTACGACGCCCGCTACTGGATGCCGTGCTACGACCTCCCGTTCGACAAGGCGACCCTCGACGTTTACTGCACGGCACCCGACTCGAACGTGTGCGTCTCGAACGGCGTGCTGCTCTCGGTGACGCCGGGAGCGCCGGGCACCTCGGTGTATCACTGGCAGGAAACGCATCCGATCTCGACCTACCTGATCGCGATCACCGTGGGCCGGTTCTGGCAGTGGACGCAGACCGCGGGGACGCTGCCGATCCTCCAGAACGTGTTCCCCGAGGACTCGACCAAGGCCAAGTTCGACTTCGCGAACATTCCGGCGATGTTCCCGGTGTTCGAGGCGCGCTGGGGTCCGTACGCGTTCGACAAGTACGGGCAGGTGGCGGTCACGCCGTTCGGAGCCGGCGGCATGGAGCACCAGAGCCTCACCACCATCAACCGCTCGTGGGTGACCGGGACGCGTTCGCAGGAGAACGGCATGGCGCACGAGCTCGCCCACCAGTGGTGGGGCGACATGGTGACCTGCGTCGACTTCCGGAACATCTGGCTCAATGAGGGGTTCGCGAGCTACGGGGAGTGCCTGTGGCAGGAGGGCTTCTACGGCGCGGCCGCGTACGCGAGCTACATCCAGAGCCAGATGACCTCCGCGCTCAACTCGGACAACGGCTTCCGCTACGCGCTCTACGATCCGCCCGCCGCGAACTTGTTCGGCAACACCATCTACAAGAAGGGCTCGCTGGTGCTGCACATGCTGCGGCGGGTGCTGGGCGACGCGTCGTTCTACGCCGGCATGCAGCTCTACGGCCAGCGCTTCCGGTACGGAACCGCCTCCACCGCCGACTTCGCCCAGGCGATGGAGGACGCGAGCGGCCAGGACCTCGACTGGTACTTCAGCGAATGGGTCTACGACAAGGGCCTGCCGACCTATGACTGGTCCTGGCAGAGCGCCGCCGGCCCGCCCGGGAAGCGCACCGTGGTGGTCACCATCCGCCAGACCCAGACCAACGCGCCGCTGTTCCGGATGCCGATCGAGTTCAAGGTGCAGCGCGCGGGGCTCCCGGACACGAACGTGACGGTGATCAACGACGCGCTCGCGATCCAGAACCTGCTCTTCGACGTCGAGGGGGCCACGGTTACCAACGTGGTGCTCGACCCGCGCAACAGCATCTACAAGCGCGTCCAGCCGCGGCCGGTGGACGTGGCGGTCGAGCTCGGGCCTGGGGTCGCGATGCGGGTGAGCCCGAATCCCACGAGCGGCGGCACGCGGGTGGCCGTCCGGCTATCGGCCACGACGCGCGCGGCGATCGAGGTCACGATCTACGACTCGGCGGGGCGCGCGGTGCGGTCGCTGGGCGCGAGCCGGCCGGGTCTGGACGGCGCGAGCTTCGACTGGGACCTGCGCGACGGCGCCGGGCGTCCGGTGGCCGCCGGGCTCTACTTCGCGCAGGCGCGCGCGGGCGCAAGCCACGAAGAGCGCCCGATCATCGTCACCCGCTAGAGGCCCTCTAGAGCTTCGCGAACTCCACCCGCCGGTTCATCGCCCGGCCCTCGGGCTTCGCGTTGCTCGACACCGGCTGGGTGTCGCCCTTGCCGTCGGTCGTGAAGCGGTCCGCCCCCACCGCGAACTGCGTCGACAGCACCTTCGCCACCGAGGCGGCTCGGCGCTTCGAGAGATCGAGGTTGCTCGCGGCGGCGCCGACGTTGTCGGTGTGCCCGGTGATGCGGAGCTTCGCGGCGGCATTCGCCTCCATCCACGCGGCCACCTGCCGGAGCACCGGCGCCGACTCCGGCAGCACCACGTCCGAGCCGGTCTCGAAGAGGATCCCGTGCGTCACGAGCTTGCCCTCGGAGAGCAGATCCTTGGCCGGCCGCGGCCCCTTCGCCAGCCGTACCTGGGTGATCATCGGCTTGTTCGGCGAGAACAGGCGGAGGTCGAAATCGGCGGCGGTTCCGCGTGCGGTCACGTCGGGAGCGTTCGCCAGCCGCTGGCGGTCCATGTACGCCTTGAGCGCGGTGCCGCGCCCCGAGATCATGACGTGATGCCGGCCGTTGGCGGTGCCGCCCTCGAGCGGCGTCTGCGCGAAGATGTCGCCGGACCGGAACGCCAGGCTCACGCCCCCGTACGGGAACATCACCTCCCAGACCACGTCGCCGGCCTGCGTGACCCCGTTCAGGTTGAGGGTGAAGTTCGTGGGCATCGCCTCTTCGTAGAGGTCGAACTCGAGCGTCCAGAACTCCGGCAGCCCGGCGGGAATCTTCATGCGGATGTGGCCGTCCGGGCTGACGCAGCGCGCCCAGCGCTCGCCGTTCATCTCCGCGACCTCGAACGTGCCGCCCACCAGCCGCCACTTCTGCGGAAACTCGCCCAGCTCGTCCTGGGTGAAGTCGTCGAAGAACATGACGCTGTCGCCGGGGACGAAGTCGAACTTGGTGGAGACCGCGGACACCTGGCCCGGGCCCGTCCCCGCGCCCGATGCGCCACCGGAGGCCTTCTCGGGCTCGTCCGCCGGAGTGCTCTTGGCCGGCTCCGCGGGCGTCTCGGTCTTGGTCGCCTTGTCGGCGGCCTCGCCGCCCTTCTTCGCGGCCTCGCTCGCCTTCTTCTTGAGCGCGTCGCCCAGACCGGCGCGCCCGGCGCGCGGAGCCGTCACCACCGAGACCAGGATGCACGTCAGCACCAGCGCCACCACCGTTCCGCGGCCCATGGATTCCCCCGAGGTCATGAGATCGAGTGAGGATGAGCCGTCAACTCTACCGCACGCGATGGGTGAAGCCCACGCCTACCGCGCGACCTTGCCGACCGTGTCCCAGGTGCGGGTGGTGACGTCGGTGCCGAAGGTGCGCTCGATGAGGCTCATGAACACCGGCCCCTTGGGGGTGCGGACGTAGGCGGTGAACGCCTCGGTTCCCTCGAGGCGCAGGATGCGCGCGCCTTCGAGCTCGACCGGCAGCTTGGGGGCGGACCGCGGCTTCACGCGCAGGAAGGTCACGATCCGCTTGGAGCCGGGCGCGAGCCGGAACGCCTTCCACGGGTCTGACTCGAGCAGCGTGCGCAGCGTGTCGATGGGGCGCACGATCGTGAAGAACGTGCGCCCCATGTGACGCTCCAGCGCCGACTCCACCCGGCGCTCGAGCGTGGCCACCGGCGCCGGGGCGGCGCCGAACACCGCGTTCCCGCTCGACAGGACGGTCTTCACGTCGCTGAACCCGGCGGCCTCGAGCGCGGCGCGAAGCTCGGCCATCTTCGCGTTCATCGGGGTCACGCCGCGAAGGAACGCCGCATATCTACGCGCTGGCGTGGGCTTCCTCCAGCTCCTCGATGTCGAGCTTGGTCATCTTGAGCACCGCCTCCATGACCCGCTTCGACTTCACGGGATCCTGGTCCTGGAGCAGCTCGGGCAGGACCGTGGGCACCACCTGCCACGACAGCCCGAACCGGTCCTTGAGCCACCCGCACTTGTCGGGACGCCCGCCGCCCATGAGCAGCTTGTCCCACATCTCGTCCAGCTCGTCCTGATCCTTGCAGTGGACGATGAACGAGATCGCCTCCGTGAACTTGAACTGCGGGCCGCCGTTCAGGGCGACGAAGCGCTCGCCGTCGAGCTCGAACTCGACCGTCATGACACTGCCCTTGGGGCCCGGCCCGGCGTCGCCGTAGCGGGTGGTGCGCAGGATCTTCGATTTGGGGAAGATGGAGACGTAGAACTTCGCCGCCTCCTCGGCATCGTCGTTGAACCACAGGAAGGGGGTGATCTTCTGCATGGTGCGATCTCCTCCGCATGATGGGCTACGGCCGTGATCGATCGTACCAACGGACCCGAACGTGCAACAATGGGATGCCATGAGCCAGCTGCGCAGGCGACGTGAGACGGCGGCGGAAGCCCACCGCCCGAAGCACATCAAGCTGCTCCTGATCGCGGAGGCGCCGCCCGATCCACCCGGCGCGTACTTCTACTACCCGGATCCCGGTTCGATGGACCCGCTGTTCGATGGCGTGTGCCACGTGCTCTTCGACGAGCCGGCCTCCGCGGACAAGCCGCCCCGACTCAAGGAGCTGCGCCGCCGCGGCGTGTTCGTGATCGAGCTGGCTCCCGACGGCGCGGGCGGCAACCTCGACGAGCTCGCGCAGTGGCTGCCGCTGCGCGTCGAGACGCTCGCCCCGGACCAGATCGTCCTGATCGGAGCCTCGGTCCACCGCGCCGGATTCAAGAAGCTCGAGGCGGCGGGACTGCCGGTGGTCGACAAGCGCGTCGTGGCGCCGGAGGCCGGCGACCGCGCCGCGTTCGCGGGCGAGCTGCGATCCGCCCTGGTGCGGGCCGGTCTCGAGAAGCTCATCAAGCCCCTTCCCCGGCCCAAGGCGTCAGGCTGATGCCGGATCGCGGCGACACGCAGACGATCTTCCTGCTCTCCCCCGCCCACAGCGGCGGGAAGCGCGCGCAGATGGTGTTGAAGGAGCAGGCGCCGTTTCCGCTCGCGGTCCGGCTTCGCGAGCAGGGTGCCCCGATCGGCGAGCTGTTCAGTTTCATGAGCGGCCTCTACTTCCGCGGCAAGCTGGCGTATGGACGTGCATTCGCACGTGCACGCGCAGCGCCCGACGGGGTACTGGTGATCGTTCCGGGCCTGGGACTGGTGCCGCCCGAGCGCGTGGTCACGGTCGCGGACCTCGAGACCATCGCTTCGATCGGCGTCGCCGCGGACGATGCGCGCTTCCGTGGGCCGCTCGACCGGGACGCGAAGGCGCTCGCGGCACGGATATCGGGAGCCGACCGGGTGGTGCTGCTCGGGAGCATCGCCACCGACAAGTACGTCGAGCCGCTCGAGCAGCACGTCGGTGCGCATCTCCACTTTCCCGCCGAGTTCGTGGGTCGTGGCGACATGAGCCGCGGCGGCCTCATGCTGCGCTGCGTCCAGAGCGGCGATGAGCTGAGCTACGTCCGGATCGCGGGGGCCACGCGACGCGGTCCGCGTCCGGCACGGCTGGAACGGATGGAAAGTGGCCTGGTAGGTTTGCGATCGGCCCGTCGGCTGACGTAGCCTTGGAGCGTCGCGAAGGAAGTCGGCGACGGCAGGGCCGCGGATCGAGGGATCGATGGTGAAACCGACGCGAAACGATTCCGGCGTCGCGGCGGCCTCCGTGGAACCGGCCCGGGATTCCCCCCCGCGGCGCCCGCCCCCCGTGAACGAGGCGGAAACAGCCCTCGCGCACGAGCTCGAAGCGCTGCGCGACCAGCTGCAGGCGCAGGAGCTGGCGCTCGCCGACGCCCGGCGCACGATCGACGAATCCCGCAGCCGCTATTCGGACCTGTTCGATTTCGCGCCGGTCGCCTACGTCACGCTCGATGCCCGCGGGATCATCCGCAACCTGAACCTCACCGCGTCCGCGCTCCTCGGCCTCGCCCGCCAGCACGCCATCGGCAGCCCGTTCGCGAGCCTGGTGCGCCCCGAGCATCAGTCGCGTTTCTGGGACCACATGGCGCGATGCCGCTCGGAGTCCCTCCGCCTCTCGACCGACCTCGAGCTCAAGCTGCGCATGAGGGACGGCACCGTTCCCGTGCAGCTCATCACCGCCCCACCGCTGCGATCGGGCGCGTCGGACGAGTTCCGCACCGCGGTGCTCGACATGAGCGACCGGCAGCTCGCCGAGGAGCGGAGGATCGAGCTGGTCCGGGAGCTGGCGCGTCGCGAGGAGGCCGAGCGATCGAACCGGGCCAAGGACGAGTTCTTCTCGCACCTCGCCCACGAGCTGCGGACGCCACTCAACGCGGTGCACGGCTGGACGCATCTGCTGGCCAGCGGGCGGCTCGGTCCCGAGGACTCGGCGCACGCGGTCGACGTCATCTGGCGCAATGTCCAGGCGCAGGTGGGACTCATCAACCAGATGCTCGACGTCTCGCGGATCATCCGCGGGGCGCTCGAGCTTCGCGTGCACGAGGTGAACCTCGCGGAGCGGGTCCGCACCGTCATCGAGGCGTTTGGCCCGGCCGCACACGAGCGCGGCGTCCGGGTCGAGTTCCGGATCGATCCCCCGGCGGGCATGATCGAGGGTGACGCCGAGCGGATCCACCAGGTGATCACCCACCTGATCTCGAACGCGATCAAGTTCAGCCCCCGGGGTGGAGTGGTCACGGTCGGGCTGGATCGGGGTGAGTGGTCCGTGGAGGGCACCGCCGTCGAATGCGTGCGCCTGAGCGTGAGCGACACCGGGGTGGGCATCCCCCGCGACGAGCTTCCCCACGTGTTCGAGCCCTTTCGACGCATCCCCGGCACCGAGCACGTACAAGGCGGCCTGGGCCTGGGCCTGGGCCTCGGCCTCGGCCTCACGATCGTGCGCCGGCTGGTCGAGCTGCACGGCGGAGCGGTTCGCGCCCGGAGCGATGGACCGGGGCGCGGCGCCGAGTTCATCGTCGAGCTCCCGACGCGCCAGCCCGGAGCCGTCGACCGCGACTCCCCGACCGAGCCCGGGCGGCGCGCGGAGGGCCCGCGGCGTCTCGCCGGGATCCGCGTGCTGGTGGTCGACGACGACGCCGAGGCCTGCGAGCTGGTCCGGCGCATGCTCGAGCCGCTGGGGGCGGGCGTGACCACCGTGCGCTCGGCGGCCGAGGCGTTCGAGAGAACCCGCAGCCTCCGGCCCGACATCCTGATCTCCGACCTCGCCATGCCCGAGGAGGACGGCGTGTCGCTCATCCGGCGCATCCGTGCCCTGCCCGCCGACCAGGGCGGGGACACGCCCGCGATCGCCGTCACCGCCTATGCCGGCGCCGGCGACGAGGACCGGGTGGTGTGGGCGGGATTCCAGAGCTTCGTCGCCAAGCCCGTGGAGGCGCGTACGCTGGCCGGCCTGGTCGACAGCCTCACCGCCCTGAATCGGAAGCCGGCGGAGAACTAACCTCGCTTCCCTGTAGGATTTCCGAAGCGCTTTGTAACCTTTGGGTGCATGCCGGTCCCCCGAGCACCCGCATCCACTTCGACCCCGTGACAGCGTAATGACTTAGGGCTGTTTTCGGGAACGACTTCAGCGGCACTATCCATGCTTAGCTCAGGGCCGCGCGAGAGGACGTGCCCCTTTGGGCCCGCGCTTCCCGCCCCGAATCGACTCCGAGGAACACCATGGGCACCCTTCAGGAAACGCACACCCCGCTCCCCGCGACCGCATCGCCCAGGGCCCCGAGACATCTCCTCGAGCTCCTCGACGCGCTGCCGGTCGCGGCGTACACGTGCGACTGCAGGGGCCTCATCACCTACTTCAACCGGACCGCCGTGAGCCTGTGGGGCCGCGAGCCGCGCCTGAACGACCCGGTCGACCGGTATTGCGGCTCGTTCAAGCTCTTCACGCCGGACGGCGTGCCGGTCGCCCACGACCAGTGCTGGATGGCGCAGGCGCTCCACCATGACAGCGAGTTCATCGCCCAGGAGATCCTGGTCGAGCGCCCCGACGGCGTGCGGCTCGCCGTGCTCGCCCACGCGAAGCCGCTGCGCGACGATGCCGGGGAACGCATCGGCGCGATCAACATCCTCTCGGTGGTCGGACCGCACCGGGAATCCGAGACGGTGCGGGCCCAGCTCGCGGCGATCGTCCAATCGTCGGACGACGCGATCGTCAGCAAGTCGCTGGACGGCAAGATCCAGACTTGGAATGCGGGCGCCGAGCGGATCTTCGGCTACACGCCCGAAGAGGCGATCGGCCAGCACATCACCCTGATCATCCCTCCCGATCGGCGCGACGAGGAGCGCGAGATCCTGGCGAAGCTCACCCGCGGCGAGCGCATCGACCACCTCGAAACGGTGCGGATCGCGAAGAACGGACAGCGCCTGTTCGTCTCGCTCACCACCTCCCCCCTGCACGATGGCGCCGGGCGCGTCGTGGGCGCGTCGAAGGTGGCGCGCGACATCACCCTGCGCAAGCAGAACGAGCAGGCGCTCGCCGCGCTCAGCGAGCAGCGCGCGAGCCAGCTCGCGGACATGGCCCGAGTGCGCGAGCTGGGGTCGCGACTCTGGACCGCCCAGGAGCTGAAGCCGATCCTCGATGAGACGCTGCGCACCGCGACCGCCATCCTCGGCACGGACCTCGGCACCGTCTTGATGGTGGACCGCGACGCCAACCAGCTCGTGCTCGGGGCGAGCCTCGGGCTCGGACCCGACTTCGTGAGCGCCGTCGAGACGTTGCCGCTCGGGAACGGGGCCTACGGCCGCTGCGCCGCCCAGGGTCAACCTGTCGTCATCGAGGACATCGAGCAGGACACGTCGTTCGAGCTCTCCCGCGAGATGACGCGTGCCGAGGGGGTGCGTGCCGTGCACAGCACGCCGCTGGTGACGCGGTCCGGAGAGGTGGTCGGGGTGCTGACCACCATGTTCCGGCGACCCCATCGTCCCGCCCAGCGGGAGCTCGACCTCCTCGACCTGTGCACCAGCCAGGCGGTGGACTTCATCGAGAACGCGCAGCTCCATTCGCGGCTCCGCGAAGCCGACGAACGCAAGAACCAGTTCCTCGCCATCCTCGCCCACGAGCTGCGCAACCCGCTCGCTCCGATCCGGAACGCCCTCGAGTTGATCCGCCGCGATCCCGACCCGTCGACGCTCGAACGGACCCACGGCATGATGGAGCGCCAGGTGCTCACCATGGTGCGGCTGATCGACGACCTGATCGACGTGTCGCGGGTCACACGCGGGCGGTTCATCCTCAAGAAGGAGCCCACCACGCTCTCGGCGGTGCTCGAGTCGGCGATCGAGTCCTGCCGGCCGGCGATCGAGGCGGCGGGACACCGGCTCACGACCTCGCTCCCCACGGAGTCCGTGCTGCTGGACGGAGACCCCACGCGTCTCTCGCAGGTGTTCGCGAACCTGCTCGGGAACGCCGCCAAGTACACGCCCGACGGCGGCAGGATCTGGGTCGATGCCGAGCGCACCCAGGCGGATCGGGTGGTGATCCGGGTGCGGGACGACGGGCTCGGTATTCCGCCCAACGCGCTGGCGAGCATCTTCGAGATCTTCATGCAGGTCGGTGACGCGTTCGAGCGCTCGCAGGGCGGGCTCGGCATCGGCCTGAGCCTGGCCCGGGGCCTGATCGAGCTGCACGGCGGGACGATCGCCGTTCACAGCGAAGGCCTGGGCAAGGGCAGCGAGTTCGTCGTCACGCTGCCCACCCTGGCCGAGCCGCCGCGGAGCGCCGCGGCCGCCACGCCCGAGGCCACCGAGGCCGACGGAGGCCCCGCTCTTCACATCCTGGTCGTCGACGACAACGAGGACGCCGCGTCGAGCTTCAGCCTGCTGGTCCGGCGCCTGGGCCACGAGACACGCACCGCGCGCGACGGCGTCGAAGCGCTCCAGGTCGCGGCGGAGTTCCGGCCCGAGATCGTCTTCCTCGACATCGGTCTGCCGAAGCTCAACGGCTACGAGGTGGCGCGCGCGATCCGTGGCCAGTCGTGGGGCCGCTCGGTCTTTCTCATCGCGCTCACCGGCTGGGGTCAGGAGGACGACAAGCGTCTGGCGTTCGAATCCGGCTTCGATCTCCATCTGGTGAAGCCCGTCGATCCCGCGTCGGTGGGCGAGCTCATCATGGGCTACCGCCGTCAGGCCGCCCGGTAGCGGCGACATGGCGAAGCCCAAGAACGGTTCGGTTCGCACCCTCCCCAAGGCTCCCACCGGCATCCAGGGACTCGACGAGATCACCGGAGGCGGATTGCCGCGCGGCCGTCCCACGCTCGTCAGCGGCTCCGCCGGCTGCGGCAAGACCCTCCTGGCGATGGAGTTCCTGATCCGGGGCGCGACCCAATACCGGGAGCCCGGCCTGTTCGTGTCGTTCGAGGAGACCTCCGAGGAACTGGTCGCGAATGTGGGCTCGCTGGGCTTCGACGTGGACGAAATGGCCCGGAAGAAGCTGCTGCGTATCGATTTCGTCCGTGTCGAGCGGAGCGAGATCGAGGAGACCGGCGAGTACGATCTCGAGGGTCTGTTCATCCGTCTCGGCCACGCGATCGACTCGATCGGCGCGAAGCGTGTCGTGCTCGATACCATCGAGACGCTGTTCGGAGGCTTCGCGAGCGAGACCATCCTGCGATCCGAGCTGCGCCGACTGTTCCGCTGGCTCAAGGATCGCGGGGTGACCGCGGTGATCACCGGCGAGCGCGGCGAGAGCACCCTCACCCGCCACGGTCTCGAGGAATACGTCTCGGACTGCGTCATCGTGCTCGACCATCGCGTCACGGAGCAGCTCTCGACCCGGCGCCTGCGCATCGTCAAGTACCGGGGAACGGTGCACGGGACCAACGAGTATCCGTTCCTGATCGACGAAGCGGGCATCTGCGTGCTGCCCATCACCTCGGTGGCGCTGCAGCACCAGGCCCCCACCGAGCGCGTCTCGACGGGGGTGGAACGCCTGGACACGATGCTGGGCGGCGGCGGCGTCTACCGCGGCAGCAGCGTGTTGATCTCGGGGACGGCCGGCACCGGCAAGACCAGCCTGGCGGCCCATTTCGCGCACGCGTCGACCCGCCGCGGCGAGACCTGCCTCTACATCGCGTTCGAAGAGTCCGAGCAGCAGGTGCTTCGCAACATGCAGTCGATCGGGCTCGACCTTCGCCCCGCGCTGACCAAGGGACTTCTGCGCTTCCATCCCATCCGGCCCACCGCCCAGGGCATGGAGACCCACCTGGCGATGTTCGAGAAGCTGCTGCGGGACATCGAGCCGCGCATGGTGGTTGTCGATCCGATCACCAACCTGGTCCGCGCCGGCTCGGATGCGCAGGCGGAGGCGATGCTGATGCGCCTGGCGGATGCATTGAAGAGCCAGCAGGTCACCGCCGTGTTCACCAGCCTGGTCCATGACGGGAGCCTGGCGCGGAGCGAGACCGGAATCTCGTCGCTGATCGACACCTGGATCGCGCTGCGCGACACCGAGCTGGGGGGCGAGCGCAATCGGGGCCTGAACGTCCTCAAGTCCCGCGGCATGGCGCACTCCAACCAGGTTCGCGAGTTCCTCCTGACCGGCGACGGGATCGCCCTGCCGGACGTGTACGTCGGATCGAGCGGAGTGCTCACCGGGACTATGCGCATGACCGACAAGGCGCGCGAGCGGGCCAGGGCGCGCCGTCGCAGCGAGAACCTCGAGCGCAGCCGGCGCGAACTCAAGCGCAGGCGCGACGAGATCGAGGCCCACCTCCGCGGCGAGCGTGCCCGGTTCGAAGCCGAGGTGGAGGAGCTCGAACTGGCGATCCAGCGGGAGGAGGCGGCCGGCACCCGGAACCAGCGTGGTCGGGCGGCGATCGCCCGCAGTCGCAGTGCCGACGAGCCATCGAAGCCCAGGTCCAACGGCTCCCGCGTGGCCGCCGTGCTGTCGAAGTCCCGGACCAACGGTTCCCGCAGAGCCATGACACGCGGAGGTCGCAAGTGAAGCGCAACCCGAAGCCTCTCGAGGACCTGAAGGGCAAGGCCGACCCCGACATGTGGGAGCTTCGCTTGTATGTGGCGGGCAAGACCAGCCGGTCGCTCGCGGCGATCGCCAATCTCAAGAAGCTGTGCGAGGAACACCTTCCCGATCGGTACCGGATCGAAGTGGTGGACCTGCTCCTGCATCCCCAGCTCGCCCAGGGCGACCAGATCGTCGCCATCCCCACCCTGGTCCGCAAGCTGCCGCCGCCACTCCGCAAGGTGATCGGTGACCTCTCGAACGTCGAGCGCACCCTGGTAGGACTGCAGCTGCGCCCGGTCGAGGTCTGAGCGTTCGCCATGACCGGAAAACGTGGACCCAGCCCGCAGCCGGCTGCGAAACCTGGGCGAGCCCGCCCCCGCCGCAAGGCGCCGGCCGACGACTCCGCGGCCTTCGAGCGTCTGGCGGCCCGGTGGAATGGCGAGCGCTATGCGCTCCGACTCTACGTGATCGGGATGTCGCCAATCTCCAGGCTGGCGATCCGATGCCTCCGGGCGGTGTGTGAGGACCGGCTCAAGGGTCGCTACGATCTTGAGGTGGTGGATGTGCATCAGCAGCCCGAGCTCGCGCACGAAGCACAGCTCATCGCCACTCCGACCGTCGTCAAGTCGTTCCCCCTTCCCGTGCGCCGGCTCGTGGGTGACATGACCAACACGCTGCGGGTGCTCGCGGGGCTCGACCTGCCCCTCAAGGCGACGGGCTCATGACGCCCGCGCCCTCCGACAAATCCCCTGCGACCGCCCGCACGATCGATCCCCTGTTCGAGGAGAACCAGCAGCTGCGCGTGCGGCTGAACGAGCTCGAAGACGCGATCCGCGCGGTCAGGGCCGGCGAGGTGGATGCGGTGCTCGTGACCGGCGACCAGGACCAGGTGTTCACCCTCGAGACCGCCGACAAGCCGTACCGGCTGCTGGTCGAGCAGATGCCCCAGGGGGCCGCGACCCTGACCACCGACGGGATCATCCTCTACGGCAACGGCGCCTTCGCGGACCTCCTCCAGCAGCCCCTGAACATGCTGGTCGGCAAATCGATTCTGGATCTCGCCGCCGACGATCAGCGCGAGGGGTTCGCATCGATGCTCGATGAAGCGACCGATGTTCAGGTGCGCCGGCAGATCGGGATGCAGCGTGGCGACGGCGTCCGATGCGACGTCTACTTCGGCGTCAGTGCACTGCACGAGGGCGCGCTCGGCGAGTGCCTGGTCATCATCGATCTCAGCGAGCAGCGCCACTACCGCGATCTGCAGCGCGCCCAGGAGGCACTCCGCGAGGCCGATCGGCGCAAGGACGAGTTCCTCGCCATCCTCTCCCACGAGCTGCGCAACCCGCTCGGGCCGATCCGCAACGCCGCGCACTTCCTGAAGCTCAAAGGACCCCAGGAGGCGGAGCTCCGGCACCCGATCGAGATGATCGAGCGCCAGACCGACCAGATGGTGCGGCTGATCGACGACCTGCTCGACGTGTCGCGGATCTCGCGGGGCGTGCTCGAGCTGCGCCGCGAGCGCCTGCTGCTGGCGGACATCGTCGAGCAGGCCGTGGACGCGTGCCGCGACGACCTGCGCGCCCGCCGGCACAACCTGCGGGTGAGCCTGCCGTCGGACCCGGTCGAGCTGGACGCGGATCACGCCCGCCTGGTCCAGGTGCTCTGCAATCTCATCGGCAACGCGGCCAAGTACACGCCCGCGGGCGGGCACATCGACGTGCGGTGCGTCGCGTCCGACCACACGCTCGAGCTGAGCGTCAAGGACGACGGGATCGGGATCCCGGCCGAGAAGCTGGGCGAGATCTTCGAGCTGTTCGCACAGGTGGATCGCTCCACCGATCGCGAGGGCGGTCTGGGGATCGGGCTCACCCTGGTGCGGGAGATCGTTCGGCTTCACGGCGGGTCGATCGAAGCCCGCAGCGATGGCATCGGTCACGGCAGCGAGTTCGTGGTCCGGCTTCCGGTCATCCCCACCGAGGCGGCACCGATATCCGTGGCCGCGACGGGGGGGGCGGGACCGGCCGTGCGTCCCCGGCGCATCCTGATCGCCGACGACAACCACGATGCGGTGGAAAGCCTCTCCCTGCTGCTCCAGATGTCCGGGCACGAGGTCCACAAGGCATTCGACGGGGAATCGGCGCTCGCGGTCGCACAGCAGGTGATGCCGGATGTGATCGTCCTCGACATCGGCATGCCGAAGGTGAACGGCTACGAGGTCGCGAAGCAGGTTCGCGCGGAGCCCTGGGGCCGGCGGACCTTCCTGGTGGCGCTGACGGGCTGGGGCTACCCCGAGGACCGGCGCCGCACGCGCGACGCGGGATTCGACGCGCACCTCGTCAAGCCGGTGAACCCGGCCGAGCTCGAGCTGCTCCTCACGTCGATCGACGTCCAGCAGACCACGCGCGCGTAGCCGCCGAGGTGGCGACGGCGTCACCTCACGCCGCCGGGCGCTTGCGCTTCCGGTCGCTCACCGGCTCGAGCGGAACGCTGGCCGGCCCGGTGAGCAGCTCGCCGTTGGCGGCGAACCGGGAGCCGTGACACGGGCAGTCCCAGGTCTTCTCGCTCCCGTTCCACGCCACGACACAGCCGCGATGGGTGCAGAGGGCCGAGACCCGGTGCTCGGCTCCCGTCGCATCCCGGTAGACCGCCACCTTCTCGCCGTCCACCTCGACGATCGCGCCCGAGTCGGGCTCGATGTCCGACGGGTCCTTGTGCCCGGTGGTCACCTTGCGCGCGTATCCGGCGGCGGCGGGAATGCCCATGCCGAGGAAGTGCTTCACGTTCCTGGGCTTCCGTGCCGGGTCGTAGACCGTCTCCCAGGGATTCTCGCGGCCGGTGACGAGATCCGCCACCAGCCGGGCCCCGAGCGTGCCGTGCGTCATGCCGTTCCCCGAGTCGCCGCTGATGATGTACTGGTGGGGCCGATCGAGGTAGCGGCCGATCAGGCCCAGGCCATCCACCGGCTCGAACACCTGGCCCGACCAGCGGTAGGCGACCTCTCCCATCATCGGAAAGCGCTCACGAGCCCAGGCTTCGAGCCGCGCCCAGCGCTCGCCGCCGTGGTCCGCCTTGCCGGTCGGATGATCCTCGCCGCCCACGATCAGCAGCTCGCCGTCCTCGAGACGCTGGGACCGGAGGTAGTGGTACGAGTCCTGGTTGTCCCAGTAGAGCCCGGGCGCCAACGCCCCGGCCGGAATCGATGCCGCGATCACGTACGAACGGAAGGGAAACTCCTTGAGGTAGATCTCGCCGGGCGCGTCGAGCGGGGCGTTGGTCGCGTGCACGACCTCGCGGGCCGTCACCGTCGATCCGCCGCTGAGCTTGAGCTTCACGGCGGTCCTCCCCTCGATCTTCTCGACACGCGATCCGGTGTAGATCTCGCCTCCCAGCCTGCGTATCGCGAGCGCCAAGCCGTGCAGATATCGGAGCGGATGGAGCTGGGCCTGGCGGGGGAACACCAGGCAGGGTCCGGTGTCGAAGTCCGGCCAGGGCGCCCGGTCCACCATCGAGAGCCCGTCGAGCCCCGCGGTGCGCGCCGCGTCGCGCTCGTCCGTGAGCCGCTCCGGGTGCCTGCCGTCGGGCTGGAACAGGTAGCCGTCGAGGCGCACGAAGTCGCAGTCGATCGACTCGCGGGCGACGATGTCCTCGGCCAGCGCGATGGCCGCGGTGTGGCTCGCGGCGGCGAGGCGCGTGACCTCGACGCCGCGCCAGGACAGCAGGTGCTGGTAGCGGTCGTCGAGGGCGTCCACGAAGTGCGCGGTGGTGCGCCCGGTCTCGCCGCCGCCGATCGGGCCGTCGTCGATGACCGTGACCTCGCGGCCCGCCTGCAGCAGCAGGTAGGCGGTGGTGAGCCCGCTGATCCCCGCACCGATGACGCAGCAATCCACGTGGAGGTCCCGGTCGAGCGGCCGCAGCACCTGGGCGGGTGCGGTGTCCATCCAGGCGGACGTCGAGAGCGCGGAACGGGCTCCGTGGGTGAGCTCCGCCCAGTCGGACGCATGGCCCGCCGGACGCGTCTGCGTGTCACGACGAGCCATGGTGGTCCTCCGGTGTCTAGTCGCTCATGCCGGCGCGAGGCTGGTCGTCGTAGCGCGGTCGCTCCGGCATCTGGATGTCGTCACCCTCGGCCGCCTGGATGTTGAGGCTCCGGGCGATCTCGGTGAGGCTGTGGTCGGTGTGCCCTTCCTCGTCCAGCGTCAGCTGCAGCGTGTTCGCCGCGTCGTCGGCGCCCAGCAGATCGGCCCAGGTCCGCAGGCATCCGTAGGTCGCCATCTCGTAGTGCTCGATCTTCTGGGCGGCGGCGATCAGGGCGGCGTCGACGACGCTCTCGTCGCCGGCCTTCATCATCTCCTCGCCTTCGTCGAGCAGGCCGACGATCGCCTTGCAGGTGTGACGCTTCGGGGTCTCGCCGATCGACTCGAACACCTGCTCGAGGCGCTGCGCGTGCTCCTCGGTCATGGCGAGATGGTTCTCGAACGCGTTCTTGAGCTCGCCGGACCGAGCCACTTTCGCCATCCTGGGGAGCGCCTTGGCGATGCGATGCTCGGCGTCGTAGATGTCCTGGAGCTGCTCGACGAAGAGGTCACGCAGGGTGTGAATCGTCATGATGGATCCTCCTTGGGCTGGGTGTCGTGGCAGCCTTGGGACCCCAGCAAGGAGTGCGCCGTGCACAGGCGTACGTTGACGTTGCACGATCGGCCCCCTGTTTACTGGGAGTTCGGGCGACATCCTGACGTGGGCGTTTCATCGCCGGGCGGGCAGGAGAACCGGGCTACGCCCGTCCTTACAAACGCGTGGCGGATCTACAGAGCCCTGGACGCCCACGGGGCGCGCCCCCGGGTCACCGCGGCCGTGCTTTTGCACCCGACGACCATCTCCGGCCGGCGGCGCCGCGATCGACGTGGTGTCGAGTGAACCCGCCCCGACGAGGTTCGACATGTCTCTGCTTCGTGCAGCGCTGGCCGCCACGGCACTCCTCCTGTGCGCGGCGTGCGCCACGCCGCCCACGCAGCCGCCCGCGTCGACCGGTCCGCCCGAGCCCTCCCCGGCGATCTCGGCCGCCGACAGCGTGGTGCTGCTCGAGGATCTCGCGTCGCGGCAGGTCTTCCCTCCCGACAACTGGTGGAACCTGCCGGTGGCGGGAGCGCCCGTGGATCCGCAGTCGCAGGCGCTGATCGACTGGATCAGCGGGCGCACGCCCTCGAACCCCACGGCGACGCGCGTCGTGCATCCGGACTTCGGCCCCCCGCCCTACGGCATTCCCTACGTGACCGTGGGTGCCAACCAGGCGCTCCTGCCCGTGACCTTCTCCCCCTACGGAAGCCAGAGCGACCCGGAAGCGCCGGGGCGTCCTCCCGGCTACCCGATCCCCATGGAGGCGCGCACCCAGCCCAATTACATCGAGGGCGGCGTTCCGGGCGGAGGGCCGAGCGGCGACCGGCACCTGATCCTCATCGATCGCGCGCGCTGGCTGCTGTTCGAGACCTGGGCGACGCGCTGGAACACGTCGCCGGGCCGCTGGGAGGCGGGCTCCGGCGCCACCTTCGACCTCTCGAGCAACGCGCGACGTCCCGAGGGCTGGACCTCGGCCGACGCCGCGGGGCTCGCGATCTTCCCCGGCCTGGTGCGGCGCGACGAGGTGGCTGGGGCGGGCCCGATCACGCACGCGTTCCGCGTCACCACCCGCGCCACCCACGGTTACGTGTGGCCGGCAAGCCACCAGGCGGGCAGCACCGTGGGTGCCCCGCCGATGGGCACGCGGCTGCGGCTCAAGAGCTCGGTGGACATCAGCGGCTACCCGGCCGAGGTGCGCAAGATCTTCCAGGCGATGAAGACCTACGGGCTGATCGTCGCCGACAACGGCACCGACATGTACGTCACCGGCACCATGGACCCGGCCTGGGACAACGACGTCCTGAACCCGGCGTTCCACAGCCTCACTGCCGACGACTTCGAGGTCATCCAGCTCGGCTGGGGGCAGGGCACGGTCGGCATTCCCTGAGCGTGCCCGGCGGCGTAGACTCGTCCTCGGGCCGCGACGTGGATGATGCCGATGAACCCTTTCGATCCCTGCGGACCCCGCGAGCTCGAGACGCGGCGGCTGATGCTCCAGCACCAGATCTACGGTCCCATCAGCCGGCGCTTCCTCGATGCCGCCGGAATCGGGCGCGGCATGAAGGTGCTCGACGTGGGCAGCAGCACCGGCGACATGACGGTGCTGCTCGCCGATCTGGTGGGCCCGCGCGGCCAGGTGGTGGGCGTGGACGTCCGCCCCGATGCCATCGCGGCGGCGCGCGTGCGGATGGCCGCCGAGGGCTGGGAGAACGTTTCGTTCGTCGCCGGGGACGTGCGTGATCTCGACCTCGACACCGACTTCGACGCCCTGGTCGCGCGCTGGGTCCTCATGTACCTGCCCGACCCCGCGGAAGTGCTCCACCATCTCGTGGCGCGGCTCCGACCCGGCGGGATCGCGGCGATCCACGAGAACGACGTCAGCTACCCCTCGGCGGTCTTTCCCCCCACCGAGCTCTCGCGCCAGCTCCAGCGCTGGACCATGCCGCCGGCGGTGCCCGACGTTCCCGAGGTACAAATGGGTGCGCGGCTCTTCAAGACCTACCTCGACGCCGGGCTACCGGCCCCGGAGATGCTGCTCGAGGCCCCGGTGGGCGGCGGCCCCGACTGGCCCGGCTACGAGTACGCGGTCGAGATGTTCCGGGCAGCGCTCCCTTCGCTCGCGAGCCGCGGCGTGGTGCGCCCCGAGGAGGTCGGGATCGACACGCTCACCGACCGGCTGCGCGCCGACGTCGTCCGCGTGCAGGGCATCCAGATGCTGCCGATCCTGATCGGCGCCTGGGCGCGCAAGCACGATTGACGAGCCTCACGCCGCCCCCATCCATGTCAGCAGCAGCGCCCAGACCGCTCCGTACCCGATCGCGAGCCCCATGCCGATCGCCGCGCCGAACACCACGTCCGCCGGGAAGTGCACGCCCAGGTAGACCCGCGAGAACCCGACGATCGCCGCGTAGGCCCAGAACCCCGGGGCCACTCCCGGCAGGTGCGGCGTGAGGAGCACCGCGCCCGCGAATGCCGCGGCGGTGTGGCCCGAGGGGAACGACGAATCTGTGGGGCGACGGCCGATGAGCCGTGCCCGCTCGTGGGTGAGGAACGGGCGCTTGCGCCGGAACAGCATCTTGATCGGATAGTTCACCGTGAGCATCGCGAGCCACAGCGGCGGCACGACGAACGCCGGGACCATGCGGCTGCCCGAGCTCGCGCTCAGGGCTGCGATCACCGATACCACGATCCACGCCTCGCCCCAGTCCAGGAACCGGGACGACATCCGCAGCACCCAGTCGACCACCGGCCCGCCGTTAAGCTGGTTCAGCGCCAGGTAGACGCCGGTGTCCACCGCGCCCAGCCGGTCGCGCACGCTCATCACCCGGGTCCGGAAGGTCGCCCGGGCGCGCATCGTCTGCGGCGACACCTCGGAACGGTCGGGGGCGGCGTCGACCGCCGGCGCCTCCTCGGGGGCCGGAGGCACCACCACCCGCACCGCCTCGGGCACCACGTCGACGCGCACCGGCGTCTTGCCGAGCATCTCGCCGTCGCCCTGCACCGGCATCTTCTCCCGGCAGTCGATGGTCACGTCGTCGCGCACCGGGAGGAAGCGGGTATGGCGGCTCTCCTCGTGGCGGCCGGTGAGCACGTTCCAGGCGAGATCGAACACGTGGCGCCGGCGGCGCACCTCGAAGATGCACACGTCGGCGACCCCGTCCGTCGGGTCGACGTCCGGACCCCAGGTGAACGGCTTGGTGCCCAGGGTGGCCGCGTTGGCGACCACGATCTGCCAGGCGCGCACGCGCAGGGTGCGGCCGCCGGTGGTGATCTCGAACAAACGCGCCTGGTGACCGACCGCACGGCGTGCGAGCGAGGTGAGGTACGAGAGCCGGCCGAAGCGATTCCGCGCCTCGCGGCCGGTGTCCCGGATCATGTAGGCGTCGAGTCCCACCCCCACCTGGGTCAGGATCAGGTGATCGGCGCACTCGAGCCCGTCGAGCGGCACCACCCGGGGCGGATCGGCGGCCAGCGCCACCGCGGCGTCCAGATCGGTGGGGATCCCCAGCTCCTTGGCGAGGATGTTGGCGGTCCCGCACGGCACGATCGCGAGGCCCATCGCCGCGGCCTTGCGGCCCAGCCGCCACAGGCTCTCGGCGACTTCGGAGACCGTGCCGTCGCCCCCCGCGGCGATCGCGAGCGTGCAGCCGTCCGCGACCGCGTCGAGCACCGCCCGGTCGCGGAGCGCGTCGGCCTCGTCACTGTCCTGGGTCTCGACGACACGAAAACGCCCGGGCCCGAACGAGCGGCTCAGCGCCTCGTTCAGCCGGGCGAGATCGATGTTGGGTGCAACCGGATTCGCGAACACCACCGCGGCCGGCGCGGTGGCGGAGATACGCGCGACTGCCTGCGCCTCTCCGCCACCGTCGGCCGCCTCGACACGCTCGGGAGCGACGGCGCGTTGCGAGGCCATGGGCGGCGTCCTGGAGGAACGCCTTACAGCGGCTGTTCGGTCGTGGTCGCGCGGGCTTCACGCTCCCGGTTGAATGCTTCGCGTCCCGCGTTCACCGCGGAGCGCGCGTCCTGCTTGAGCTCGCCGATCCGCCCGCGCGTCTGGTCGATCCCCTCCTTGAGGCCGTCCCGGACGTTCGTGCCCAGGCGCCGCGAGGTCTCGCGGATGCGACGCCGCGTCTCGGTACCGGTCGCCGGAGCGAACAGCAGCGCCACGCCCGCGCCGATGACCGTGCCGAGCACGAACGCCATCGTCGAGTTCGAGCTGCGGGCGATGTCTCGTGCGATGTCGGGGGTGTCATAGCGGTGATCATTCATGAGGATATCCTCCATTCGAATGCCGGACGCCTGCCCGGCGGACGAGCGATCCCAGAAACGACCGTGTGCCTGTGCGCAGGCCGGTCAGGATCGCCAGCGTGTTGCGGACCGGCGTCTCCACCTGGTCCACGATCACGTTCGAGACATCGGTGACCCGGTCCGCCACGGCGGCGAGCCGATTCGCCGCACTGCGGACCGGTGAGAGTGTGGCCTGAACGGAGACCGCGATGTCCTGCAGCTGCCGGGTCACCTGATCCGCCTGGGCGACGGTCTCGCGTACCTTTTCAGCCGTCCGGCTGAACTCGTGCGCGGTGACTTCGAAACGCCGCATCGCCCGGATCGTGGCGATCGCGATACATACGATCGCCAGCGTGACCAGCACCGCGCAGACCTGAATGAGAACCGGCATCACCTACCTCCTCGGCGCGAGCGCCGCGGTCAAACCGGCTGCCGACCCTGGATGATGCGGATCAGCGCGGCGGCGATCGCCACCAGCAGCAGCACGTGAATGAAGCCGCCCAGCGTGTACGACGTCACCATGCCGAGCAGCCAGAGCACCAGGAGGACCACGAACAGGGTCCACAACATGACGTGCCTCCTTCGTTTTGCGTGAAGTGCCGTCCGATGCGCTGTGACGCGCGGACGAATCCCCTCGCACGCCTCGGTCATGCACCGTGCATGCCACGGGATGCACGGTCTGCAGGGCAAGGACTTGCGCCCATCCGTGCAGTGGACGCGCGGCGTGCAGAGCAAAGATTGAGACGCCGGATGTAGGACCTACACGAGGATTCCGGCGACTTGACCGCGCGATGACCTAACCGGCCGCGAGCTTCTTCGCCGCGGTCTTCGCGAGGTGCGGCGCGAGGCGCGTGGCTTCGCGGTACTCGGAGCGCGCCTGGTCCTTCGATCCGAGGCGCTCGTAGGCCTCGCCCAGCGCCTCGTGGGCGCGGTACGAGGTCGGTGAGCGCTCGGCGGCCAGCTCGAGGACCGCCAGCCCGACCGCGGAGCGCGCGGGCTCGGCGATCAGCATGCGTCCCACGCTGATCATTCCGGCCTCGCTGATGACGAACGCGGCCGGCTCCGCGGCGGCGCGTGCCATGAGCGAGCGATGGAGCCGGCGCAACGAGTCCGCCCCCGCGCCGGAGCGCGCCGCGGCCAGCAGGCGCGCGGGGATGCTGACCGGGTAGCGGAACGGCTCGCCCAGCAGGTGATGGACGATCTTCCGGAACGGGAACTCCTGGTCGCTCTCATTGGCGAGCTGGACGATGACCACCCGCGAGCGCGGGTGCACGTAGATGCGCTGTCCGCGCGAGCCGTCGGCGAAGAAGTCGCGCTCGGCGTCCCAATTGTGCATCGGGATCCACCAGTAGCGCTGGTGCTGCATCTGCCACCAGGTCACCACCTCGGGCTCCGGGCGTGCCGGGTCGAGCGTGGTCGAGGCCTCGACCCACTCGCGCGGCAGGATCTGGACGCCGTCCCGGGCGCCACCCTCGAGATAGAGACGCCCGAAGCGCGCCAGGTCGCGGGCGGTGGCATTGAGCCCCGAGGCGGTGTTCTCGTGGCCACCCCGGCGGTCCAGGTCCCAGCTCGCGTCGTGCCCGGCGCCCATCGGGCGCCAGATGCCCTCCTCGAGCTGGGTCGCCACCGTGCGGCCCGTGGCACGGGCCAGCACCCAGCCGAGCAGGATCGCGTCGCTGTCCTTGTAGGCCCACCTCAGCCCGGGCGGATCCTCGCGGCCCTGTCGCAGCAGGTCGCCCTCGACGTTCGAGGTGTAGTAGAAGCGGGCGTCGCCGGATCGCAGGTCGTGCCACAGGTGGCCGTTGGTGCGCGTGTAGGCCGCGCCGGACGCCATCCCGAGCAGGTGGCGGATCGTGACCCCCCGGTAGGCGGGATTGCGAGCCAGCTCGGGGACGTAAGTGGTGACGCTGTCGTCGAGGCTCCGGATCGAGCCCTGGCGCAGGGCGAGCCCCAGGAGCGCCGAGGTGATGGACTTGGCCACCGAGAAGGAGCTCGACCGCGTCTGTGCATCGTAACCTTGCGCGTAGCGCTCGTAGACGATGGTGTCGTCCTGCATGACCAGGAAGGCCCTGATCTGACGTCGCTCGAGGTACTCGGCGAGCGGCCGCATCACCTGATCCACGTCGCGCACCATCACGGTGTCGAGGTCGGCGCGCGGGACTGCCGCGACCGGAAGCGCGGCGGGGGTCGCGGGGCGGGCCACGGGTGCCTGCTGGAAGATCCGCAGCGGCTGGTCGGCGGCGGGATCGCGATGCCGGATGATGCGCATGGTGGTGCAGCTCTGGAGCGAGGTGGCGAGCATCACCCCGCCCGCCAGCGCCGC
>DATEMP010000064.1:0-2542 GCA_035275545.1 Candidatus Eiseniibacteriota bacterium | reverse complement strand
CGCGCGGCCGACCTCGCCGCGCGGGTCCGGGCCGCGTTCCCCGCCACGACGGTGCGGCTCGGTGACACGCCGGACGCGCGCTACGACGTGGCGATCAACGCCACCTCGCTCGGCATGAAGATCCGCGATGAGCTCCCGATGTCGCGCGACCTCGTCGAGCGTGCGGCGCTGGTCGCCGATTGCGTGGTCGCGCCGGAGATGACCGGGCTCCTGGCGCTCGCCGCCTCCCGCGGGCGTGCCTTCCACACCGGCGTCCCGATGCTCGAGGCGCAGATGAGCCTGATGCTCGAGTTCATGGGCGTGCAGTAGCGTGCGAGCGCGGGCGGGGCGCCCTCGCAGGCGCCTATGAATGCGATGAAGGAGGGCCTCCGCCGTGGCAGGCTGATGCCGGTCATGTGTCGCCTGAGTACGGCGAATCCACGAAGGAGGCCCCGACGATGTTACACACCGGACTCGACCTGAGCCGCAAGCGGCTCGACTACTGTGTCCTGGACGCGACGGGCGTCGTGCTCGAGCGCGGTGCCGCGCTTCCCACCGCCGCCGGGCTGGCGGCGCTGGCCGCGCGCGTCGCGCGGCACGGGCAGCCGGTGCGCGCCACCCTCGAAGCGATGACCGGGGCGCGCTTCGTTCACGATTGCCTCGAACGCGGCGGCTGGGACGTGCAGATCGCCGACGCCCTCAAGGCCAAGGGGCTCGCGCCGCTCGCCTGCAAAACGGACCGCATCGACGCGCACGTGCTGGCCGAGCTCTCGCGGCGCGACTTGGTCCCCGGCCTCTGGCTCCCGAATGGGGAGGTGCAAGCCGATCGCGAGCGGGCCCGCTTCCGCCTTCACCTGGTCCGGCAGCGCTCCCGGCTCAAGCACCGCATCCACGCGACGCTGCTCGCCCACGGCGTACCCTGTCCCGTCAGTGATCTCTTCGGCGGCCGCGGCCGCGAGCTCCTGGCCCGCGCGCCCCTCCCGGAGCCGTGGCGGACGCATGTGGGCACGGCGCTCGCCCTCATCGATGATCTGACGATGCGCCTGCGGGCCCTGGACCAAGCGCTGCGCGCGCGCGGCACCACGCATCCCGATGTCCCCCTGCTGCGGACCGCCCCCGGCATCGGGTGGGTCCTCGGCTACACGATCGCCGCCGAGATCGGCGACATCCGCCGCTTCGCGACGCCCACCAAACTCGTCGGCTACACCGGCCTCTGTCCACGCGTCTATCAATCGGGCGCGCGCGATCGCCGCGGCGCGCTCACGAAGCTCGGGCCGCGCTACCTCCGCTGGGCTTTGGTCGAGGCTGCTCCCCATGCCGCCCGGCATCCCGTCTATCGCGCCCGCTATCTGCGCATGAAACAGCGACTCGGCCGGCAGCGGGGCGCGAAGGTTGCGCAGATCGCCATTGCTCGCCAGCTCGCGGCAGCCATTTGGTACATGCTCACGCGCAGGCACCCCTTCGCCCCGGCAGGCGCGCCCGGCGCTTTGACCGCGTGACGGTCCTCTATGAGATGCGCCACCGGGGCGATGCTCCCATGCCTGCCTGATCCTCCCGTCGAGGAGGCGATAGAGAGATGAGCACGCCCTCGCCGCTCCCTCACCGGCACACCCGCAGTCCCCCCCAGCCTTGACGGACCGCCCTCCTTCATAGAGAGCGCCGCAGGGAGCTGCCGTGAGTACCCCGCCTCACCTCGGCGCGAATCGAAGCCAGCGAGGGCGCCCCCCGGCTCCCCCTCTCCGCGTGCCTCGGGGTCGGGGCTACGTCAGCCGCGCGCCGGTCGCGGATTCGATCCGCTCGCGGAGGAGCGCCATCTCCTGCGCGAGGCGGAGGTTCTGGCGCATGAGCGTCGAGACGACGACCGTCAGGTAGAGGATCAGCGCCAGGCAGAGGAGCAGGCCGGCCATGAGGAGCAGCGCCGGCTCGTACGCGATGCCGAGGAGCCGCGCCAGCTGCGCCCAGGGCGAGATCCAGAGGCTCATCACGAACGGCGTGATCGACACGACGAGCCAGGGCAGCCAGAGCTCGTCCTTGATCTTCCGGCGGCGGATCAGCTCCAGCACGAGGAGCGTCAGGGCGAGCGAGCTCGCGGCGATGAAGAGCTGGAACGGGCGAACGGCCATCAGAACCTCCCGAGGGCGCGCGGACGCAGGCTGCCGATGCCGAGCGCGACCGTGACCTTCAGCATGTAGTAGAGCGCGCGGGGCGCGTTGATCGAGGACGTGCCGGCGGCGCGCTCGCGCATCACCGTCGGCACCTCCACGATGCGGCACCCGCTGCGCGCGAGCAGCACCAGGGCGTCCACCTCCGGGTAGTCCGACGCGTACTCCGCCGCGAGCAGCACCGCGGCCCGCCGGTTGGCCGCCCAGAGACCCGAGGTGGGATCCGAGACCTGCTGGCCGCAGGCGAGGCGCAGGAGGAGCCGGAACCAGCGGCTCCCGAGGCGCCGCGTCGCCGACGACTGGAACCCCTCGCGCTCGACGTAGCGCGAGCCGACGACGAAGTCCGCCTGCCCCGACTGGAGGAGCGCGAGGAGCGCCGGGACGACGCGGGCATCGTGCTG
>DATEMP010000063.1:0-2237 GCA_035275545.1 Candidatus Eiseniibacteriota bacterium | reverse complement strand
GGCTCGCGGCGGCGGGCGGCACCGCGCACGCGTTCGCGGCCGACATCGCCGACGCGGCTTCGGTCGAGCAGGCGTTCTCGGCGGCGCTCGCCCAGCTCGGGCGCGTCGACATCCTGGTCAACAACTCGGGGATCACCCGCGACGGCGTGTTCCTCCGGATGAGCGACGAGCAGTGGGCCCAGGTGGTCGACACCAACCTGGGGGGTGCCTTCCGCTGCTGCCGCGCGGTGGTGCGCCCGATGATGAAGGCCCGCTACGGGCGCATCATCAACGTGTCGTCGGTGGTGGGCCTGATGGGCAACGCCGGGCAGGCCAACTACGCGGCGTCGAAGGCGGGCCTGCTCGGGCTCACCAAGGCGCTGGCGCGCGAGCTGGCGTCGCGCGCGATCACGGTCAACGCGATTGCCCCGGGCTACATCGCCACCGAGATGACCGCCGAGCTGCCGGAGGCGGCGCGCGCCGAGCTCACCGGGCGGATCCCGCTCGGACGGCTGGGCCAGCCCGCCGAGGTGGGCGAGGTGATCGCGTTCCTGGCGTCGCCGCGCGCCGGATACGTCACCGGCCAGGTCTGGACCGTGGACGGCGGCATGGTCATGGATTGATGCAATGAACCCCAACCGGAAGGAGATCTCAGTGACTGCGTTCAGTGAGGATCGGGTGAAGGAGATCATCGCCAAGGAGCTGGAGGTCGAGGTCAAGCAGCTCACGCCCGAGGCGAAATTCATCGAGGATCTCGGCGCCGATTCGCTCGACATCGTGGAGCTCGTCATGGCGCTCGAGGAGGAGTTCGGACTCGACATCCCCGACGAGGAAGCGGACAAGCTGAAGACCGTGGGCGACGCGATGAACTACCTCAAGTCGCACGCCACCGCTTCGTCCTAGGCACGCATCGAGACCAGGATGAACCACCCCAGCCCCGAATCCCGCACGCGCCAGACGGGCGCGGCCGGCCCGCCGTCGCGGGCAGCGGTCGTTCGGGCCCACGTGGAGAGTCAGACCCGACGTGAGTGAGAACGGACGCGTGTTCGTCACCGGGACCGGCGTGGTGTCGCCGATCGGCAACGACACGGAGGCATTCTGGAGCAACCTGATCGCCGGGAAGTCCGGGGCGGGACCGATCACACGGTTCGACGTCTCGGCGTACGGCACGCGCTTCGCCTGCGAGGTGAAGGACTTCTCGAGCGAGGGCGTGCTGGACCGCAAGGAGGCGAAGCGCATGGATCGCTTCGTCCGGTACGCGGTCGTCGCATCCCACGAAGCGCTCAGGAACGCGGGACTCGACCCGGCCACCGCTGACACGTCGCGCATCGGCGTCATCATCGGCTCGGGCATCGGGGGCATGGAGACCTTCGAGGAGCAGCACAGCAACCTGGTCCAGAAGGGCCCCGGGCGCGTCAGCCCGTTCTTCATCCCGATGATGATCGTCGACATGGCCGCCGGCCAGGTCTCGATCCAGTTCGGCCTCCGAGGTCCCAACCTCGCCACCGTCTCGGCGTGCGCCTCGGGCGCACACGCGATCGGTGAAGCCCTCCGCCTGCTGCGCGCCGGCGACGCCGACGTCATCCTGGCGGGTGGGAGCGAGGCGACCATCACGCCCATGGCGCTGGCGGGCTTCGGCAACGCGCGGGCGCTCTCCACACGCAACGACGATCCCCAGAAAGCCAGCCGCCCGTTCGATGCCGACCGGGACGGATTCGTGATCGGCGAAGGCGCCGCCATCCTGGTCCTCGAGACCGAGGAGCATGCGCGGCGCCGCGGCGCGAAACCACTCGGCGAGCTGTGTGGCTATGGCGCCACCGGGGACGCGTATCACATGACCGCTCCGTGCGTGGATGGAGCGGGCGCGGCGCGCGCCATGCAACGGGCGCTCGACGACGCGCGACTGCCGCTCGACCACGTGCAGTACATCAACGCCCACGGCACGTCGACACCCGCCGGCGACCCGGCCGAGGTGACGGCGATCAAGACCGTGTTCGGCGATCACGCGCGCCGGCTCATGGTGAGTTCGACCAAGTCGATGACCGGGCACCTGCTGGGTGCGGCCGGAGGCATCGAAGCGGTGGCCACCGTCCTGAGCCTGACGCGCGGGATCATTCCTCCGACCACCAACCTGGAAAGACCGGATCCCACATGCGACCTCGATTTCGTTCCCGCACAGGCCAGAACGCACCGCGTGACGGCCGCCCTCTCGAACTCGTTCGGGTTCGGGGGACACAACGTGACGCTGGCGCTGAAGG
>DATEMP010000062.1:0-7814 GCA_035275545.1 Candidatus Eiseniibacteriota bacterium | reverse complement strand
TCACTACACGCGGGATCCCGACCCGGTGGTGCGCGAGCAGGCGGTGCTGGCCCTCGGTGTCAATCTGGTGGTGGCGGGGATCGAGGGCGAGACCCCGGAGCATCCCTCGCCGTTCGCCGCGCTGCCGCTCCGGGACAGCATCGCCGCCCGGCTGGATGCCGCGTTGCACGATTCCTCCGAGGCGGTGCGCGCCGAGGCCGCGCGTGCGCTCTGGAAGGCGCCGCATACGTTCGGCACCCGCCCGGCCGCTGCCGAGACGCTCGCCGCGGTGCTGGATCGCGCGAGGGCGGCGCTCACGGTGGAGCGGCTCGCGTGGCTCGCACTCGACGCCGCCGCCGGCGCACCCTACCCGGCGCTCAAGGCGGCCGCGGCCCGTTTCGCCGCCGTTACATCCGATTCGGATCTCGCGCGCGCCGCCCGGCGCGCCTCGGGGGAATAGCGGTCCCCTTTGCAGGCTTACATGGACCGCACTATCAATTCTTCAACCGGCGTGTAAATCCGTAAAAGTTGTCCATCCTTCACGCGCCCCTGCCCGCGTGCCACCCAGCAACCGTCGTCTTCCCAACGTTGAATGGCGGACACATCGCTGTTGCCTCCATTTACGGTGGGTGGATTGAGATTTGCTGTAGCGTTCGCACCCACGTGCCACCGGTCGAATCTCATCCAGACCGGGCCGTTGGTATTCGGAAGGCTACATCATCGTATAGACACCGGCGGGGTATCTCCCAATGTCCGACCGCGCTCGACGCGTTGCCCGCAGCATCCCCTCCCGTAACGGCCACCTGGATGCCACGCACTTACGGCGCGCGGCCTGGGCTTCGACGACGCGACGCGTCGATGGATCGCTCCTCGGTCTCCTCGATGAACCGCGCGTTCCCACGCCCGGGGACCTCGTCCTCGCACGTGTCGACGTCATCGGCTTTCACAGCACGCTGCAGCTGCCCGACGGTCGCCGGCGCCGGCTGTTCGTCGGCGACGAGATCGTCGTGGCCTATGGGAATCGATACGCGCCGAACCAATTCGAAGCGGTGGTGCCGAAGACGATGGGACCCTGTCAGCTGGCTGCATCGGGGGGCATCGCCGCCAAGGTGCTCTCCTTCCATGGGGGCCTGACCAAGACGGCGACCGACATCACTCCTCTGGCGATGCTCGCCACTCCGGAAGGCAGGCCGGCGAACCTGCGCGACCACGCGCTGCCTGCGGTGGACCAGCTCCCCGAGCGGCGTCCCATCGCGATCGCGGTGGTCGGCACCTCGATGGATTCCGGGAAGACCCAGACCGCCGCATTCCTGGTGAAGGGGCTGACGCTGGCCGGAATGCGGGTCGGCTTCGCCAAGATGACCGGAACCGGTTCGGGGGGTGACACGTGGCTCCTCAGGGACGCGGGCGCCGATCCGGTCCTCGACTTCACCGACGCGGGGCTCGCCACCACCTACCGGGCATCGCACGACGAGGTGGTCCGCTCCTTTGTGACCCTGCACGCCCATCTGTGCGCCGCACAGGTCGATGCGATCGTGCTGGAGATCGCCGACGGCGTGCTGCAACGGGAGACCGCCGGGCTGCTGAACACCGGGGTGTTCCGCGAGGCGGTGGGCGGCCTCCTGTTCACCGCCTGCGACGCGATGGGCGCCATGGCGGGACAGCGCTGGCTCCGCAGCGGCGGGCTGCCGCTCATCGGCCTCAGCGGGGTCCTCACGTCGTCGCCCCTCGCGCTGCGTGAGGCCTCGAAGGTCACCGGTCTGCCCCTCTACGGTCGTGCCGACCTGGCGCGGGCGAGCAACGCGCGGCGGATTCTCGCCGCTGCGGAGCGCCGTCGCGTGACCGAGGCCATGGCCTCGCGCGGGCGTAGCAACGGGCACGCCGCTGCGGCCAGCCGACCGCGTACCTCGCTCGAAGCGGTCCCGCTTGCCGGAGTGCCGGCGTGAATGCCGGCACCATTCCGGCGAGGCAGATTCTGCGCTGCGTCCGGCAGGACTATTCCGAGCAGCCGTATTTCCTCTATCTCCCGGAGGTGCCCGCCCCCGGTTCGCCGCTGCTGGTCGCGGTGCACGGCCTGGAGCGCAACCCCCACGCGCTTGCCGCGCACCTCGCCGACGCGTGCGAGGTCCGCGGTGTCACGCTCGTGGCCCCGCTGTTCGGCGCCGCGTTCGCCGACTATCAGCGTCTCGGCCGCGCCGGGCATGGGCCACGCGCGGACCTCGCGCTCGAGGCGATTCTCGATCAGGTCGCCGAGCAGACCCGCATCCCGACCGGAGCGATTCATCTGTTCGGCCACGGGGCGGGCGCTCAGTTCGCCCATCGCTATGTCATGGCGTATCCGCACCGAGTCGCCGCCGCGGTGGTGGTCGCTGCCGGGTGGTACACGCTTCCCAATCCGCGCCGCCCCTTCCCCTACGGCATCCGGCGGATCCGCTCGCTGCCTGACCTCCGTCCGGATGCGGACGAGTTCCTGCGCGTGCCGATGACCGCGATCGCCGGCACCGTGGACGCCGGCCTCGGCAGCCCGCGTCAGACCCAGCGCGCGCTGCGGCAGGGTCGCACCCGCGCGCAGCGGGCGGAGCACTGGGCGGAGGCGATGCGTGCCGCGGCCGAGCGGCGGGCGCTGCCGCCGCTCACGACCGTGGAGACGGTGGACGCGGTCGACAACGGTCTGTCGAGCCTGTTCGGCGAGGGACGGCTGGCGGAGCGGGTATTTGCGGCGCTGTTCGGCGGGCACCCGGCGCGCACCCGGGACGGCGTGCATGGGTAGCGTGACCGCCCTCCTGCTCGCGTTGTGGGTTGCGGCTGCCCCGGGCGCGCTCGGCGCCGGCGCCGCGGTTGCGGCATCATGGCACCCTGGGATCGACAAGGACGAGCGTCCCGAAGCGACACGGGGGAGGATCATGCGGCACGTGCTCCTGGCGGACTCGAACCAGACGTACTACGTCTATGAGCCGACCCGCGGCGGGAAGCACGCGCCGATCTTCGTCAGCGTCCACGGCATCTCGCGCAACGTCGAGGAGCACGCCACGCTATTCGCGCCGTTCGCCGAACGCTACGGCGCGGTGCTGGTGGCGCCGTTCTTCACCGAGGAAGGCAGCACCGACTATCAGCGTCTCGGGCGCGACCGCTCGGGGCTGGCCGCCGACGATGCGCTCGATGCGATCCTCGCCGAGGTCGCCGCGGCCACCGGCGCCCGCGACGACCGCTTCTATCTGTTCGGCTTCTCGGGCGGCGCCCAGTTTGCCCACCGCTACACGCTCGCCCACCCGGAGCGGATCATGCGTGCCGCCATCGGTGCGGCGGGCTGGTACACGTTCCCCGATTCGCGCGTGCGCTATCCGTTCGGCATCAAGCCCTCGCGCGAAGCCCGCGATCTTCGCTTCGAGCCCGACCGCTTCCTGCGCGTCCCGATCACCGTGCTGGTCGGCGACCAGGATATTGGCGACGTTCACCTGCGGCGCGGGTCCGCCATCGATCGGCAACAGGGCATCACGCGGCTCGAGCGTGCCCAGAACTGGGTGGCGGCGATGCGGCGCGCGGCCGAGCAGCGCGATCTGCCGCCGCTCGTCACCTGCGAGCGGGTGCCGGGGATCGAGCATTCCTTCAAGCAATTCATGGAAGAGGGCGGGCTGGGCGAGCGCGTGTTCGCCGCGATGTTCGGTCCGCAACCATCGGCCGCGCGGCAGCCATGAGCACCGGCCTCACACGCCCGCGGCCCGATCTCCCGCTCGTTCCTCAGCGGGGACCGGGACAGCGCCTCCGGCGGCGGCGCGACCGCGTACTCCGCCCGTGGGCTGCGCCGGTCCCTCCCCCACGCCGCCCGGCGCTCGCCGGGAAGGCATTCGCCGCACTCGTGGTGCTCGCGGCGATCGCCGTGCTCCTGCCCGTATCCCTGTGGGCCCGGTACCGGATGGCGTGGGTGGTGTCCCACAACGCCCAGGTCCGGGGACCGATCACCCACGTGGGCGCCCAGCTCCCGGGGGTCGTGAAGATGGTGGAGGTGGACGTGGGCCAGCGCGCCACCGCCGGGCAGGTGCTGGCCCGTTTCGAGGACCATCAGCTGCGGGCCAGTGTCCTGCGCGCGCAGTCGCGCGTGGCGGAGGCTACCGCACGCGCCGCCTCGGCGGAGGCGCAGATCGCCGCCGCCCGCACCCAGGCGGAGGAGGCGGCCGTGCGGCACGACCAGCAGGTGGCGCTCGTGCGCACCGGCGCGATCCCCCGCAACGACCTGCTCACCGCCGAGACGCAGCAGCGCACCACCCAGGCACTCCAGGCGGTGGCGGTCGCTGATCGCCGAGCCGCCACCGCCGAAGTCGAGGCCGCCCGGGCCGAGCTGGCGCTCGCCAGGGCCGATCTCGCCGCCGCGGTGGTGCGCGCGCCGAGCGACGGGTGGGTGGTGCGACGCATCGCCGAGCCGGGCGCCTCGCTGGTGGTCGGACAGCCGATTGTCGATCTGTGGATCGGCGATCAGGTGTGGGTCGAGGCCTGGATCAACGAGGACCAGCTCGGAAGCGTGACCGTCGGCACCCCGGCCCAGGTGAGGGTCAAGCCGTACGGCAACCGCGACCTCACCGGGGTGGTGGAATCGATCGGGGTGTCGACCGACGCCGAGCTTCCCGAGACCACCGTGCCGCAGCCCCGCACCGCGCGCATGCGCAGCACCCCGGTGGTGTGCGTGCGCATCCGCCTCCAGGGCGCAGAGCGCCTGTTCCCGGGGCTCTCGGCGGTGGTCGCGATCCGCAAGACCTCCCCGCGATGATCCTCGTGAAGCCGCGGCACGCGCTCACGCGCCGCGCCGCGTGGGTGCTGGCGGCCCTCGCGATCCTGCCGCTGATGGTCATCGCCGTCCGGATCCTGGCCCTTCCGGGCGCGATGGGCCCGGGCGCGGAGGCGTGGCGCGGGATCGGCGGCGCGCTCGACCATGTGCTCTCGCTCAGCGACGTGCCGGTCGATCAGCGGGATCACGTCCTCTATCTGCTGTTCCTTCCCACCTGCGCGTTGATCGTGGCGCTGGCACGCCTCACGCTCGGCCTGCGCGTCCTCGGCTTCCGCTCGATCCTGATCGCGGTGGCCTTCCACCAGAGCGGCATCCTGCCCAGCCTGCTGCTGATCGCGATCGCGGTGCTCACCGTGCTGCTCCTGCGTCCGTGGCTCAAGCGCATGCGGATGCCCATCTATGCGCGGCTGTCGATGATCCTGTGCACCGTGTCGGTGACCATGGTGGGTGCGGTGCTGCTCGGGCCGTGGATGCGGCCGGACCTGAGCTGGGGGATGGCGTACTTCCCGGTGATCGTGCTCGGCATGGTGGCCGAGGGCATCGCGCGCACCGTCGACCGCGGCAACGCCGGAGAAGCCTGGCGTCTCGGGATCACCACGATCCTGCTCGCCTTCGT
The DNA here is from genome assembly GCA_035275545.1 of Candidatus Eiseniibacteriota bacterium. Taxonomy (GTDB): domain Bacteria; phylum Eisenbacteria; class RBG-16-71-46; order RBG-16-71-46; family RBG-16-71-46; genus WS-11. The sequence continues at coordinate 2,439 of DATEMP010000062.1, read as the reverse complement.
CATGGTGCTGGTGTGCGGCATCCCGGCGCTGCGCGAGTTCATCCTGCGCTTCCCGGAGATCGTACTCACCCAGATCGTTGCGATCGCCCTGGTCTCCGAGTACCTGGACCTCCGCCTGCTCCATCGCCGGAGACGGCGTCCGGCGCGGATCGCGCCGCTCCAGCGCACGGACGGACCAGCCGTGGCGGTGGTCCGCAACCGCATCGCGTCCGGCGCCGGACACCGGAACGGCCTGCGCTCGGTGCAGAAGATCGTCGACGCCCTGCGCGCCAGCGGCTACCGCGTGAGAGTGCTCGAGGGGAACGCGTCGCTGCCCGCCCGGTTGCGCGCGTTCTTCCGGCCCGACCCCCGCACCGGCGAGCGGCGGGGCATGGTCCTGAACCTCGCTCACGGCCTTCAGGGCGACGCCAGCCCGACCCACGTCCCGGCGGTGCTGGAGATGTCGGGGATCGCCTACAGCGGCCCGACCCCCCTTGGACATGCGATGCTCTTCGATCGCGTGCTCGGCAAGGTCGTCATGCGCCAGGCCGGCATTCCCACCCCCGCCTTTCGCCTGATCGTCGACCCGGGCGGCGATCTGGGTGGCCTCGCGCTCCCGGCGGTGGTGCGTCCGCGGCACGATCCCGACGCGCGTCCGGTGGTGGTCACCGATCGCCGGGAGCTGCGGACGGCGGTGCGGCGCGTGGTCCGCCGCTCCCGCCGCGAGGCATTCATCGAGGAGCTGGTGACCGGACGCCAGATCAGCGTGGGGCTGCTCGGCAACGATCCGATCGAATGCCTGCCCCTGGTCGAGATCGACCGGGAGCGCAACACCCGGATCTGTCCCGCCCCGGTCGACGAGGTGCTGGCCGGGCGCCTGCGCAGCCTCGCCGAGGCGGCCTTCCGGGCCTGCGGCTGTCGCGACTACGCCCGGGTCGACCTGCGCGTCGACGAGCGCCAGGAGGTGTGGGTGCTGGAGGTCAGGACCCTCGGGATCCTCGCCGCGGGCGGGACCTTCGCGCTGGCCGCCGGCCAGGCCGGCTATCGATTCCAGGAGCTGCTGTGCCACATCGTCGAGGTGGCCCGGATCCGGGCCCGCCACGCAGGCCGCCGGGCCCGGCGCCACGGCGCCAAGACATCCCCGCCTCCGGCCGAGGAGAGCGTGGATGCGTTCGAGGTGGCGGCGGCCCCGGGTTCGGGGTAAGAATTGAGTCCCCAGCAACCCGATTCAGGAGGCGCTCGATGGCCGTGCAGCGCAGGACCGTGGGCCCGATCACGGTGCTCCAGGCGGTGGGCGAGTTCACGGGCGGCGACGAGACCGATCAGCTCCTGAAGGCGGTGCTCGACGAGGCCGCCGCGGGCAACCGCCAGCTCCTGCTCGATCTCTCGGAGTGCGTGATGATGAACTCGAGCGGGATCGCGGTCCTGGTCGAGGCCTACCGCAACTACGCGGGACGGGGCGGCGAGATCAAGCTCTGCGGGCTTCAGCGGCGCATGACGAACCAGCTCATCACCGTGCGCCTGATCAACATCTTCAGCCACCACCCGAACGCCGACGAAGCGATCGCCGCCTTCGAGCAGGCTGCTCCGAAGCCCTAGCCCGCTCCCCCCCACCGCCGCTTCCACTCCGCGATCAGGTTGATCGCCTCGAGCGGCGTGAGGGTCTCGATCTGGAGCGTGTGCAGTGCCTCGGCGAGCGGGTGCGGGTGCTCGATCGGTCGCCGGGGATCGGGCCGAGCAGCCCCGTCGTCCGACTTCGGAGTTCCGCTTGCCTCGAGATGCTCGACGGTGCGCTCGGCTTCGAGCTCGGCGAGCACGGCGCGCGCGCGGGCCAGCACCGGTGCCGGCAAGCCTGCGAGCTGCGCGACGTGGATGCCGTAGGAGCGGTCGGCGGCGCCCTCGCCGATCCGGTGCAGGAAGATCACCTGATCGCCCCACTCCTTGACCGTGACCTGGACGTTGGCGAGCCGCGGCAGCCGCTCGGCGAGCTGAGTGAGCTCGTGGTAGTGGGTGGCGAAGATGGTGCGCGGCCTCGGGCCGCCCGCCTCGTGCAGGTGCTCGGTCACCGCCCAGGCGAGCGCCAGGCCGTCGTAGGTGGCGGTGCCGCGCCCCACCTCGTCGAGCAGCACCAGCGAGCGCGGCGTGGCGGACCGCAGGATCTCCGCGGTCTCGCGCATCTCGACCATGAACGTGCTCTCGCCGGCCCCGAGCCGATCCGATGCGCCCACCCGGGTGAAGAGCCGGTCGACGCGCCCTACCTCCGCGCGCGAGGCCGGCACCCACGACCCGGCGTGCGCGAGCAGCACGCACAGGGCCACCTGGCGCAGGTAGGTGCTCTTGCCGCCCATGTTGGGGCCGGTGAGGAGCAGGATCTGGCGTCGCGAGCCATCCAGCAGGCAGTCGTTGGGCACGAAGTCCCCGGGCCGGAGCAGCCGCTCGACCACCGGATGCCGCGCCCCT
>DATEMP010000061.1:0-3993 GCA_035275545.1 Candidatus Eiseniibacteriota bacterium | reverse complement strand
GCTCGGCGGGATGAGCCCCACCGCCTCCGCCGCGTCGGCGGCGGCGCAGCAGTCCCTGCTCGGCAACGACCGCGACCGGATCCTCGCCGGCCTCAACGACGAGCAGCTCGCCGCCGTCACCCACGGCGAGGGCCCGCTCCTGATCGTGGCGGGCGCCGGCACCGGCAAGACCGCCGTGCTCACGCGGCGGATCGCCTGGCTCATCGACACCCAGCGCGCGCGCCCCGACGAGATCCTGGCCCTCACCTTCACCGACAAGGCGGCGGCCGAGATGGAGTCGCGCGTCGACGAGCTGGTGCCCTACGGCATGGTGGGCGCGACCATCGCCACCTTCCACGCCTTCGGCGACCGGCTGATGCGCGACCACGCGATCGAGCTCGGCATCACCTCGCAGCTCCAGGTGGGCACGCGCGCCGACATGCTGGTGTTCCTGCGCGAGCGCGTGTTCGAGCTGGGCCTCTCCCGCTACCTGCCGCTGGGCGCCCCCGACACGCACCTGAGCGCGCTGCTCGGGGTGTTCGACCGGGCGCGCGACGAGGACGTCTCCCCGGAGCAGTACCTCGAGTTCGCCCAGACGCTCGCCGCGCAGGCCGGCGACGACCCGGAGCTGCGCGACCGGGCCGAAGCGGAGGTCGAGAAGGCGCGCGCCTACGCTGCGTACCAGAAGCTGCTGCTCGCGAGCGGCCGGGTCGACTTCGGATCGCAGATCAGCCTCGCGCTGCGGCTGCTGCGCGAGCGCCCGCACCTCAGACGACGCTACCAGGACGCCTACCGCTGGATCCTGGTGGACGAGTTCCAGGACACCAACCACGTCCAGTTCGAGCTGGTGAAGCTGCTGGCCGGGAGCCGGCCCAACCTCACCATCGTCGGCGACGACGACCAGAGCATCTACCGGTTCCGCGGCGCCAAGGTCGAGAACCTGCTCGGCTTCCTCGACGCCTATCCCGATGCCGCCACGGTGCTGCTCCGCCGCAACTACCGCTCCGGCCGGCGGGTGCTGGACGCGGCGCACCGCATGATCAAGCACAACGACCCCGATCGCCTCGAGGCGCGGGATCGGGAGCGCTTCAACAAGCACCTGGTCGCGGTGCGCGACCTGGACGGGATCGTCGAGCACTGGCCGTTCGAGGGGATGAGCGACGAGGCGGACGCGGTGGCCACGGACATCGAGGCGATGCTGGACCGCGGCGGGCGGCTGCTCCGGGACATCGCGGTCCTGGCCCGCACCCACGCCCAGCTGGATCCGGTGGCGCTCGCACTCAAGCAGCGCGGCATCCGGTTCCAGCGCGCCAACCAGAAGGGGCTCTATCGCCGGCCCGAGGTGACGCTGTGCCTGAACGTGCTGCGCTCGATCGCCGATCCCGAGGACGGCGCGGCGGCGTTCGGGCTGTTCGGCGATCCGCTGTTCGAGGTGGACGCGGTCGACCTGGCGCGCATCTCGGCGGACGCCGCGCGGCGCAATCGCGGCCTGCTGGAGACCGCGTCGCTGGCGGTGAACGATCCCTCCTCGCGGCTCGGCGATCGGACCCGCGAGGGTGTGCGCCGCTTCGTCGACCTCCACGCCCGGCTCGCCGCGAGCGCCACGCGCCGGCCGACCGCGGAGGTGCTGTTCGAGTTCGTGAGCGAGAGCGGATGGCTGGCGCAGCTCTCGCGCGAGGACACCGCCGAGTCGGTCGAGCGGGTCCAGAACCTGAACCGCCTGTTCGGGATCGTGAAGCGCGTCGGACCGCTGCTCAAGAGCGACCGCGTGCCGTTCTTCATCGCCCACCTGGATCTCCTGATCGAGGCCGGCGACGATCCCCAGGCCGCGGTGGTGGAGGCGGAGGACGACGCGGTCCAGCTGCTCACCGCCCACAACGCCAAGGGGCTCGAGTTCCCGGTGGTCTACATGGTGCAGCTCGCCGACGGGCGCTTCCCGCAATGGTCCCGCTCCGACCCGCTCGAGTTCCCGATCGAGCTGCGGCACGGCGGCGATCCCAAGCTCGAGCACGAGCGCGAGGAGCGGCGGCTCTTCTACGTGGCGATGACCCGCGCGCGCGACCGCCTGGTGCTCTCGCACGCGGACGACTACGGGTGGGCGCGCAAGGCGAAGCCGAGCAAGTTCGTGCTCGAAGCGCTCGCGCTCCCGAGCCCGCCCAAGTCCCGGAAGAGCGCGAGCTCGCTGGAGTCGATCGCCCGGCACGCCCCGGCGGCCGAGACACCCGCCGCCCCGGCGGGTCCGGTGCCCGCCGACAAGGTGCTCCAGCTCTCGCACAACCAGATCGACGACTGGCTCACCTGCCCGCTCAAGTACCGGTACGCCCACATCGTGCAGGTGCCGCTCGCCACCGATCCGCGCTTCATGTTCGGAAACGCCATGCACCACGCGGTGCGCGTGTACCTCCAGCACCGGATTCACGGGCATCCGATCACCGTCGAGGACGTCCAGCAGGCGCTGGTGAGCGCGTGGTCGAGCGAGGGGTTCATCTCGCGCGAGCACGAGGAGCGCCGGCTCGCCGAGGGCAAGGAGGCGCTCAAGCGCTTCGTCGAGCGCGAGCAGGCGTCGGGGCGCACGCCGCTCGCGAGCGAGATGGAGTTCAAGTTCCGGCTCGGCAACGACGTGGTGGTGGGCCGCTGGGACCGCATCGACGAGATCGACGGCGAGATCGTGCTGGTCGACTACAAGACCTCCGAGATCGACGACCGCGAGAAGGCGGGCGAGCGCGCCGACAAGAGCGTGAAGGACGGACAGCTCGGGCTCTACGCGCTCGCCTACGCGGAGACCCGCAAGGCGACCCCGGCCCGCGTCCAGCTCCACTTCATGGATTCGGGGGTGGTGGGCGAGGCGCGGGTCGCCTGCGACCACCTCGAGCGCGCCCGCGCGCGCGTGCGCTCCGCGGCCGCGGGGATCCGGGCCGCGCACTTCCCTCCCGAGCCGGATCAGCGCAAGTGCGGCGACTGCCCCTACTCCCGCTTCTGCATCCACAGCGCCGCACGCGGAGCGACATGAGCGTCGCGCCCCCGCCGGCCGCGCTGCGCGAGGCCGCGGAGAGCATGGCCCGCGCCGCCGGGGAGGTGCTGCGCGAGGGCCACGGCCGCGCCCACACCCCGGAGCGCAAGGGACGCATCGATCTGGTGACCGAGTACGACCGGCGCGCGGAGCGGGTGCTGCTCGACGAGATCGCGCGGCGCTTCCCCGGCCACGCGGTGCTCGCCGAGGAGTCGGGGGCTTCGCCCGGCCGAGCCGATCCGGACGGCGGCACCCGGGGTGGTGGCGGAACGGACTCGGTGCGATGGCTGGTCGACCCGCTCGACGGCACCACCAACTACGCGCACAACTACCCCTTCTTCTGCGTCTCGGTGGCCGCCGAAGTCGACGGCACGCTGGCGGCGGGCGCGGTCTACGACCCGGTGCGTGACGAGCTGTTCGCCGCCTCCGCGGGTGCGGGCGCCACGCTCAACGGCCGGCCGCTCGAGGTCTCCGACATCGGGCGGGTCGAGGACGCGCTGATCGTGACCGGGTTTCCGTACGATCGCCCCGAGCGCGGCCTGCCGATGTTCGGGGCGTTCCTCACCCGCGCCCAGGCGCTGCGGCGGGACGGCTCGGCGGCGCTCAACCTCTGCTACCTCGCCGCCGGACGGTTCGACGGATTCTGGGAGGGCCACCTCTCGCCCTGGGACATGGCGGCCGGTGTGCTCATCGTGCGCGAGGCGGGCGGCCGGGTCACCGACTACGCGGGCGGCACGTTCCGGCTCGAGCGGCCCGAGATCCTGGCCAGCAACGGCAGGATCCACGAGGAGATGATGGCGATCCTGGCCGGGGAGCGCGCGTCGCGGTGAGACGCGCCCGCGCCGAGGCGCCGCCCGCGGGTCCCGGGGTGCGGGCGATCCGCTACCTGGTGGTGTTCTTCACCGCCCTGGTGCTCAACCTGGCGACCGCCGCCCCCACCGTGGTCGAGGGCGACGGCGCCGAGCTCCAGACCATCGCCGCCAGGGGCGGCGTCGCCCACCCCA
>DATEMP010000060.1:0-6955 GCA_035275545.1 Candidatus Eiseniibacteriota bacterium | reverse complement strand
GCCCGGGATGCCCCGCCTCCCGGCGGGGCTTCCCTCTTCTCGGCGGACTCCGCCATCCCTGGCTGCGCTCGCCTCGAAGAGCCTCGTCCCCGGGACCCACGCCATCCCCCCGCCGCACGGGACGCCGCGTCGAAGCGGTCGAAGAACACCGACATCAGCATCGTTGTGGCGATCGCCGCGCTCAGCCATAGGAGACGCCAGCCGATCATGGCGGGGGTCCAGTCGGCGCCGTGCCATTCGAAGAGCTGCATGTCCCAGACGCCCTTGTCCTTGATGTTGAAGCCCATCGTGTACGGCGCGCCGATGCCGCCATAGTCGGGAAAGGCGTCCTTGCAGGCCTGTTGCATCTGGGGGATCACGGAGGCGATGCCGAGGGGATGGCCTTCGGTGGCTCGTCCGCGTACCGACGAGAGCGAGAGCGAGCTGATCCAGAAGAAGAAGTAAACGACGTTGCCGCCGCCGCCGCGGAACCAGGGGATGACTTCGAACGCCACAGCGATCGCGGCTACCAGCGCCATGGTGGGAAATGTGATCAGCACGAGGGGCGTCGCCAGCGCCACGACGTCGAGACGCGTATTCTCGCCGCGCACCAGCTGCATGACCGCCGCGGCGACGGCCAGCGCGACCAGCATAGAGGCGAGCACGGCAAGGTTACTGAGCATCTTGCCGAGCAGGTAGAGCGGCGTCGGCAGCGGCGTGGCGGCAAGGATCTGGCCCACGCCGGTGTGGCGGTCCCGCTCCACCGCGTTCTTGACCAGGTAGAAGCCGGCGAGCGAGAGAAAGCTGACCGCGAGCAGCGACACGACCGTCGCCACCCATGCGGAGTTGTAGACGCCGCGATGTCCCGAGAAGTTGAGCGTCGCGTAGGTCGCGTGATTGGGCGGCAGGAACATGTAGGCCGCCCAGAGCGTGAACGCGAGCGTGACCAGGAAGCTGTGGCGGCGCACGCGCTCGAGGAAGTCGGCGCGCACCAGCGCGGCGAGCACCCGCGCGATGTTCACGGGGCCGGCAGCGCGGCGTCCGCCGTGCGCGCGCCGGCGATGAACCACAGGTAGGCGTCCTCGAGGGTGGCTTCGATCGGGCGCGCACCGGGCCCGGGGGCAGTGTCGGCGACGATCCGCACGTGGACGCCGTCGCCGCGCCGTATCGTGCCGCTCACCCGGTGGGCGGTCCGGACCGCGGTGAGCTGGTCGCTCGGGATCACCCACTCCCACGCCTTGCCCTCGACTGCGCGCAGCAGCACCTCGGGCGTGTCGTGTGCGACCAGCCGGCCCTGCGCGATCAGTGCGATGCGCGTCGCGGTCGCCTCGACGTCGGAGACGATGTGCGTCGAGAGGATGACCACGCGATCTCCAGAGAGCTCCGACATGAGGTTGCGGAACCGCACGCGCTCCTCGGGGTCGAGACCGGCGGTGGGCTCGTCGACGATCAGGAGCCGCGGGTCGTTGAGCAGCGCCTGGGCGATTCCCACCCGCTGCCGCATGCCGCCCGAGAATCCGCCCAGCGGGCGGCGCGCCGCCTCGGTGAGGTTCACCAGCTCCAGCAGCTCGGCGATCCGAGTGCGCGCGGCGCGCGCGTCGAGACCCTTGGCGGCCGCGAGGTATTCGAGGAACTCGCGCGCGTTCAGGTTGGGATAGATGCCGAAGTCCTGCGGCAGGTAGCCGAGCACGCGCCGCACCGCGTCGGGATCGCGCGCCAGGTCGACGCCCTCCCAGGTGACGCGGCCCGACGTGGGGCGCGTGACGGTGGCGATGATGCGCATGAGCGTGGACTTGCCGGCGCCGTTGGGGCCCAGCAGGCCGAGCACGCCCGGGCCGAGCGTGAGACTGAACTCGTGCAGCCCCCAGACCGAGCGGCCGTACCGCTTGCTGACCGACTCGATCTCGAGCCGCATCGCGCCTAGCCGAAGACCGGCCGGCCCCGCATGTACGAGGGAGGCGGCTCTCCGAGGATGGAGAGGAACGTGGGGGTGATGTCGACCAGCTCCGCCTTGGAGCGGAGCGCGCGGCGACCAGGGTCGGCGAGGATCACGAATCCCGCCTCGGAGGGATGCTCGGGCAGGTACCCGTGGGCACCCCGGCGGCGCGGGTTGAACATGCGCGGACCCTGCACGTCGTCGCTGAGCGCCTTCCAGGCGTTGACCATCGGGTGATACCGGTCGTGGGGGAAGAACGTCCAGCCCGGATCGGCGGCCAGGAACATCTCGCCGAACGCGTCGTCCTCGAACGCGATGTGCATCGGGCGGAGATCCTTGAGCGAGAGCAACCGGGTGTGCGGCACCTTGCGGAGCACGTCGGTGAGGCGGGCGCGGGCGCCCTCGGAGTGGCACCAGAAGCGCGCCAGCGTCAGGTCGATGTAGTGGCTGTAGTCGCTCTCGGGCACGCGCGAAGCGCGCAGATCGTGCCCGAGCGGGATCGAGCCGAACACCGGCTCCTGCCCGTGATCGACCAGCAGCATGAGCGTCACGCCGCGCTCGCGGCAACGCTCGTGCAGCCGGCGAAGGAACTCGTCGACGGTGCGGAATGCCTTCTCGAGCACCGCCGTCTGGCCCATCCGCCAGCGCTGGATCATGTCGAGCCCCTCGACGTCGAGGAACTCGAGCGCGACCTGGGCACTGGGAAGCTGCTTCTCGAGGCGGTCGAGCACTCCCAGCCGCGGCGCGAACAGGTAGCGCGAGTCCGTGGCCATGATCCCGAACACGGTCGGGAACTCGCCCATGCGCTCGATCCCGTGCGCCTTCCGCTCGCTCCCCGAGGGCGGCATGCGATGGCTGTTGAACTGCCGCCGCCGCCGGGACGGCAGCGCGGGGAAGTCGAACGAGGGATCGATCATTGCGCGCAGCGCGTGCCCGGTCGTGGAGACGAAGCCCGGGAGCATGTCGCTGAGGCGGCGCTTGCCGATGCGCGCCTCGGGCCGCAGGCTCACCTGCCAGAGCCGGTGCTCGTGCGGGTAGACGCCGGTGAGGATCGTGGGCAGCAGGTCCCCGCCCGGGAAGGTCTCGAGCGCCACGGTCGGACAGCTGGTGCGGAGCTTCTCGACGAACGGTGTCCGCTCGGCGGTGATGCGCCGCGCGTCCAGGCCGGGCACGTAGCAGACGAACAGGCGGGACGCGATTCGGTCGGGGGTCACGGCCTCCCTAATCCTCCAGCGTGCTCAAGTCGCCCACCGGCAATCCCTGGTCCCAGGCCTTGAGCACCCGGCGCATGATCTTCCCGCTCCGCGTCTTCGGGAGCTTGTCGCGGAACTCGATCTCGCGCGGCGCCGCGTGGCCGGCCAGGTTCTGCTTCACGTGCGCGGCGATCTCCTTCTTGAGCTCCTCGCTCGGCGTGTGGCCGGAGCGGAGCGAGATGAACGCCTTGATGATCTGCCCGCGCAGCTCGTCGGGCTTGCCGATCACGCCCGCCTCGGCGACCGCGGGGTGCGAGACCAGCGCCGATTCCACCTCGAACGGTCCGACCCGCTCGCCGGCGGTGTTGATGACGTCATCGGCGCGGCCCTGGAACCAGAAGTAGCCGTCCTCGTCGTAGTACGCGGTGTCGCCGGTGGAGTAGTAGCCCGGGAAGCGGAAGTACTCCTGGTAGCGCGCGGGGTTGTTCCAGATCTGCCGCATCATGCCGGGCCATCCCGCCTTGATGCACAGCAGGCCGGGCGTGTTGGGCGGGAGCTTTTTGCCCTGCTCGTCGAGGATCGCCGCCTCCACCCCCGGGAACGGGCGGCCCATCGAGCCGGGGCGGATGTCCATGCACGGATAGTTCGAGATGAGCTGGTGTCCGGTCTCGGTCATCCACCAGTTGTCGTGGATGCGCCGCTTGTACACACGCCAGCCCCAGCGCACCACCTCGGGGTTGAGCGGCTCGCCCACCGACAGCACGTGGCGCAGCGACGAGAGGTCGTACTTCTCGGCCACCTTCTCCCCCGCCGCCATGAGCATGCGGAACGCGGTGGGGGCCGAGTACCAGACCGTCACCCGGTGCTTCTCGATGGTCTCGTACCAGGCGTCGGCGTCGAATCGCCCGCCGCGGATGACGTTGGTGGCGCCGTTGAGCCAGGGCGCGAAGATCCCGTACGAGGTGCCGGTCACCCATCCCGGGTCGGCCGTGCACCAGTAGGTGTCGGTGGGTTTCAGGTCCAGGATCCAGCGCCCGGTCTGGAAGTGTCCGATCATCGCGTTCTGGACGTGGAGGGCACCCTTGGGCTTGCCCGTCGAGCCCGACGTGTAGTGGAGGATGAGCGGGTCCTCGCGATCCAGCCATGCCGGCTCGAACGATTCGCTGGACTTGGCCATCTCGGCGTCCCAGGCGCGATGCCTTCCCTCGACGCCTCCGCCCCCGCCGACCAGCACCACGTGCTTGAGCGTCGGCAGGTCGCCCTCGGGCACGCGCTGGAGCAGCTTGTCCGTGGTGAGCAGACAGACCGCTGACGCGTCCTGCATGCGGTCCCGCACCGCGTCGGTCATGAACGCCTCGAACAGCGGGCTCGGGATCGCGCCCACCTTGAGGATTCCGAGAATCCCGACGTAGCACTCGGGCGTGCGCGGCAGGAACACGAACACCCGATCCCCGCGCGTCACCCCGAGCCGCACCAGCACGTTGGCGAACCGGTTCGAGAGCCGCTTCAGGTCCTCGAAGGTGTGCTTTTCCAGCCGCTGGTCGTCGGTGTAGAGCAGCGCCAGCTTGTTCTTGTTCGGGCCCAGGCAGTGCTTGTCCACGCACTCGTGGGCCATGTTGACGCGCCCGCTCTTGAACCAGTCGAACTCGGGCTCGACGTACTCCCAGTCGAACGTTTCGTAGGCCTTGGGGTAGTCCCCCAGATTGGCGGTGTGATCGGCCGCGGCAGGCAACACTTCCTTGGCCATCGGAATCTCCCTGGCGAACGGAACGAATTCGGCGCGAGGCGCGACAAAGCTATCGGGGGAACCGGGGAGCGTCAACGCATGACGCCGCGCCGGGTTTCTGATTCACTCGTTATCGGCAGGCCGCGCGAGGAAGGGGAGCGCCAATGATGGAGGGGCGGCAGGACACGTTCACGTCGATCGGTCTGCTGGTGCTGCGGATCGGCACCGGTGGCCTGCTGCTCGCGGGCCACGGCTGGTCCAAGCTGGCGCACTTCAGCGAGCGGGCCGAGAGCTTCGCGAACCCGATCGGGATCGGCCCGGTCCCGGGCTTCGTGTTCGTGGTGTTCTCGGAGGTGCTGTGCGCGAGCCTGGTGATGCTCGGGCTCGTGACCCGGGTGGCGGTCGTGCCGATCATCGGGTTCCTGATGGTGGCGGGCTTCATCCACCACAGCCTGGATCCGTGGACGCGCCGCGAGCTGGCGTTCGTGTTCCTGGTGCCGTTCGTGACCCTGTTCTTCACCGGACCCGGCAAGTACTCGCTGGACGAGCGCATCTGGCCCACCCGCGCCGCCCGGAAGAAGACTTAGCGGAACAGCGGGAGCTGCCAGCCCGCGTCGACGGTCTCCCGGGTCGCCGCGCGGGCGTCGTGCCCGCGGGCGCGCAGCCGGGTCGCGAACGACTCGGGGCCGTGCAGCGTGTAGATGCGCTCCGGGCGGACGCGCTCGACCATCTCGAGCAGCTCGCCGTAGTCGGCGTGGTCGCTGATCGGGATCGCGGTGTCCCAGGGAATGCGGGCGCGATCGGGCGGGCCCATCGCCCAGCCGGAGAGAAACGCGATCCGGCGCCGCGGCAGGCGGCGGACCATCGGAGACCGCGCGAGATGCGGCGGCACGATCAGCACTCCCCGGCGGACCGGGCCCAGCGCGTAGGGCTCGCAGTGCTCGAACCGGACACCCATCTCGCGATAGACCTCGAGCATCTCCCAGGCGCTCGCGTGGAGCGCGACCCCGTAGCCGCGGTCGCCGAGCAGGCGGGCGATCTCCTGCGCCTTGCCGAGCGCGTAGGCGAGCAGGACCGGCGTGCCGTCACGGGCGAGCGTGTGCTCGATGAAATCGCACAGCTCGTCCAGGGCCGCGGCGCGGTCCGGAAACCGGTAGCGCGGCTCGCCGAAGGTGCACTCCATGACCAGCACGTCGGCCTCGACCGGCCGGCAGGGCTCGGCGGTCGCCGAGGCCCTGAGTCGAAAGTCCCCGGTATAGAGCACGCGCAGCCCGTCGATCTCGACCAGGACCATCGCCGAGCCCAGGATGTGCCCGGCCGGCAGGAGCGTGAAGGACGCCGGCCCTTCGCTCCACGGGGTGTCGAAGTCGTGTACCTCGAGGTCGGCCGCTTCCCACCGGCGCGCGCACAGCGCCGCGGTCGCCGGAGTCGTCACCCAGCGCTTGTGGCGGGCGACGTGGTCGGCGTGGGCGTGGCTCACGATCGCGCGCGGCTGCCTGCGCCGGGGGTCGAGCCGGAGCCCTGTGCCGAGCACGTGGATGCCGTTTTCGAACGAGAGCACGGGGGCAGAATAGCCGCTGCGCGCCCCCAAAGCCGCGCTAATCGAAAGCCCCACATCGTCATACACAACTTTAATAGATGCAGCCACTTACAGCGCACTCACGAAATGTCGTGACTCACGAAATGCCGTCGAATATGGTCACGACATTCCGTTGCAGCGGTGAAATCGATTGGGGGACAGTGGGATGGATCTCCAGCCGGCCAGGATGGCCGCCCTCGAAGCCCTGGCGCGCGAAAGCCTCGCCGCCTGCGATGCGGTTCTGGTCCGGATCTGGACCCTCGGGCCCGGCGACCTGTGCGCCACCTGCCCGATGCGCCCCGAGTGCCCCGACCAGCGCCGGTGCCTCCACCTCTCGGTGAGCGTGGGGCTCACCTCCCGCCTCGACGGGCCCTTCCGGCGCTTCCCGGTCGGTGCGCGCCGGGTGGGGCGGGTGGTCGTGGACCGCAAACCCTACGTCGAGCGGGGTGACTTGAAGGGGCGCGGGATCGCCGAGCCCGGGTGGCTCGAGCTCCACGGCGTGCGCAGCTTCGTGGCGGTCCCGATCGGCATGGGCCGGGGGG
>DATEMP010000059.1:0-4560 GCA_035275545.1 Candidatus Eiseniibacteriota bacterium | reverse complement strand
CGCGAAGGTGGCACGCGAGAAGAAGCGCGAGTTCAGCCACCAGGAGTACTGGGGCCGCCCGGTGCCCGGCTTCGGCGATCCACAGGCGGAGCTGCTGGTGGTGGGGCTGGCACCCGCGGCGCACGGCGGCAACCGCACCGGACGGGTGTTCACCGGCGATTCGAGCGGGAGCTGGCTCTACGAGGCGCTCCACCGCTTCGGGTTCGCGAACCAGCCCGACTCGACCGGGCGCGGCGACAGCCTGCGCCTCACCGGCGCCTACGTGACCGCCGCGGCGCGCTGCGCGCCGCCCGCCAACAAGCCGACCGGCGCGGAGCTCGAGCGCTGCCGTCCGTTCCTCGCCGCCGAGACCCGGCTGCTGCGGCGCGTGCGCGTGGTGGTGCTGCTGGGGCGGATCGGGTGGGAGAGATGGCTCAAGGCCAGCGGGTGGTGGGAGAAGCTCCCGGCGCGCGAGCGGCCGCGCTTCGGGCACGGCGTCGAGAGCCGGCTCCCGGACGGCACGGTGGTCCTGTGCTCGTTCCATCCCAGCCGGCAGAACACGAACACCGGGCGGCTCGACCGCGCCATGTGGCACGCGATCTTCCGGCGCGCGCGCGCGCTCGTGGACGGCGCCCGGCCCGCGGGGGCTTGACAGCGGCGGGCGGCCGGGAGCTTGCTTCCCTCACGGAGGGAGCCCTCATGATCGCGCGCACGATCCGATCGTACCTGCCCACGCTCGCCGTCCTCTTCCTGCTCGCCGTTCCCACCGCCGCCCTCGCCCAGACCGGAGTCGTCACCGGCCGCGTCACCGACGCGGAGACCGGCGAGCCGGTGGCCGAGGTGGCGGTCGACCTCATCACCACCGGACGCGAGCGCCTCGCGGGCGCCCGCACCGACGCACAGGGCAGCTTCCGCATCGAGGGGGCGCCCACCGGCCGGTTCTCGCTGGTGTTCTCGCGGCTCGGCTACGAGATCCGGCGGCTCGACGGCATCACGGTGGGGGCGGAGCCCATGGACGTCGGGCCGGTGGCGCTGGTGTCGCGCGCGCTACGGCTCAATCCCATCGTGGTGACTCCGTCACGCGTCGAGGAGAAGGCGCAGCGGGCACCCGCCTCCACCTGGGTGGTGGACAGCCGCGACATCGAGGTGCAGCCCGCGACCAGCGCGGTCGACCACGTGCGATCCGTGCCGGGCGTGGACATCACGTCGAACGGGCTCACCCAGCGCAGCGTGGTGGCGCGCGGGTTCAACAACGTGTTCTCGGGCGGCCTGTTCGTCCTCACCGACTACCGCTGGGCCTCGGTGCCTTCGCTGCGATTCAACGCCTACAACCTGATCCCCGCCAGCGACGAGGACATCGACCGCATCGAGGTGGTGCTCGGCCCCGGGTCGGCGCTCTACGGACCGAACGTGAGCCAGGGCGTCATGCACCTGATCACCCGCTCGCCGCTCCAGGGCAAGGAGACCATCATCACGGCGATCGGCGGCGAGCGAGAGCTGGCGCAGTTCAGCGGACGGCACGCGCAGCGGGTCGGCGAGAAGCTGGGCTTCAAGCTGTCCGCGAGCTACATGAAGGGCCGCGACTGGATCTTCCACGATCCGGTCGAGGTCGCGGCACGCGACACCGCGCTCGCCCATGGTGCCTCGCCCGACACGCCGATCGGCGCACGCGACTTCGACGCCGAGCGCTTCGGCGGCGAGGCACGCATGGACTACCGCTTCGGCGACCGCACGGATCTCATCGTCTCGGGCGGCTTCAGCCAGCTCGGGAGCAGCATCGAGATGACCGGGATCGGCGCCGCGCAGGGCAAGGATTGGCGCTCGAGCTACGGCCAGGCGCGCTTCCGGCGCGGAAGCCTGTTCGCGCAGGGCTACCTCAATGCGAGCGACGCCGGCGACTCCTACCTGCTGCGCGACGGGTCCCGGCTCCAGGACAACTCGCTCATGTACGTCGGGCAGCTTCAGCACGGCGCCCGGCTCGGCGAGCGGCAGCGCTTCATCTACGGCGCCGACCTGATCCGCACCGTGCCGCGCACCGGCGGCACGATCAACGGCCGGAACGAGAACAACGACAACATCACCGAGATCGGCGGCTACCTCCAGTCCGAGACCCGGCTCCAGGAGAACCTCGACTTCGTCGCCGCGGCACGGCTCGACCACCACAGCCGCGTGGACGAGCGGGTGCTCTCGCCGCGCGCGGGCCTGGTGTTCCGCCCCCAGCCAGGTCACACGCTAAGAGCCACTTACAACCGCGCGTTCAACCAGCCCTCGAGCAACAATCTATTCCTCGATGTGCGGTCCGCGCGCGATCTCGGCGGCTCGCCTTTCGACGTGCGCGCCACCGGCGTGCCGGAGGGTGGGTTCACGTTCGCGCGTGACATCGGCGGCCGGCCGCTGTTCCGCTCGCCGTTCACGCCCGGGATCTTCGGCGGGCCCTCGCAGCAGCTGCCGCTCGATGCAACGCCGTTCTGGCCGGTGATCCAGAGCGTGGTGCCGGCGCTGGCCGGCACGCCGGCCCCCAACGCATCGCAGGTGAGCACCGTCATGCGCACGCTCAACCCGAGCACCCGCGCGTTCAGCACGGTCTCCGATGTCTCGGACGTGCCGGAGCAGCGCCCCCAGATCACCAACACCTCCGAGGTCGGGTACAAGGGGTTCTTCGCCGAGCGCCTGAGCCTCGGGATCGACGTGTACTACTCGCGGATCGAGCACTTCGTCTCGCCGCTGTTCGTCGCCACGCCCAGCGTCTTCCTGGATCGCGCCACGCTCACTGCGTACCTGGTGTCCCAGGGCTTCGCGCCGGCGCAGGCGGCGGCGCTGGCGGCGGGCATCGCGGGCGTCGACGGCAACGCGGCGCTGCCCGGCATCCCGCTCGGGACGGTCACGCCCATCCACACCGTCGGCGATCCGTACGACATCTTCGTCACCTACCGGAACTTCGGCACCGTCGACCTGTGGGGTGCGGACTTCGGCGCCACCTTCGCGGTCACCGACCAGCTGAGCTTCACCGGCACCTACTCGTTCGTGAACCGCAACCTGTTCCGGAACCTGGACAACGTCGCCGACATCGCGCTCAACGCGCCGATGAACAAGGCGACGCTCGCCGCGAACTACCGCAACGCGCGCACCGGCCTCGCGGTCGAGCTCCGGGGCCGCTACGTCGACATGTTCCCGATGATCTCGGGCGTCTACGTCGGCACGGTGGACTCGTTCGCGCTCATGGATGTGAACGTCGCCTACGAGCTGCCGTGGGTGCACGCCACCGAGGTGGCGCTCTCCGCGAGCAACCTCTTCGACGACCGCCACCGCGAGTTCGTGGGTGCGCCCGAGATCGGGCGGCTGGTTCTGGGCCGCATCCGCAAGAGCTTCTAGCCTGCTGCTGGGCTGAGGCAGGGGGCCGCAGGGAGTCCGGCGAAGATGGCCGTGTTGCCTTCGCCTCGTCGCCGGATTCCCTGCGGCCCCCTGCCCCATGCGAACGCGAACTTGACTCGCGTGCGCATCAGGCCCATCGTGCCGCGCGAGACATCTTCCGGGTGCCCATCGAGGGGAAAAGGGAAGGGGGTGCGAATCCCCCACGGTCCCGCCACTGTGATGGGCGCCCACACGGCGCCCTGAGTCAGGAAACCTGCCCGGAAGCCATGAGCCCGTGACGCTCCGCGAGAGAGCGTCGGCGGAGGACGGCTTTCGCGCACGGCCGGCCCCGTCCCTCTCTCTCCGGGGCGGGGCGTTTCGATGAGCGCGAAATCGTGATCCTGCTGGCCCTCCTCGCTTCCCTCGCCGCCGCCGACACCGCGGCGATCCCGCGCGCCGACAGCGTCATCACGCTGCCCGAGGTGCGCGTCGAGGGCGACCGCCCGCGCCGCGACGCCCGCCGGCGACTGCCGACCGCGTCGGTGAGCGAGATCGAAGCCGGCGTCTCGGGCCGTGCGCTCGAGACGGTCGCGGACCTCCTCGGCGAGGCGCCCGGCGTCAGGGTGCGGCAGTACGGCGGACTCGGCGCGTTCAGCACTGTGTCACTGCGCGGCGCGCCGCCGGGACAGGTCGCGGTCTACCTCGACGGCGCGCCGCTCAGCTCCGCCGCCCACGGCGTGGTGAGCCTCGGCGATCTCCCCGCCACCGCGATTGAGCGCATCGAGGTCTACCGCGGGCTCTCGCCGCTCGGGCTCGGCCCCGCGTCCCCGGGCGGCGCGATCCACCTGGTGACGGTGTCCGCACCCGATCTGCGCGTCGCGAGCGTGATGCGTGGCGCATTCGGCACCTGGGAGGCGCGCGGCAGCGTGGGCGGGCGGCGTGGCCCGGTCACCGCCCTCGTCCACGCCGGCCATCAGCGATCGCGGGGCGATTTCGAATTCTGGGACGACAATGGCACGCCGCTGAATCTCGACGACGACGGGCTGAGCATGCGCGTCAACAACCGTTTCGCTGCGAGCACCGCGCTCACGAACTTGGCGTGGCGGCGCGGGAGCTGGCTGGTCCAGGCGCACGAAGAGATCTTCCACAAGGCGCAGGGCGTGCCCGGACTCGGCGCGACCCCGGCGTATCGCGCGCATCTCGTGTTTACGCGCGCCCGTTCGCGGCTCG
>DATEMP010000058.1:0-3007 GCA_035275545.1 Candidatus Eiseniibacteriota bacterium | reverse complement strand
CGCGCAGCCAGGATGGCGGAGCGGGGACCGCAGCGAGGAAAGGCGGCGCCAGGATGGCGCCGCCCTTCCGTACTCCCCGGGGGAGTCCCCCCTGACCACCCCTCGGCAGGTGATCGCGACTACTCGAGCACCAGCTTCTTCTCCGACGTCCGCGTGCCGGCCACGAGCCGCGCGAAGTAGATCCCGCGCCCCATGCGGTCGCCGTTGTCGGAGTAGCCGTCCCACTGGGCCGAGAACGGGCCCGACTCGGCGTCCTGGTCGACCAGGGTGCGCACCGTGCGGCCCTGGAGGTCGTAGATCCGGAGCGTCACGCGTGACGGGGCCTCGAGCGCGAACTCGAGACGGCTGCCCGTGCCGGGGTTGGCTCCCATGATGCGAAGTCGCAGATCGCTTCCGGGAACGGCCGGTGCAACCGCCTCGTCCTTGGCCGCCTCTTCCGCGGACATCTTGTCGTCGTTGTCGCCGTTCCGGTCGTCACCCTCGTTCTCGCCTACACGGGAGCGTCCGGCGTTCTGCTGCGGGTGGTGCGAGTGGCGCAGCGGGTTCTGCGGCGGCGCCACGTACGGGAAGTAGGGCAGGAACGGACGGTCGTTGGAGTCGATGCCGTCGCCGAGCTGGTTGTTGGGCGCGTTGTCGAATCCGGGCACCAGCACGCCCGCCACCACGCGCAGCTCGATGTCGACGATGTCGTCACCCAGCCGCCGCCCGTTCGGGAAGCCCGCCAGGTCGCCGGCCAGCACGCCCAGCCGCTTCGGATTCGTCGCGGGAGCGATCGCCATGTTGAGGCGCAGCATCTCGCCCGGCGTGACGCCCGCCGGCTGGTTGAGCCCGGCGACGCCGGTCGCGAACACCGCGACGATGTCGTTGCGCGGCGTGGGCGGCACGCTGATGCCGTAGAGCAGCGTCAGCAGGCGCGCCGGCTCGGGATCGACGACGTAGCCCGCGAAGTTCGCCAGGTCGTTCGCCGGCTCGCTGCCGTTGAACTTGTCCTTGTCCTGGAGCGGGATCACGATCTCGTTCACCAGCGGCATGCCGAGCCGCGACACCTGCACCTCGGGCCCGCTGTGCGTCACGGTGCCGTTGGCGTTGAGCGTGCGGTTCTGAAGCCGCTCGGCGGTGTCCCAGATGCCGATGATGTGGTTGTTCGCACCGGCGCTCGGAGCCGCGCCGTCCTTGGTGAGCCTGGTCTTGGGCACCTGGAGCACGATCGACATGACGTTGTAGCCGCCCACGCCGTCCACACCCCGGCCGCGGTTCCCGGGCGGGCGGCGGATCGTGAGCAGGTCGAACAGCGACGCCAGGTCGACGTAGAACGGATCGTCGCGCGGGCCTACGAACACCTTGTAGCCGTCGGGAAGGTTCTGGATCGCCGACTGGGCGAGCGCCTGGTAGTCGGGCATCGACACCGGCCCCACGAAGTACGGAGCGACCGGCAGGTTGCTGCCCAGCACCGTGGGCGTCTCCACACCGCCGGACACGTCGATGCGGGTGAGCGTGTAGCTCTGCCGCACGTTGAGGTCCGGGTCGTTGACCGAGGTCACCACGCCGGTGTTGTAGAGGAACGTCGCACCGGTCTGGCGGGTGGTCGTGAACTTGAACTCGAAGCGGATGTGCTTCTGCGCATCGCCAACGTTGTCCACGTTGATGTAGTAGGTGGCGTCGTCGTCGAAGCTCGCGAAGTTGGGTCCGCTGTTGGGCTCGATGAGCGGCACCCAGTTGCCGACGAACGTGACCGCATTGGGAGCGTCCTTGGCCACCCAGGCGTAGAGGTCGGTGTCGTCGATGAGGCGGTCCTTGGTGGTGCCGGGCGCCTCGCTGTGGCTCGAGGCGAGCGCCGGTAGCGGGGTGGCGAGCATCAGCAGGGCCAGGGCGACGACGGCCCTCGAGGTCAGCCGTTTCATCGGTGCTCCTTGTCTCCCGCGCAGGGCGGGTGGTTGGGGCCGCGGGGGCGGCCGCGGCGGGGACGGCCCCGGCGCTCCCACGAGCGCCGCCGGCGCATCCCCATCTCGTTGACATCGACGCTACGGGGCGGCCGCGCGAACGGATGAGGGCTTTCCGGGCGCGGGGCCTGCTTTTGTTCCGCGCCGCTCAACCCACTTCCGGCCCCGGCCCCGGTGCTTGTCACTCATCCGTCGACTCCCTATCGTGTTGCACGCGCCCCCGGTCCGCCGTGCCTCGTCCAAACCGGGCGCCGCGACGTAGTCCGTGTGATGAAACATTCGCCGGAGACCAGCCTCGCCGATGAGCGATCAGGAAGCCGACCGTTCGTGCATGAGCCGCCTGCAGGCGGGCGATACGAAAGCTCTGGAAGAGCTCTACGATCGCTATTCGCCCATGCTCTATGCGGTCGTGCTGCGCATCGTCGGCCGGGTCGCGGACGCCGAGGAGGTCCTTCAAGATTCCTGGGTGCAGGCCTGGCGGCGCGCCGCGACCTGGGATCCCGCGCGTGGCAACGCAGCCGCGTGGCTGCTGACGCTGGCGCGCAGCCGGGCGATCGATCGCATCCGCAGCGTGACCGCACGCCAGCGCGCCGAGACCGCGGCGCCGGTGCCCGATCCGCTCACCGTGGCGGACGAGCCGGCGGCGAGCGCGGCGCAGCGCCAGTCGCGCGAGCGCATGGCGGCGGCGCTCGGGTCGTTGACGCCGAGCCAGCGCGAGGTGATCGAGCTGGCGTACTTCGGCGGGTTGTCGCAGACCGAGATCGCCGCCCGCGTGGGGGCGCCGCTCGGCACCGTGAAGTCGTGGACACGGCAGGGCCTCATGCGACTGCGTGAGGTCGTGCCTCAGGAGGAGATGACGTGATCCCGCACCGCGAGGAGCATCTCGACCTCTGCGCGGCCCGGGTGCTGGGCTCGATCGACGAGGCGGACCGCCTCGAGCTCGAGCAGCACCTGGCGTCCGGCTGCCCGGAGTGCGAGCAGGCGCTCGCCGACTTCGGCCAGGGCGTCGAGCGGCTCGCCGCCTCGGTGCCGGCGGTGATGCCGGCCCCGCGCGTGCGCGAGGCGGT
>DATEMP010000057.1:0-5823 GCA_035275545.1 Candidatus Eiseniibacteriota bacterium | reverse complement strand
GGAACGGCAGCGTGCCCTTGCGGGACTGGGCCTTCTTGAGGGCGTCGAAGATGCGGGTCATGCGCGTGCCCTAGCCCTTGCGCTCGTTGAGCGACGCCAGCACCGGCAGGTCGAGGGTGTCCTCGAGGTCGCGCGAGGTGCGCAGCCGCGTGTCGAGGCTGTCGATGAAGAACGCGAGGCCGATGCCGACCACCAGGCTGAACGCGGGCGCCAGCGCGAGGCGGACGTAGTCGCGGCTGTTCCGGGCCCGGCCCTCCGAGGCGGGCGAGAGCACCACCACGCTCACCCGGCGGGAGGTCTGCTCGGTCACGCGCGCCTGGTCGCTGTCACGGGTGAGGTCCAGGTAGCGGGCCTTGAGCACCGTGAGCTGCTGGTCGAGATCCGAGAGCCGTGCCTCCTGGGCCGGCATGCCCGACAGCTGCTCGTCGATCTTGGCGATCTCGGCGTCCAGGTTCTCGACCCGCGCCTTGAGCCCCTGCACCTTGGCCTGGGCGAGCTTGAGGCGCTGCGCGACCTCGCGCTTGAGCAGCGCGCGCACCGACTCGAGGGTCGCCCGGGCGTCCACGAGCTCCGGGGCGTCCTCGCGGTAGCGCTCCTGGAGCTGGGCGATCTTGGTCTCCTGCTGGATCATCGACTTCTTGAGGTCGCGCAGCGCGTCCTCGTTGATGTACCCGGAGCCGATCACCGGCACGTCCATGTCGGGATTCTCGTGGAGCGACGCGATCAATCTCAGATTTCCATTCTCCTCGGCGAGATTCGCGGCGGCCAGGGAGCGCTCGTGCTGGAGGCCGCGCAGGAACGTGAGCTGGGTGCGCCCCTGCTCGGCGATGTCGACCAGCTCGTGCGTCTGGGCGAAGTCCCGGCGCACCCGCGCCAGGCTGTCGATCCCGTTGTCGACCCGCCGGAGCGCCTCGTCGAAGAACGCCTTGGGATAGGCGAGCGTCTCGCTGGTCGAGCGGTAGTCGACGTACGCGCTCATGACCGCGTCGCACGCCGTGTGGGCCTGTTCCGCGTTCCGGCTCACGTAGGCGATCTCGATGACGTTGCTCTGGCCGATGACCTGGACGTCGACGTCGCCGGTGTTGACCTCGACCAGCGCCCCGCCTCTCCGTGCCTGGGCGTTGACCAGCGCCTGGGCGCGCTCGCGCACCGTCCAGCTCCGCACCACCTGGGCCTCGGTGGCGAGCTCCTCCTCCCAGTTCCCGATCCGGCGCCCGGGCAGCATGCTGCTCTCCTGCTCGCCGCGCTTCACCAGCACGCGGCCGGTCGAGGAGTACTCGATGGGCCGCGTGAACGCGACCACCAGCACGGTCGCGGTGACGACCAGGAACAGGCCGCCGATCACGCCCTTGCGCCGGAAGACCACGGAGAGGAACTCGCGGGCGGTGGCCTGCTGGCCCGTGCCGCCGTTGGGGGTCTGGGTCGCGTCGCCGTTCATGATGTCCTTTCCCAGGGTGCTCGGAGAACGCTCGCGCTCATCGCACCCCGACCACGAAGACGCGGTCGAGGTGGAACAGCTCCCAACCCAGGAGCCCGAACTGGAGCATGCTGATGTTGTCCGTGAAGAACTGCTTCGCGAACACGTTGATGTTGCCGATGGTCGAGCGCGGCACGTAGACGATGTCGAACCGGCCCAGCGGCAGGTCGGCTTCGAGCCGACCGCGCTTGAGCGCCTCGCCGAGACGCAGGCGCATGACCCGCGCGGTGCGCGCCCCGTCGCGGTGGAACACCAGGACGCTGTTCGACGCCGCGTCGTCCTTGAAACCGCCCGCCTTGGCGACCGCCTGCGACACCGTCAGATAGGGCCCGGCCTTGAACGAGCCGGGTGACTCGACGCGCCCGATGACGTGCACCTCGTTGCCGGCCACGTCGCTCACCTCGATGGTGACGCGCGGGCGCTTGAGCTCCGCGCCCAGCAGCCGCACCAGCTCGGACTCCATCTCGCGCACCGTGCGCCCGGCGGCCACCACGTCGCCGATCGGGAACACCGAGAGGCGCCCGTCGGGGCGGATGCGCTGCGTGCGGGTGAAGTCCTCGGCCAGCGAGATCTCGGGCTGCGGGCCGAAGTTGAGTACGATCTCGTCCCCCGGCACCAGGCGGTACTCGGGCACCCGCGACCAGTCCATCGCGCTGCTGTCGGCCATCGCGTTCTGGGCGCGGGCCGGCGTTGCGGAGGACGCGGACATGACGATCAGCGTGGCGGCGAACACGAGTGCGGACCGGATCAAGGACGCTCCTATCGAAAAACGAAAACCCCGCTTCCCTGCGCAGGGAAACCGGGGCCGTCGGTCTCGACCGGAGCCGAAGGGTTTGCCGGACGCAGCGGGTTGCCGCGGGGGACCAGCCCCCGATCAGCGACCGGGTGCACGAGTCGGATCACCGACTCCACCCGAAGCAGTACCAAGCTGCGTCTCGGACGTCCTCCGCTCGGAATCTTTCTTGCCACCGCAAGTCATGGTAGCGAAGCAGTTTGAAGTATACGGAGGGGTCGAAGCGGCTGTCAACCGGATCATCGGCTCCGGGGCTCCTCCGGGGTCTGCCGGGGCAGGGATGAGGCGCAAAACATCTCGAATTGCCCTGTGGGATGGGAGCGTCGAGCCTCCCGCACGGTCCGGACCCCCGCGCGGGGCCGGGATCAGCCCCGGCGGGCCTCGATCAGCACCACGCTGATCGAGCCGATCGTCACCTTGCTCTTCATCATGACCGGGATACGCCGATCGTCGTCGGTGAGCCAGATGACCAGCCGCCCACGGTTCTGGAAGATCCCGGCCGCACGCAGGATCGGCTCGATCACCACGCAGTTGTAGGTGCCGGCCGGGGTCTCCACCTTCTGGCGCCCCAGCACCTTGACCTCGATCGGCTGGCTCTTGTGGCTGGCGTGGTAGTCGAAGAGGACGCTTCCGCCGAGCGGCAGCGCCTGGGTTCGGGTGTAGTAGAAGGAGGAGAGCGCGTCCTGGCAGTTGGGCGGGATCGGGATCTTCTGGCCGTCCTTCTGGTAGACCGCCTCGCCCCGCTTGTAGTCGAACAGGATCTCGTTCTGCTCGTGGTAGCCGCCTTCGTGGCGGTTCTCGAAGAACCGGCGGCTGTAGTAGCCGGTCTCGTCCCAGTACGACTCGATCCGGTTCTGGACCTTGTAGAAGGCGCTGAAGAACTTGTTGGACTCGGCGCGCGCCACCAGGGAGTAGACCTGGCGCCCCTTGTAGGTCTTGACCTCGGGCACCTCGAGCGTCGCCTCGCCGGCCTGGATGAACCCGTAGCGCACCGAGAAGCGCAGGAACTCGCCCTCGCGCACCGGGCGGGCGGGCGCGGGCAGCACCTCGCCGGTGCCGCTCGGCAGCGTCACCGCGCCGACGATGTCGGACGTGTCGGGGGGCTGCGGGGGCAGCTCGGGGGCGCCGGGAGCCTGGGGCGCGGCGAGCATGCCCGCCAGCGCCAGGAGCAGAACACTGCGAAAAACACGGCCGGAAGCCCGATTTGGCCCTGGCCGGTCGCCGCCTCTAGAATCTCTCGCGATCGTCATACCCTCGTGGTATCGCAAGTGAGATGCCGTCGATTCCTTCGCGGCTAGGGAGAACTATGTCCGCCAGCCAATCACCTGTCAAACCAGTGTTTGGGCCCTCTGAACGAATCCTGAACCTTCCTCCCTACACCCTCGCCACGGTGCTGCAGGCGCGCGACGAAAAGGTGCGACAGGGCGTCGATGTCATCGATCTGGGGGTCGGCAATCCCGACCTGCGTCCGCCGCAGCTCACGATCGACGCGCTCAAGGCGGCGCTCGACGATCCGAAGATCCAGAACCACCGCTACCCGAGCTTCAACGGCCTGCCCGAGTTCCGCGCCGCGATCGCCGACTGGTACCGGAAGCGCTTCGAGGTCACGCTCGATCCGGCGCGCGAGGCGATCGCGCTGGTGGGATCGAAGGAGGGCATCTTCAAGCTCTTCCTCGCCCACTTCAATCCCGGCGACACGCTGCTGCTCTGCACGCCCTGCTACCCCGCGTACCTGGGCCAGACCGCGATCGCCCAGGTGCGCAAGGTCGAGGTGCCGCTGCTGGCGAAGCACCGCTGGCTGCCCGATCTCTCCGCGATCCCGGTGGAGGAGGCGCGGCGCGCGAAGGCGATCGCGGTGAACTTCCCGAACAACCCGACCGCGGCCACCGAGACCGCAGAGTTCTACCAGGATCTGCTCCGGTTCGCGCGCGACCACGACCTGTTCGTGATCTCCGACATCGCCTACTGCGACCTGTCGCTCGATCCCTCCTACCGGGCACGCTCGTTCCTCGAGTTCGACCGCGACAAGGAGCGCACGGTCGAGTTCCACTCGTTCTCGAAGTCGTACTCGATGCAGGGCTGGCGCGTGGGCTTCGCCGCCGGCCACGCGCCGGCGCTCCAGCGCATGGCGCAGCTCAAGTCGAACACCGACTACGGCGTGTTCATGGCGATCCAGCGTGCCGCGCTCGCGACCCTCGCGGGCGGCGGTGACTACTGCCGCGAGGTCTCGGGCATCTACCGCTCGCGGCGCGACGCGTTCCTCCAGGCACTCGCCCCGCTCGGCTACCCGGTCGAGCCGCCGCGCGCCACGATCTACGTGTGGCTGCCGATCCCGAAGCGCTACACGAGCTCGATGGAGTTCACCCGCGAGCTGCTCGAGAAGACCGGCGTGGTGGTGGCGCCAGGGGCCGGGTTCGGCGACGCCGGCGAAGGCTACGTGCGGGTCGCGCTCTGCGACAGCGAGGTGCGTCTCGCGGAGGCGGCGGCGCGCATGGCGGCCGCGGGACTCGCCTGGTGACCCCGGAGCGTCAGGGCCGGTAGCGCGCCAGGTAGAGATCCCCCCCGCCGGCCGGACCGCGTGCCACCGGGCGGCGGAGCAGCAGGTCCTCGGGCGAGACCACGAACTCGTTGAGCCGGTCGTGGAGGATGCCCCACGCGCTCAGGCGGATCGGCTCGGGACCGAGCTGGGTTCCCCGCGGGACGATGAACACCACGTGCGAGACGTGATTGGCGGCCAGGTAGTCGGTGAGCCCGCCCTGGCCCCGCGATCCCGGCGCGATGAACACCTCCTGGTACGCGTAGGTGTTCACCACCCCATCGAGGTTGATCCAGGCGCGGTCGGCGAAGAAGCCGAGGATCCCGAAGGTCCCGCCGTAGAGGACGTCGCGCTCGCCGGTGAGCGCGTGGATCTCGCGTCCCAGCTCGAGCTCGCCCACGATTCCGAGCCGGCTCGACTCCCGCCATGCGGCCGCGGTGGTCCGGACCTTGCCCGCGAACAGCAGCACCGCCAGGACGGCGAGCCCGCCCGCCGCGAGTGCCGTGAGGCGATGCGCGAGCCGGGGCCTGGCGCCGGCCCGTGAGACCAGCGCCGCCGCAAGGCGCACGCCGACCAGCACGTTGAAGACATGGGCGAGCACCGCGTAGCTCCCCTGGACATCGGCACGGCTGAAGAGTGCCATGTAGGTGAACCGGCCGATCAGGTAGAGCGCGAGCACGCCGAGTGCGGCGGTCAGGGGCTCGAGCGGGGTCCGGGCGCGCCAGGCGCGCACCACGTGCCGCGCGAGCATCACGGCCACGCCCAGGGCGAGCAGCCATGCGACCAGGAAGCTGGCCTGGTCGACGAGGTTGAGCGAGGTGCTGCGGATCACCCTGAGGCTCGCGACCGGATCGGGCACCGGGAACGAGGACTTGAGCCGCGCCGAGACCGGCAGCCAGGTGCCGAAGCGCGCGGTGCTCCACAGGAGATAGGGCAGGCACACCGCCACGGTGGTCGCGAGCCGTGCCGCGAGGGCGCGGCCGCCCGAGCGGCGCGCGGCCCACTCGCACGCCATGA
>DATEMP010000056.1:0-21230 GCA_035275545.1 Candidatus Eiseniibacteriota bacterium | reverse complement strand
GCGCGCGTCACGCGCGCCCCCGCGCGCCCAACACGTGCGGTGGACACGTGCGCGGCGGCACGCGCGTCCCCGGCGCGCTCACGCGTGCGCGGTGGCGGCGACCCGGCGGATGCGGAGGATCATGAGCATTCCGAACAGCGCGAGCGCCAGGCTGGTGAGCTGGCTCTCGGTGACCTGGAGCGCTCCGACGTGCAGCACCGTGGCCTCGGCCTCGTAGACGCGCGTCATGTCGAGCGGGATGCGCACCAGCGCGAACAGCACGATGAACATCCAGAACAGGGTGCCCGGCACGGTGAACCGGCGGCGCAGCGCCCAGGTGAGCGCGAACAGCACGAACCCGGCGAGCGCGAAGTAGAGCTGCGAGGGATGGACCGGCGCGTTGCCGAACTCGAGCCCCGCGTACGAATCGGGCGGGAACACCACCCCCCACGGGAGCCGCGTGGGGCGCCCGTAGCAGCAGCCGTTGAGGAAACAGCCGATGCGCCCGATCGCGGCGCCGAGCGCCAGCGACGGGGTGAGCGCGTCGGCGACCGTCCACATCGGCATGCCGAAGCGCCGCGCCGCCATGAGGCCGCCCGCGGTGCCGGCGACGATCCCGCCGTAGAGGGTCAGGCCTCCCTGCCAGAGCGCCAGCACGCTGCCCCACTCGCGGCGGAACTCCGACACGTGCTCCATGACGTAGAGCGCGCGCGCACCGAGCACCGACGCCACCATGATGATCAGGATGACGTTGATGAGCTTGTCCTCGTCGATGCCGAGCCGGCGCGCCTCGCGCATGCCGAGCCAGGTGCCGACCAGGAACGCGATAGCCAGCATGAGCCCGTAGGAGCGGATGTGGAGGAATCCCCACTGGGCGATCTCCGGGTGCATGCGTCAATACTCCTGGCGCCGCAGCGCCACGTTCTGGAGCAGGCCGAGCTGGACGCAGTTGACGATCAGCGCCGTCCCTCCGTACGAGAGGAGCGGCAGGGGCAGCCCGGTGACCGGCGCCCAGCCGATGGTCATGAGGATGTTGACCATGACGTGGAAGAAGAACGCGGTCACCAGTCCCACCGCGAGCAGGCTGGCGAAGCCGTTGCGCGCCACCGCCGCCAGGCGGTACCCGCGCAGGATGATCACGCCGTACAGTATCACCACCGTCAACGCGCCCAGCAGGCCGCGCTCCTCGCCCACCACCGCGAAGATGAAGTCGGTGTGGCGCATGGGCAGGAACGAGAGGCCCTTCTGTGTGCCCTGGAGCCAGCCCTTGCCGAGCACGCCCCCGGAGCCGATCGCGATCCGCGACTGGATGATCTGGTAGCCCGCGCCCTGCGGGTCCTGGTCGGGGTTGAGAAAGGTCTCGATGCGCCTCAATTGGTAGTCGTGGAGGCGGTCCTTCACCACCGGCATCGCGAACGCGACCCCTAAGTGGAGCAGCAGCGCCAGCGCGAGCAGCAGCCGCTTGGGGCGCAGCAGCATGAAGAGCCCGGTCAGCACCACGCCGAGGATCAGCCAGAACGGCACATGGCGCGGGTTCAGGAGGAAGGCCAGCACCAGCGTGAACGCCGGCGAGAGGCCGAGGATCAGGTTCGGAATCGGCATGCCCGCCCAGAAGTACATGGCGATCAGGATGATCGGGAACGAGAGCGAGGTGCCGAGATCCGGCTCCTCCGCCACCAGCACGAACGGGACGAGGGCGATCAGCAGCGGCGGGAACCAGTGGCTGAAGCGCGACAGGTTGAGCTTGGGATGGCTGAACCGGCGCGCGAGCACGAACACCGTGGCGATCTTGGCGATCTCCGAGGGCTGGAATCGCAGCGGGCCCAGGTCGAGCCAGCGCTTGGCGCCGAACGCGGTGCTCCCGAATACCAGCACCGCGACCAGGAGAATCAGCGAGAGCACGTAAAGCGGGTAGGCGAGCGAGTCGTGCGCGCGGTAGTGGAGGCTGGTGGCGACCCACGCCGCGCCCAGCGCGAACACCATCCAGGTGAGCTGCTTGGTCCACAACCCCTCGTGGGCGCCGGGCACGGTGGTGGCGCTGTAGACCGTGGCCAGCCCGATGATCAGCAGGGCGGCCGAAGCGATCAGCATCGGCCAGTCGAGGAGCGGCAGCCGCAGCCGGCTAGTCGCCATGCGAGACCTCGCTGGTGTCGGGGCGCACCACCGCGAGCGATCCCAACGGCACGCGCCGCTGCAGCGAATCGGGCAGGAACAGGCGCTTGAGGACCGCCCCGGCGACCGGGGCGGCGATGCTCCCGCCGTGGCCGCTGTTCTCCACCACCACCGCGATCGCGATCGTGGGACGGTCGGCGGGTGCGTAGCACACGAACAGCGCGTGGTCCTTGCCGTGCGGGTTCTGCGCCGTGCCGGTCTTCCCCGCCACCGCCACCCCCTGGACGCGCGCCATGGTCGCGGTCCCGGCATCGACCACCAGCTGGAGGCCGCGGTGGAGGGTCTCCCAGGTGGCCGCATCCGCCACCACGCCCGATTGTTTCGGGTGGTCGGCGCCCTCGGCGACCTCGCTGCCCACGCGCGAGACCACGTGCGGTCGCAGCGCGCGCCCGCTGCCCGAGACTTCGGCGGCCATCAGGGCCAGCTGGATTGGCGTCACCAGGATCTCGCCCTGGCCGATCGCCAGGTTGAGGAGCACGCCCTTGCGCCAGTTCTTGGCCCCCCAGCGCTTGTCGTACCAGGATTGGCTGGGCATGAGGCCGCTGACCTCCTGGGGCAGGTCGATCCCGGTCTTCTCTCCGATCCCGAGCGCCCGCGCCGTCCCCTCGAGGCGGTTCAGCCCCAGCTTGGTGCCGATCTGATAGAAGTAGACGTCGCACGAGTGCTGGATCGCCCCGACGAAGTCGAGCGAGCCGTGCCCTTCCGGCTTCCAGCAGCCGAACGAGCGGCCGCCGAAGAAGTAAGCGCCGTGGCACGAGGTCGACTGGTGGGTCTCGCCGGTCGCGACCCCGGCACGGAGCGCCGCCAGCATGGTGATGATCTTGAAGGTCGAGCCGGGCGGGTAGGTGCCCTGGATGGCGCGGTTGAGCAGCGGATTGGCGCCCTCGCGCGACATCTCACGCCACGACTCCTGGCTCAAGCCGTGCGAGAACTCGTTCGGATCATAGGCGGGGCGGCTCACCATGCCGAGCACGCCGCCGTCGCGCGGATCGAGCGCCACCGCCGCGCCGCGCTGGACGTTCACCATCGCCTCCTCGAGCGCGCGCTGCACCTTGAGGTCGAGCGTGAGCATCAGGTCGTTGCCGTTCACCGGGGCGCGGGGCGGCACGTCGGCATAAGTCGACACCCGGCGCCCCATCGCGTTGACCACCACGTACTCGGCGCCGTCGGTGCCGCGGAGGATCTTCTCGAAGCTCCGCTCCACGCCGCTGCGGCCGATGAGATCGCCGAGCCGGTAGCCGTCGGCGGCGCGCTTCTCGAGCTCGGCCTCGTTGATCTCGCCCGCGTAGCCGAGCAGGTGCGCGGCGAGGATGCCGTTCGGGTAGCGCCGCAGCGGCTCGATCGCGACCTCGATCCCGGGCAGCTCGCCGCGGCTCTCCTCGACCGCCGCGAGCACCGCGGGCGGCGCGTCGTGGCGGAGCGTCGCGCTCTTGCCGCTGCCGTTCGCCATCTTCACCATCTGGCGCACCGTCGCCGTGTCGAGCTCGACCAGCGAGGCGACCCGCTGGATCCAGCCGGGCTGGAAGGTGGCGCGCACGCGCGCGGTGCTCTCGGCGGGCATGGGGCGGAACAGGATGTTGAACGCCGGGTAACTGTCGGCGAGCAGCTCGCCGTTGCGGTCGTAGATCGCTCCGCGCGGCGCGCGCACCACCTCGAGTCGCACCCGGTTGCCCTCGGAGAGCTGCTTGTAGCGGTCGTACTCGGCGACCTGGAGCCGCAGCAGGCCCAGCACGATCAGCGCCAGGCCGGTGAAGGCGAGCACGGCGAACACCGCGAAGCGCTCCCCGCGGTCGCGCCTATCCAGAGTGGACGAGCGCATTCCCGAACACCGATTTGCCGAACAGGCGGCGTGCCACGAACAGCACCACCGCCCCGGCGAGGGAGGTGGCGAGGGCACCGATGAACACCCGGCCGAGCAGATAGGGCCACCCGGATCCGAGCCCCACAAACCCGCCCAGCTCGAACGGCACCACCCACGCCTGGTGCAGCGCGGTCGCGATCGCGAGCAGCACGAGATGGGTGCGCACGCTCTCGCGCTCCACGGTGCGGGCCAGCCGGCCGATCGCGTAGCCGACCACGGTCAGGACCAGCGCGTGGCGGCCCATCCAGTGGGTGGCGTCGAGATCGGCGGCCAGGCCCACCATGAATCCGAAGGTCGCGCCCCACGCCGCGCCGTGGCGCAGCGCCCAGAACACGGTCGCGAACGCGAGCACGTCGAGCACGATGCCGCGGGCGGCGAACGGGGAGAGCAGGGTCGAGCGCAGGAGCAGCACCACCACCATGGCGGCGAGGAACGCGAGCAGGCTCCTCATGGCGTGATCCTCGCGTCCGAGGGCCCGGGGATCACGAACGCGTAGCGCATGCGCGTGAGGCGCGCGGCGGGCTCGATCTCGATCTCCTGGGTGAGGCCGCCCTCGGAGGCGCCCACCCGCGTGATGTGTCCCACCGGGATGCCGCGCGGATAGCGCAGCGAGAGCCCGGAGGTGAGGACGCGCTGCCCGACCCGCACGGTGTCGGCGAACGGCACCGAGGTGAGCACCAGCCGCGGACGCGGCGTGGCGTCGAAGCGCAGCACGCCCAGCACCCCGGTGCTCTCGACCTCGCAGGCGACCGCCGCGTTGGGGTCGGTGAGCAGGACGATCCGCGAGAGACCCGGATAGACCTCGCCGATCCGGCCCACCAGCCCGGCGCTGGTGACCGCCGCGTCCCCCACGCGCACGCCCTGGCGGGCGCCCGCAGAGAGGGTCGCCGAGGCGGCGTAGGGCTCGCCGGTGAGCGCCAGGATCTCGCCCGGCCCGAGCGACGGTCCCTGGTAGCCGGGCAGGCCGAGCGGCTCGCGCAGCGCGCGGTTCTCGGCCTCCAGGCTCCGCAGGCGGGTGTTCTCGAGCTCGAGGGCGGCGACCCGCTGGTGGAGCTCGCGGTTCTCGCGCCACGAGGCGGTCACGCGGTCGACGCTCATGATGATGCGGTCGAGGGGGGCGAACAGCGTGGCGCCGATGCCCCGCAGGGTGACCTGGGGCACGCGTTCGCCGGCGGCCAGGAGCAGCAGTGAGGACGCCACGTAGAGCGCCACCAGGGCGCCGCTGCGGCGCTCGGCGGGCGGGAGGAACCCTCCCATGGTTCTACCCCTTGTCGCCGCTCAGGATGACCTTTTCGTAGTCCTCGATGTGCTCGAGGATCTTCCCTGCTCCGAGCACCACGCAGGTGAGGGGGTCCTGGGCCACGCGGATGTTGAGGTTGGTGACCTCGCGCAGGAGCAGGTCGAGCCCGCGCAGCAGGGCGCCTCCCCCGGTGAGGAAGATGCCGCGGTCCACGATGTCGGCCGCCAGCTCGGGCGGCGTGCGCTCGAGCGACTCGCGCAGGGCATTGACGATCTGCCCGACGGGCTCCTGCAGCGCTTCGCGGATCTCGACGCTCGAGACGCGCAGGGTGCGCGGAATGCCACGCACCAGGTCGCGGCCCTTGATCTCCATGTCCATCTCTTCGGGGAGCGGGAACGCGGAGCCGATCTCGATCTTGATGCGCTCGGCGGTCTGCTCGCCGATGAGCATGTTGTAGGCCTTCTTCGCGTAGTTCTGGATCGCCTCGTCCATCTCGTCGCCACCGGTGCGGATCGACGTCTTGGTGACGATGCCGTTGAGCGCGATCACCGCGATCTCGGTGGTGCCGCCGCCGATGTCGACCACCATGTTGCCGGTCGGCGTATCCACCGGCAGCCCGACCCCGATCGCCGCGGCGATCGGCTCGGGCACCAGCAGCACCTCACGGGCCCCGGCGCGCTCGGCCGAGTCGCGCACCGCGCGCTTCTCGACCTCGGTGATGCCGGAGGGCACGCAGATGATGATGCGCGGGCGCACCAGGAACTTGTGCTTCTGCACGCGCTGGATGAACCAGCGCAGCAGATCCTCGGTGACCTCGAAGTCGGCGATGACGCCGTCCTTGAGCGGGCGCACCGCGTTGATCTCTTCGGGGGTGCGGCCCAGCATGAGCTTGGCCTCGCTGCCGACCGCGAGCACCCGGCCCGATCCCTTCTCCACCGCCACCACCGAGGGCTCGTTCAGGACGATGCCGCGTCCCTGCACGAACACCAGCGTGTTGGCGGTGCCGAGATCCATGGCCACGTCGGTCGACAAGAACCCCATGAGCCGGTCGAGGAACATCCTTGCTTCTCCGAGGGTTGGAGTGGGGGCCGATGGGACGCGCCTTGGCCGTGTGAGGCTTTGGACATTGGGCGGGGAGGCGGACGATGCAGGGTGGGCCCACAGGGGCCTCCTTGCCCCACTGAGTTTCGGCACGCTAACACCTGAAACTTGAGCCCCGCAACCCGTTTATCCCCGCTGAACCGGCAGGGTCATTTGCCCCGGCCGACAAATGCCGGGAGACGCCCAAGACCCATGCGGTGTATGGAGAAAGAGCGCAGCGGGCCGCGCGATTGACCGGCTTTCCGCGCCGATGCTAAGCTTCACGAGCCCCGCCTAGAAGGCTCGCCCACCCCGGAATGGCACGTCTGCGCAGACTTGGCTTTCTCCTTGTCCCTGTTGCACTTGGGATCATCAGCGCTGCCCTTCCTGGACGTGCCCAGGAGGGCTCGAGCAGCCGCTTCGCGTTCTCCGACACCACCCTGCTGCGCGACACCCTCAACCTGACCTTCACGCGGCTCTTCCCGCTCGCCGACAGTCTCCAGCTCCCACCCGACACGCTCCGGGCGCTCTCGATCCGCTACCTGTGGTCGCTCGAGCGCATGATCCAGCTCGCCGACAGCCTCGGCATGCCGGTGGACAGCGTCGGGCCGGTGCTGATGCGGGAGCGCTTCAATCCGCTCGCCGCCGGGGCCGCGACCCGCAACGATTTCAGCTACAACAGCTCGTACACGATCGCGCAGACCCAGAGCGCGTGGCGGAACGCGGCCGACTACTCGTTCCGCACCGGCCCGGTGTTCGTACAGAACTCGACCACCGTCCAGATGGACCGTTACCGGGCGGGCCGGACCACCAGCCTTCGCCAGACCCGCGGATCGGCGACCGAGATCGGGTGGCGCTTCTCCCCCGACTTCTCCGTGGGAGGCCGGGTCAACCTGGAGCGCTTCGACTCGCTCGACCCCGCATCGACCAGCAACATCGGCGAGACCAAGAACGAGTACCAGATGTCGGTGCGCAGCCGGCCCAAGCTGCTCAAGGGAATGACCTCGAGCATCAACATGTTCGCGGGCATGCTGGATCTCCAGAACGCGAGCCTCGAGAAGCGCGGCCTCTCCGGCAACCTCAACGGCCGGATCCGCTTCGCCGCGGGCAACTGGCTCTCCCAGGAGGTCAACGGCACCGTGGACGGCAACCTCTCCCGCACCCGGGTGCCGACCGATCCCGAGACCCAGAACACCCGCGACTACTCCCAGAACATCCGCGGGATCCTGAACCTCTTCCAATCCTCGTGGATCAGCCTCAAGGGCAACTTCAACTACCGCCACGTGCAGGTCGAAACCCCCGACGACAGCACCTCGATCCGTCGCGTGCTCTCCGACGGCTCGGGCGCCGACGCGACCGTGCGCCTGCGCATGGACAACGACCGCTACATCGACCTCAGCGAGCGGGTCGGGGTGACCAAGCAGGCCACCGTGCTCGGGGCGCGCTCGCGCACCACCCGGCGCGACGACTCGTTCAACGCCACCGGGCGGTATCTGCTGTGGGGATGGGCGCTCGACGGCCGCTTCTCGCACGGCTTCGGCAACTCCGCCTTCCCCACCCGGTCGGACAGCGGCGGATACAGCGAGTTCCTGCACCAGCGCTCGCTCGACGGGGTGCTGAGCAAACAGCTCACCCGGCGGGTGCTCGGGCAGTTCTCGGCCGCGATCTCGCTCTCCTCGTTCCGCTATGCGGTGATCGGCAAGTACCCCACGCTCCCGGTGTCGCGTGACCAGCTCCGGCAGTCGTGGCGGGCCAAGATGAACTACGCGCACTCGCAGCGCTTCGGCACCAGCCTGTCGATGGACGTGGGCCGGAACCGGCTCATCAACATCCCGGCCGCGAGCGCGGGCACCAACTCGAACACGCGCAGCTACCGGTCGGAGTGGAGCTGGACCTACCAGCTGCTTCCCGGGCTCACCGCCACCCAGATCAACACGATCAGCGCCGACTATCTCTCCTACCCGTTCCTGCCCGACAACAACCGGCTGACCCTCGACTACAACGCGGTCACCACCATGAACGCGGTCATCACCCCCCGGCTCAACGTCAGCCTGACGCACAACGCCCGCCAGACCCCGGGAGGCAACTACACCGCGTACCCGGACGGGCTCTATTACTTCAGCCGCGCCGAGGAGAGCACCAGCTACAGCCTGCGGGCGAGCATCAACTACGCGCCGTCCGAGGCGATCACGTTCTCGTTCCGGCCCAGCTACTTCACCACCGACCGGAGCGGCGCCGTGAACGCCGTCCAGGTGCCGCAGCGCGCCAGCCGCACCCTCGACTTCTCGGGTGGATCCAGCATCAACTGGAACATCGCCAAGAAGGGCTCGCTGCGCGGCGACATCAG
Organism: Candidatus Eiseniibacteriota bacterium; assembly: GCA_035275545.1. Classification (GTDB taxonomy): domain Bacteria; phylum Eisenbacteria; class RBG-16-71-46; order RBG-16-71-46; family RBG-16-71-46; genus WS-11. The sequence continues at coordinate 12,551 of DATEMP010000056.1, read as the reverse complement.
CCGCACCTATCGCGCCGACCGCACCACCACCTATTCGTCCGGGGTGCCGAACTTCTCGCCGCGCTCCGAGATCGACTACTGGAACGGGAGCCTCCAGCTCTCGTGGCACCTGTGAGCGCGCGCCTGCGCCTGCGGCGCGCCCTCCCGCGCCTCGCCTTCCTGGCGATGGTGTGGGGCGTGCTGAGCGGCGGCGTCTTCAGCGGCTGCCGGGGCCTGTTCACGCCCGCGATCCCCGAGGCGCCCACCGGACCGCCGATCGTGCTCGACTACAGCGAGCCGGTCGACGTGCTGCGCACCATGACCGCCGGCCTCGAGGCCAAGGCCCAGGGCTCCTCCGCCTGGCTGGGCGGGTTCGCCGATGCGGCGCGCGGGGACTCGGTCGACTATCACCAGGTGTTCGATGCCGTGGATCTCTCGGCCTTCGAGGCGAGCTGCGGATGCGCCGCCCCCACCGACTGGCAGGTCTCCCAGGAACGCGAGTTCTACGGCTCGCTGGTCGACGTGCGGCCCAGCGACGAGTACGCGATGGCGTTCGACTCGCTGCAGACCGATCCCGACCCCGCGCCCGCCGATCACAAGGTCACGTACTTCCGGAAGTACACCCTGATCGCGCGGGATCCGGACAGCGGCAGCAGCCTGATCATCGGCATCGGCTTCGCCCGCCTCACGTTCACCGAGGTCGAGGTCAACCGCTGGGCGATCAGCCGCTGGGAGGACCAGGTCGACCCGGACGTGGGGGGCAATCCTGGAGACGAGCGTTTGACGCTGGGAAGGCGTAGAATGGAGTCGATCCGACGATGAACCGCACCCCTCGTTCCACCTTCCGGCCGATCGCGGCGCTCGCGCTGCTGGCCGCGGCATGCCTGCTGAGCGGATGCTTCAATCCGTTCGCGCCCAGGATCGCGCCCGTGCTGGGCAGCTCCAAGCCCGCGCCGGTGCCGAGCTCCGCCGCCAACGTGCTGCGGCTCTTCGAGTGGTGCTACAACAACAAGGCGAGCAACGAGTATCGCGAGATCTTCACCGACGACTATCGCTTCTTCTTCAGCCCGCTCGACTCGGCGGGCGCCGAATGGCGGGGCGAGCAGTGGCGGCGCGAGGACGAGCTCATCAGCGCCACCCAGCTGTTCGTGGGCGGAAGCGCCACCGAGCCGCCCGCGAGCAGCATCCACCTCACGCTCGACCGGAACTTCTTCGTCTATCCCGATCCCAACTTCCCCTGGGACTCGCGCCGGACCTGGCACAGCAACATCCGCACCCAGGTGCAGCTGCGGATCGAGACCAGCGACGGCAACGCGATCGACATCAGCGGGGCGGCCAACTTCAACATGGTACGCGGCGACTCGGCGGTGATCCCCGAGGAGCTGCGCCTGCGCGGCTTCGGGCCCGACACCAGCCGGTGGTACATCCGCCGCTGGGACGACGAGACCGCCCAGCCCGAGGGTGCCCTCCTGGCCGCCCGGCCGGCGATCACGGTATCGATGACCGGGCCCGGCGGCCGGCGCGTCTACCCGACCCAGGCCCAGGGGCTCACGAGCTGGGGTGCGGTGAAGGCCTGGCTGCGGCAGGCGGTCCGGCCGTAACCGCCGGGCTCCCGCCCGGTCCAGCCGAGGTTTGCCGGTCCCGTCGCGGGCTGGCTATACTGCCGCCCGCTCCACGTTCCACGCCCCGCCCCGACCGCGCATGAAGGCCGGCCGGAGCCCCACAGCAACGCGCCGCGAGCCTCAGCGGCGGAGGTGGCCATGCCCGCAGAGGGCGCGAATCTCCAGAAGGAGCTCAATCCCCTCGCGAACGCCGAGCGGCAGTTCGACGAGGCCGCCGACCGCCTGAACCTGCCGCCCGGGATTCGCGAGGTCATCAAGCGCCCGCGGCGCACCACGATCGTTTCGCTCCCGGTCCCGATGGACGACGGCACGCTCAAGGTGTTCACGGGCTATCGCGTCCAGCACTCGATCGTGCGCGGCCCCGCCAAGGGCGGGATCCGCTACCACCCGGACGTCACCCGCGAGGAGGTTGAAGCGCTCGCCGCGTGGATGACCTGGAAGTGCGCGGTGGTCAACATCCCGTTCGGCGGCGGCAAGGGCGGCATCGTCTGCGATCCCGGCAAGATGTCCAAGGGCGAGCTCGAGCGGCTCACCCGGCGCTACGCGGCCGATCTCTCCGACCTGTTCGGTCCCGAGAGCGACGTGCCCGCCCCCGACGTCAACACCAACGAGCAGGTGATGGCGTGGATCGTCGACACCTACTCCATGCACGAGCGGCGCACCGAGTACGCGGTCGTCACCGGCAAGCCGCTGGACGTGGGCGGATCGGCGGGACGGCGCGAAGCGACCGGTCGCGGCGTGCTGTTCTGCGTGCTGGGCGCCTGCCGGCACCTGGGGCTGTCGCTGAACGGCGCGCGGGTCGCGGTGCAGGGCTTCGGCAACGTCGGCTCGGTGTCGGCGAACCTCATGTTCCGCGACGGCGCGAAGATCGTGGCGGCCAGCGACGTCACCGGCGCGGTGCACGATCCCAAGGGCCTCGACATCCCGGCGCTGCTCGCCTGGGTGGCCGACCATCGCGGCGTCAAGGGTTTCCCGGGCAGCCAGCCGCTCACCACGTCGATCATCGAGTACGACTGCGACATCCTGGTCCCGGCAGCGCTCGAGAACGTGATCACCCACGAGAACGCCGACCGGGTGCGCGCGCGGATCATCGCCGAGGGCGCCAACGGGCCGACCACGCCGGACGCCGACGGCATCCTGCGCGACAAGGGCGTGTTCGTGATCCCCGACATCCTCTGCAACTCCGGCGGCGTCACGGTCTCGTACTTCGAGTGGGTGCAGAACCGGATGGGCTTCTACTGGCCGGAGCAGGAGGTCAACGACCGGCTCGAGCACACCATGGTGATGGCGTTCGACAGCGTGCTCGCGAAGTCCGTCGAGCACAAGGTCGACATGCGGGTCGCGGCGTTCATGGTGGCGATCGAGCGGGTAGTCAAGGTCATCATGCTGCGGGGAGTTTACGCGTAGCGCCTGAGACACTGCCTTGCTAGGGCAAGCGAGACGGCCCGGGTCACCGACCCGGGCCGTCGTGTTGCTCGCGCTGGGGCTAGAAGGTCATTCGCAGCGAGACGTGGTGGACGTCGGAGAAGAAGTTGCTCACGCGCTGGCCGGCGTAGTCGACGATCATGTGGTTGGATCCGAACGGCACCCGGACGCCGAGCCCGTAGTTGAGCCCGAACAGCTCGTTGTCCTTGCCGCTGCCGGCGTACCCGACCCGCAGCGCGTAGTCGTTCCGGTACGTCCACTCCAGCCCGCCCTTGTACTCGTCGCGGGAGAAGCTGTTGTTCTGGAACGCGCCGTAGAGCACGGCCCGGTTCTGGGCCTGGTTCACGAGCGGATAGCTGGCTCCGAACTGGATGAAGGTCGGAAGCTCGAACCCGGCCGTCGAGTTCGTCACCGTCCGTCGCGCGGCGGTGGGGTCGTCCTCGGGGCGGAAGATGTTCTGCTCGAAGTCGGTGCCGTTGAACGCCATGCTCGGCCCCAGGTTCTTGAGCGCCAGCCCGAGTGCCAGCCCCCGGTAGCCGGCGTCGTACTGGAACCCGAAGTCGAACGCGACCCCGGTGGCCGATTCCTGGAGGATCTTCTCGGAGATGTAGTAGGTGGTGACGCCGAAGTTCACGCGATCGGTCATGCGCCGGCTGTAGGTCGCGCCCAGGGTGGCGAACGTGGGGCTGAACGTCTCCCCCGTGCCGTCCGGCGAGGTCTCGCTGGTGCGCTGGATGTCACCGATGCTCAGCACCTTCGCGCTCAGCCCGAGCGTTCCCCATCCGCCGAAGCCGTGGGTGAGGCCGAAGTAGTTGAGGTTGATGTCCGCGATGTACTCGGTGTGGCTGAACGCGACCTCGGTGTTCGACTCGGTCGCCGCCGCGCCGGCGGGGTTGAAGAACAGCGCCTCGACACCCCGCTCGTTGGCGAGCGTCGCGCCGCCCAGGGCCAGGCTCCGGGCGCCGACCGGCAGCTTCAGCTCGATCGCGCCACCCGTGCCGACGCGGGCATCGGTTCCGGCCCACGCGGGGGCGGCCGCGAGGGCCGCCAGCACCACCGCCAGACCGCAGCGTCCAATGGTCTTCATGTTTGTAAGCTCCCTTCGAAGAGACATCGTCGTGGTCCAGTCGGTCGGTCTAGAAAGTGTTCAACCGTTCCTTTTCCATGAAGATCGCCACTTTCCCGACGTGGGTTCCGATGCCCGGTGCCTCCACGTGGAAGATGTAGATCCCGCTCGCGACCGGGAGCGCCGAGGCCGTCTCGATGTCCCAGCTGATCTGCGACGTGTTCGGGTCGTTCTTCTCCAGCGTCCGGATGAGCTCGCCGCCGAGCGTGAAGATGCGGATCGTGCAGCGCGCCGGCAGGTGGGTGAACTTGACCACACGGTTGAACTGGTTGAGCTCGTAGGTCGAGTGAGCGAAGTACGGATTCGGCACGGCCTTGATTCTGGTCAGCTCGCTCTGGGCCAGCGTGACGTTCATGCGATTCGGCGTCCGGGTCGAGAACGTGAAGAAGTCGTTCTCGGTCTCGGTGCTGGGAGCGCGCGCCACGTCGATGCCCTGATCGAAGGTGAAGATGTCGCCCGCATCGAGCGGCACCGGCGTGCCGGGATCCGTGCCCTCGAAAGTGAGGTTGACCGGGGCCAGCACGTACATGAAATCGATGTTGCCGGACTGGTTCAGCGCGTCGGGATAGGTCGTGGTGTAGATCGGATCCGCGGTCGAGCTGTAGTTGCTCGACATCGGCCAGATGAGCTCCCGGTTCCCGTCCGGCCCAGTGCCGGGATTCCAGGTCCCGTCCGCGGTCACTTCATTCTCGAGGAAGCCAGCGTTCAGCTGCCGGTTGCCCTCGATGTCCCAAACAGTCCACGGGACGTCGACAAAGTCCTGGAACAGGTAGGTGCGAGGTGTCGTGGCGCTGCGCATGTAGCGATACGCCTTCTGGCCGGGCGTCCCGCCGGTGAAGCGGATCTCGACGTCGGTGAACACGGTGAACGCCGCCGGGCTGGTCGGATCGAGTGAAGAGCCGAACAGGTTGAAGGCGAAGTCCGCGCCATGGCCGAAGAACCCGATCCCGAAGTCCGCGCCGCCGAGCGCGAACGGATTGGGGCCCACGTTGGTCGAGTCGGCCGACAAAAGCTTGCGGGCGAGCAGTCCGAACACCTTGACCTGGACGCCGTCGACGACCGGGAAGTTCTCGTCGCCACCGAAATTCGGCCAGTTGTTGATAACCGTGTCGACCTGCGCCCCCACCGTGCGGACCATGTACCAGGTGGCCGTGCCAGTGGCATCCGGCTTGTAGCCCAGACGGTAGTCGGCCGTGATCACCTGGTCGGGGTTGACGACCGTGACCGTGACGCTGTCCTTGGCCGCCGGCAGGTTGCTGTCGACCTGCCCGTAGCTGGGCCCGGCCGCGATGGCCGCGGAACCGAAGTCGACGCCTGCGGCTGGGGTCTGCGGGATCACCGTGAAGACGGTGGTCAACGCGGGATCGGGGTCGAAGACCAGCGCCGATTCCAGCACCTGCGGCGTCTGGCCGATGCCGACCGAGTACGCCGAGACCGCGAAGTAGTAGGGCGTGCCAACCCGAAGAGGGCCGCCCCGGATCGCGTCAGTGGTCGCGACGTAGCGATAGGACACGCCGCGATCGGTGCCCAGCGCCTTGACGGTCGGAAGGATCTGGCCGGACTCGGCGTCGAAATCGGGATCGAGCACGGTGGTGATGCCGTTCTGGCGGTCGAAGGTCGCGAGCCGCTTGAACGGCCCTGAACGGGACTGGCCTTGGTATACGACGTAGCCTTCCCACCCGTACGCCGGGTTGCTGTAGTTCTCCGACGTCGTATCCCAGGTCAGGATCGCCGAGCCCTCGCTCGGGGCCGCGGTCACGCGTGGCGGGTTCGGGGGCGGCGCGAGCACGAAGTTCTGGTCGAATGCGCTCTGTGCGAACGAGTCGTAGAACCGCATGAGCGAAATGCTTGCGAGCCGGTTGTCGGCATCGCCGATCACCAGACCGACCACCACTTCCTGGGTATCGCCGGCCGCCATGAAGAACGGCCCGCTCGAGAGCATGAGGCGCCGGTCCGCAGGGCTCGAGTCGAGCCAGCCCGATGCCGCGACTGGGTCACCGCTCACCACGAACGTCGTGGGCTGGTTGGTCACCGGGTTGATCAACGTCGTCCCGTCGCGGTTCAGGCCGCGCTGGAAGTTGTAGACCTGGCTGAACTGATCCGGATCGCCGCCCGCCTCGTTCGAGTACTTGTTGAACGAGCTCAGCCCCAGCTCGGCGCCGGTGTACCCCTTGGGTCCCTTGAAGAAGTCGTAGCCCACGGCCGGCGGCGTGTTGCCATAGATCGCGTCGTCGTTCGTGGAGTTGTAGACGAAGCCGATGCTGAGCGGCACGTCGCAGCCAACCAGGTCGTCGGTGAACTCGCCCAGGTCGGGATCCGACCACACCGACACGAACATGCTGTCGATCCGGTTGCCACCCTTGTTGATGAGACGGAAGCGCAGGAACACGGTCTGTCCCAGCGCTCCCGTCCGGTTGAACGCGAAGATGGTCTGCTGGCACTCCACGCCCATCGGCCCGGTGTGGCCCGCGTCCTCTTCGCTGGTCGCCTTGAGCACCGAGTCGGCCTCGTTGTAGACCGACCAGGTCATCTGGTCGCCGAGGATGTTGAGCGTGCCGTCAGTCTGCACGGTGACCGGGTCGGCGCCATAGGGCACCGCACCGGCGTTGTACGCCGCCAGGTCCGCGTCCCGCGTGGCGTTGTCCGCGTAGACGCGCTGGAGCTTGTAGACACGGTGGATCGGATCGGTGGGGTTGGCGGGGGTCCCGCCGGGGAGGATCGGTCCCGGGAACCACTCATTCGAGTAGCCCGTGATCGCCACCTTCGTGACCCCGTTGATCTTGCCGCCCAGCCACAGCCCGCCCGCGAACACCGCGGTCTTGCCGGAGCCCTTGGGGAACTCGAGCGCGGCATTGGTGCCATCGAACGCGAACGAGCCGATGTTGCTGACCAGCATGTTGATCCGGTTGACGTCGATGTACTGCGAGCGGTCGATCGTTGTCGCACTCATGGGCACCGCCCGGCGATCCCGCCCGGCGGTTTTCGCCCATGTGACCGAGGGAACGACCAGCAGCCCGACCAGCGCCAGCGGCCACACCCGTGATCCGTTCATGTTCGAGGTCTCCGCGTGTCTATCGTAATTGGGACTTAGAATCCAACCCCGAGGCCGAAACGCACCATGCGGGGATTGCTGAACAGGCTCTCATCCTGAAGCGCCAGGCCGTAGACCGCGTTGGGATCGAGACCGCGATCCCGCAGTCCCTGCGCCACCGCCTGGCCTTCGTTGGTGTCGAAGTACCCGGTGGTGAGCGCGGAGCCCGTGCCGGTGAAGACGGTGTTCGCGTTCTTCGCGTCCAGCGCGTTGAGCACCCACACGAAGGCCTTCGCGTTGGCCGAGCCGAAGGTGAAGCCCTTGGTCGCCTTGAAGTCCAGCGTCTGACTCCAGGGACCGAACCGCGAGTTGATCGGACCGGCCGGCTCGGCGGCGAGATTCTGCAGCGACACCTCGTCCCAGATCGTGGTGGGCGTGAACGGCGTTCCGCTCGAGACGTTGAACAGCACGTTGATGTTGAAGTCGCTCAGCGGACGCATGCCGCCCAACACCGGTCCCTCGCCGCGGGCGAGCAGGTAGTCGAGGTTGATCGACAGCTTGTGCCGCTGGTCGTAATCGAGCAGCGAGCTCTGCTTGGGCGACTCGGTCTCGCCCCACGCGATGTTGCGCTGGGTGAGCGAGATCGACCCGGTGCCCGATGCGTACGAGAGGCTGTACGCCACCGCCGCCTGGATGCGGTTCACGCGGCGGAGCGTGACGCCGAGGTCGAATCCCTTGATGGTCGCGAAGTCCACGTTCTGGTAGGTCGAGAACGAGTAGGGGTCGGCGCGAACGGTCTGCACCTGGACGAGATCCTTCACGTCCTTGTAGTAGGCGGTCAGGTCGAGCTTGGCGTAGGTGCCGAGCCGATGTGCGACGCCCACTTCGTATGCGGTGGTCTTCTCGGGCCGCAGGTTGGGGTTGCCGAAGAACACGAACCCGCCGCCGGTGCGCACTTCCTTCTCGAGGAAGCGGTACGAGACCAGCAGATCCTGAAGGTTCGGGTGCTGGGTGAACTTGCCCCAGTTGGCGTGCATCACGGTCCGGTCGGTGACCGGGAAGCCGATGCCGATCCGGGGCGAGATCTCGTTGTACTTCTTGTTGGCCACCAGGTCGTCGGCGGCGTTGAAGATCACGTCCGGGCCCAGCGGCTGGAGCTCGTTCCTGAGCGCCGGCGTGTCGGTATTGAGGTAGTCCCAACGGAGACCGGCGTTCACCACCAGCCCCGCCTTCTCGTACTTGTCCTGCACGAAGTACCAGGCGGTGACGGGGTGGCGCGGGCCGTCCAGCGGATCGTCCTCCTCGGTGCTGCCGTCGTTGCTGAAGCCGTAGCGGTCCACACTCCGTCCCACGTTCGGGAACTGGTCCGGATCGAGGTCCAGGTAATAACGCAGCGTGTGGCGGTTGAACTGCCCGCCGGTCTTGACCTGGTGGTTGGGATTGATCTGGGACGTGAACTCGCCGCGCGCCGCCCAGTACTGGGACTGACGGCGCAGCACGCTCGGGAAGAAGAAGCCGTCGTTGCCGGCGGCCAGCGCCTGCTGGCCGATGATCTGGCCCAGCGGGCTCGACATGTCGCTGATCCCGGGCCGGAACCAGGGAATACCGGAGACGTTGCCGGGCTGCACGCGGCCCGCATACTGGCTGTAGTCAAACCAGCCATTGGCGTCGTTGAAGAAGCTCCGGTCACCCCGCCGGCGCTCGATGAACGACTGGTTCCCGCTCAGCGAGTAGAAGGTGCGCGAGTTCAGCGTGTGGGTGAACTGCCCGTTGAACGCGCGGCTGTAGTCGACGGTGCGCGGCAGGTGCTTGAGGTTGAACCGGTAGGCGTTGATGTACTGGAGCCAGTCGTCCTTCGAGAACAGGCCGCCGAGCTTGAGCCCCGCCTGGTTCCCGAGCGGCAGCGTGAGCTTGCCCTGTCCGGTCCAGCCGCTCAGCCCGTTGAAAGGCTGGAGCGAGCTGAACCCCGAGTTCGGCGAGCGATCGCCCTGCCACCGGCGCTGGGCGCTGACGTAGAAGTTCCCCCAGTCCTTGCCCGGGAGGATCGGTCCGCCGAAGTTGGCGTCGTAGAGGTTGAAGTCGTAGACCCGCGAGCCGAGGAACTTCTTCCCCGAGCCGCTGAAATTGTCGGTGACCGCCTCGAAGTTGCCGGTGTACTTGTCGCTGCCTTCCTTGGTGATGACGTTGATGACGCCCGACATGACGTTGCCGTACTCGGCGCTGAACCCGCCGTTCTGGACCACCAGCTCCTGGATCGCGTTGTTGTTGATCGAGGTCGCGGTGTGCCCGGTGAACACGTCGTTCTGGGTGAAACCGTCCAGGTAGTAGACGGTCTCGTTCGGCCGGCCGCCGCGCACGATCAGGGTGGTGTTGTTCTGCGACTGCTCGAGCTGGCGCTGGAAGTTCACGATGCCGGCCTGCTGGGCCGCCGCTTCCTGGTAGCCACGGGTCGGCATGCGCTCGATCTCGTCCGAGGTCAGGAAGCGCACGGTGTTGGTGGCGTCCTTCTGGAGCAACGGGCGCTCCGCATCGACCCGCACCTCGGCCATCTGCACGGCCTCGGTCTTGAGCTCGATGTTGTACTCGGTCGTGAAGTCCGGGGCGATCTGCACCTTGTTCGCCAGGTACGGGGCATGACCCATGAGATTCGCCCGGAGCGGATACTCACCGGCCGGAATGCCGATCAGGAGGAAGTGCCCCTGCTCGTCCGAGAGCGCGCCGATGCGCAGGCCCTCGAGCCTCACGTTGACGCCCGTGAGGGGCTGGCCCTTCTCGTTCTTGACCACCCCGGTCAGCTTGCCCGTGGTCCCCGACCACGCAGGGTGGATGAGGGTGACGGCCAGGACGGCGGCAACGGCGGCGACGGTTGCCCAGGTTGTCTTGCGGAACATGGGCGATTCTCCTTTCCGGAGCGATGGTGTGCTTTCGCTCACGCCGGCAGGCGGAGCGAGGTCATGACCCGGTTCTGAACTGGGGGGAGTCTGTGACGAGCGGCAGTTGATCACTTCGTGCCTCGTCTCGTGCCCCGAGGGGAACCTCGAGGTGTTGCCTCTTCCGGCCAGACTCATTACTAGAGGGATGTTCTCGACAACCCGGACGTTAGGCCCAAGCAAAGCCTTGTGTCAATGTGAAAACAACGAGCGTCGTTCAGGCGGCCGCCCACCAACGTATGTCGACACAAACGGTTGGGCGCGTTACTGCAATCAGCCTGCGAGGTGCGTCGGCTAGCGGGTTGCCGGATGACGCGCTCGCGGCTGTAAACGCCTGATTACCATGGGAAAACAAAACGAGGGGGGCAAATGCCCCCCTCGTTCGTTACTGCCCGACCCGCGGTTAGAACGGGTAGGTCGCCGTCACCTTGGTGAAGGTGTTGGTCGTGGTGCTGCCGCTGATGAAGTACGGCAGGTTGTTCGGGAAATCGTCGCTCACGATCGCGTCGAACTGGAGGTTGCCGACCTTGACGCCGGCGCCCAGACGCATGTTGAACGACGAGGCATTGACTTCCTGCTTGTCACCGTTCGGCAGCTCGATCTTGATCTTCTCCCAGGCGCCCTTGTTGGCACCGAACCGCACCGTCAGCCACGAGTTCACGTGGGTCTCGAGCGCGGCGAACAGCTGCGGCGTGAACTGCTCGGTGATCTCGAGCGTGTCGCCGAAGCCGAGGGAGAACAGGTCTTCCTGCTGCTTGAGCTTGTTCTGCGCGACGTTGAGGCCCAGCACGAACAGGTCGTTCGAGCCCAGCGTCCAGTTGCCGGCCATGCCCACCTGCCAGCCCTTGCGGGAGTTGTCGAAAGCGGTCGTGGTGCCGCCCGAGGTGGCCTTCTCGCCCAGGTCGAAGTTGTACCACTTGAACACCGGCACAACCATGACGTTGGGCTGCCACTGCCACATCGCGCGCGCGGCCACCATGTAGGCGGCAGCGCCGTCCTCTTCGACACGCAGGCCCGGCACGTCCAGCAGCCACGTGCGGTTCTGCCACAGCAAACCAATCTCGACATTGGACGTCGGGCTCATCTCGAAGCCGAGGCCCGCGCCGATGCCGAGCACGTTACGCGAAAGATTCGGATCCGGCTGGGTGAAGTCGGCCTCCAGCTTGCTCGTCACGCCACCGACCTCCTGCAGCACCCGGCCGTACGAGCGGTTGACCCGCAGGCCGAAGCTGGTGGTGCCGAACTTCCGGCCCCACATGATGTCGAACGACTCGGAGGTGTTGGTGTTGGGGTCGTTGCCGAACGAGCCAGGAGCCGGGTTCGACGACGCGTCCCCCGACCCCAGCTGCGGGGTCTGCTCGCGGAGGTGGATCGCCCAGGTACCCAGGCGGCCATCCCACAGGGTGCCGATGACGGCGCCCACGCTCCGGTCGAACGTGACCGGAGGCGAAGCGACGTTGCCGAGCTCGCCGTACACGAGGTTACCGATGTTCCCCACCTCGGACGTATAGGTGAAGATGCCCGACCAGTCCTTGATGAAATCGCCCTGCAGGGCCATGCCCTCGACGCGCGACATCTGCGCCGAAGCCACGACCGGGAGCGCGAGCGACAGCAGGGTCGCGCCGAGGACGAGGAGCTTCACATTGCGACGGTTCATCATGTGCTGCAGCCTCCTTCAGAGTTGAGCTTCGAAGCCACGATGCAGAATCAAGCCGAAGAGCGTGGCCTGTGGACTACAACGCGGTTTCTCTCGGAGCCCCACCTCCTTTCGCTTTCGTCTTTCAGTCCTGAATGGCTGGCATGACAAAAGCCCCATCGCATCCGTGTGATGGAGCACCGAACTACGCCGGAAGGTCCCGGTAAACGCCGACGGCAGGTTAGAGAGGGCCCCCGGGACTGTCAACACGAATATCCCGCTATGTCAGGTCCTTGTTAAGCGCGGTTTTTGGGGTCTGCGGACCGATCGGAACCCGGCAGACAACTCGCTGTCGTACAGGTCATTAGAAGGATCCAGGCTGTTGATCCTGACCCGCCCGCGGGCATGGACATAGAGGCTCGGACCGAGCATCACACCCACGTGTCCGGCCGGCGATCGCGAGGCGCCGAAGAAGGCGAGATCCCCCTCCGTCGGGCGCGAGCGTCCGATCGGACGGCACGCGCGCTCCTGGTCGCCCGCATCGCGTGGGAGTCGGTACCCCTGCTCGGCGAGCAGCAGCTGCGAGAGGCCGGAGCAGTCGAGCCCGGCGGGTGTCCGTCCACCCCAGAGATAGGGTACGCCGAGCAGCTCGCGGGCCCGTTCGGGGAGCGAGGTGGTCGGCCGCGTGCCGGTCGCAAGTCCCAGCGCCTCGGTCCAGCCCCGCCGGCCGTCGGGCAACACCACCTCGCGATGGCGGCCCGACCGCCTGGCGGGAATCACGCGACCGCCCCAGAAGAGCGGG
>DATEMP010000055.1:0-3445 GCA_035275545.1 Candidatus Eiseniibacteriota bacterium | reverse complement strand
GACGCGCCGGGCCCGCGACCGCTGGCGAGCGTCGAGGTGTCGGGCAGCGATCGGCTTGCGACCGGCTCGCGCGAGATGGATCGCGTGCTGGGCGGCGGCATCGCGCCCGGCTCGCTGCTCCTGGTCGGCGGCGATCCCGGGATCGGCAAGAGCACGCTGCTGCTCCAGGTGGCGATGGCCCTGGCGGGCGCGCCGCGCGCGGCCGAAGCACCGGCGCGGCCGGTGCTCTATGTGGCGGGCGAGGAGAGCGAGGAGCAGGTGCGGATGCGCGCGAGCCGGCTCGGGACGGTGCCGGAGGCACTCCTCATCCTGTGCGAGACCGATCTCGAGGCGGTGCTCGAGGCGGCGTCCCGGGTCCAGCCCGGAGTCATGATCGTGGACTCGATCCAGACCATGGCGCGCGGCGATCTCGATGGGGGACCCGGCACGGTGTCGCAGATGCGCGAGTGCGGCCTGGCGCTGCTCCACTACGCCAAGGCGACGCGCACCTCGGTCATGCTGGTGGGACACGTCACCAAGGACGGCACGGTGGCGGGGCCGCGCGTGCTCGAGCACATGGTGGACGCGGTGCTCTACCTCGAGGGCGAGCGCTACCAGCACTACCGCGTGCTGCGCGCCGCCAAGAACCGCTTCGGCGCGACGCACGAGCTGGGTGTGTTCGAGATGACCGAGGCGGGGCTCACCGAGGTCGCCAATCCCAGCGCCGCGTTTCTCTCCGGCCCCGCGGAGGGCCGTGCGCGCTCGCCGGGCACGGCGGTGGTGGCGAGCCTCGAGGGGTCGCGACCACTGCTGGTCGAGGTGCAGGCGCTGGTCTCCACCTCGTTCTACGGCACGCCGCAGCGGGTGACCAGCGGCTTCGACGGGCGGCGGCTCGCGGTGCTGCTCGCGGTGCTCGAGCGCCGTGTCGGGCTGCGCCTGGGCCGGCACGACGTGTTCGTGTCGGTGACCGGCGGGCTCACGCTCGAGGAGCCGGGCACCGACCTGGGCGTGGCGCTGGCGATCGCCTCGTCGTTCAAGAGCCGGCCGCTGCTCGACCGCACGCTCGCGGTGGGCGAGGTGAGCCTGTCGGGCGACCTGCGCCGCGTGCCACGTCTGGGCGCGCGCCTGCGCGAGGCCGCGCACCTGGGGTTCGGACGCGCTGGTGTGCCCGCGATCCAGGCGGACGAGGGTGCGGCGTCGGGGCTCGAGGTGGTGCCGCTCGCGACCCTGCGTGCCGCCTACCAGACGCTGCTCGACGAGCCGGTGAGAGCGGCGCCGGAGCCGGTAACGTGAGCGTCGCCGCCATCCTGCTGTGTGCGGGCAAGGGCACGCGCCTCGACGCGGGCGTCGACAAGGCGCTGGCGCCGCTCGCCGGCCGGCCGCTGTTCGCGTGGAGCCTCGAGGCGCTCGAGCGCTCGCCCGCGATCGAGCACATCGTGGTGGTCGGCCCGGTCAAGCGCATGAAGGATGCGCTGGCGGCCGCCGGACTCGCGCCGCTCAAGGTGGTGGCGTGGGGCGAAGGCGGCCGCGAGCGTCAGGACTCGGTAGCGCGCGGGCTCCAGGCGCTGCCCGAGGCGTGCGCGACCGTGGCGATCCACGACAGCGCGCGGGCCCTCATCACGCCGGAGCTGATCGCGCGCGTGGTGGGTGACGCGATCCAGCACGGCGCCGCGATCGCGGCGATGCCGCTCTCCGACACGCTCAAGCGCGGGGCGCTCGAGACCATCGAGACCACCGTGCCGCGCCAGGGGCTGTGGTGCGCGCAGACGCCGCAGGTGTTCCGGCGCGACTGGATCGTGGCGGCGCACGCCGCGGCCTCGCGGCAGGCCACCGACGACGCGGCACTGGTCGAGGCGATCGGTCACCGCGTCCACCTCACCACCGGCGATCCGCTCAACTTCAAGATCACCACGCCCCAGGATCTCGAGCTGGCCGAGGCGTGGCTCACCCGGGCTTCCGCGAGGCAGACATGAGCATGCGAGTCGGGATCGGCTACGACATCCACGCGCGCGCCGTGGGGCGCCCGCTGGTGCTGGGAGGCGTCCGGTTCGAGAGCGACTGGGGGCTCGAGGGCCACAGCGACGCCGACGTGCTCGCGCACGCGATCGGCGACGCGCTGCTCGGAGCACTCGCGCTCGGCGACCTGGGCGAGCACTTTCCGCCCGGCGATCCGAGGTGGAAGGACGTCTCGAGCATGGAGCTGCTGCGCCTGATCCGGGCGATGGTGGAAGGGCGCGGCGGCCGCATCGTGCACACCGACGCCACGGTGGTGGCGGCGGCGCCGCGGGTGGCGCCGATGCGCGACGCGATGCGCCAGAACATCGCCCAGGCGCTCAAGATCGGGGGCAGCCAGGTGTCGGTCAAGGCAACCACCAACGAATCGCTCGACGCGCTGGGGCGCGGCGAGGGGATCGCCGCCTGGGCGGTCGCGATGGTCGAGGCGCCGGAGTGATGGTTGCGGACGTCGCGATGAGCGTGCGCGTCCGCTTCGCCCCGAGCCCCACCGGCTCGCTCCACGTGGGCGGGGCGCGCACCGCGTACTTCAATTGGCTGTTCGCGCGCCAGCATCGCGGGGCCCTGGTGCTGCGGATCGAGGACACGGACCTCGAGCGCTCGAGCCAGGACAGCGAGAGCGGCGTGCTTGACGACCTGCGCTGGCTCGGGATCGACTGGGACGAGGGGCCGGATGGGGGCGGCGAGGCCGGCCCGTATCGCCAGAGCGAGCGGCTCGAGCACTACCGCCGCCAGGCGGAGCTGCTGGTCTCGCAGGGCGCGGCGTATCCGTGCTTCTGCACCGACGCCGAGCTCGAGGAGCGGCGCAAGGCGGCGCTCGCCGCCGGCCGGCCGCCCCACTACGACCGCCGCTGCCGGCAGCTCTCGGCGGCGGAGCGCGAGGCGGAGCGGCACGCCGGACGCCCGGAGAGCATCCGCTTCGCGGTGCGCGAGGGCGAGGAGGTGCTCCACGACCTGGTGCGCGGCGAGGTGCGGTTTCCCGCCGGCATGGTGGGCGACTTCGTGGTGCTGCGCTCGAACGGGCTGCCGACCTACAACTTCGCGTGCGTGGTCGACGACCTGGGCATGCGCATCAGCCACGTGATCCGCGCCGAGGAGCACCTGTCGAACACGCCGCGGCAGCTCATGCTCTACCACGCGCTCGGGGCCGAGCCCCCGCGCTTCGCACACGTGCCGCTGATCCTGAACCGTGACCGCACCAAGATGAGCAAGCGCTCGGGCGAGGCGGCGGTGGCGGTCTCGGACTGGCGGCGCGCGGGCTTCGTGCCCGAAGCACTGCTCAGCTACCTCGCGCTGCTCGGGTTCCACCCGGGCGACGATCGCGAGATCCTCTCGCGCGAGGAGCTGCTCCAGAGCTTCTCGCTCGAGCGCGTGGGCCGGAGTGGGTCGGTGTTCGACGCCGAGAAGCTCCAGTGGGTGAACGCGCAGCTGCTGCACCACGCCGCGGGCGACA
>DATEMP010000054.1:0-3077 GCA_035275545.1 Candidatus Eiseniibacteriota bacterium | reverse complement strand
GGGAGCGGGAACAGCGTGGCGTCGGCGAGCGGCACGCGCACGAAGGACGCCTGGGCGCCCTCGAGGCCCGTACCCTTCTCGACCCAGCCGAACAGCTGTCCGGCGATGCAGCGGGCGCTCAGGCCGTGCGCGCAGTAGTAGCAGTCGCCGCAGCAGGTGCTGAACGGCGCGGCGACCCGGTCGCCGGCGGAGAGCCCGTGCACGCCCTCACCGGCGAGGACGACGCGCCCCACGCATTCGTGGCCCATGACGGTGCCGCGATCGATGCCGGTCTCGCGCCCGTGATAGACGTGGAGGTCGGAGCCGCACAGGCCCGCGAGCGTCACCTGGACGATCGCATCGCGCGGATCGCGCAGCTCCGGGTCGGGCACCTCGGCATGACGGATCGAGCGGACCTTCTGGAAGGTGATCGCGTGCACGGCCTGGAGGTCGCGGCGCGCTCAGGCGCGCTGTCGCCGGATGAGCACCAGGGTGATGTCGTCGGTGCGCGGCGAGCCGGCGAGGAACTCGTCGACATCTTCCATCAGCCGCTGGCGCATCGAGGGCAGGTCGCCGCCCCCGCCCACCTCGCGCCGGAACGAATCGCGCAGCCGCTCGACCTCGAACATGTCCTCGCCCCGTTGCGCCTCGGGGATGCCGTCGGTGAAGACCGCGAACGTCTCGCCCGGGGCGAGCACCGTCTCCTCGGTGCCGTACGGGAAGTCGGGCACGGTGCCGAACGGCACGCCACCACTCTCCAGCTCACGCAACGACGCGCCGTCGTCGATCATCGCCGACGGATGGCCGGCGTTGACGTAAAGGAGCGTGCCGGTCGCGGGATCGAGGAAGCCCACGAAGCCGGTGATGTAGCGCGAGCGGTCCTGGGTGCGGGCGAGCAGGTTGCTCAGCCGCCGGGTGAGCTCCGCGGGGTCGGCGCACACGTCGTAGAGCACCCGCGCCGAGGCGAGGAAAGAGGACATGAAGAGTGCCGCCCCCATGCCCTTGCCGGTCACGTCGCCCACCAGGAACACCAGCCGGCCGTCGTCGCGGGTGTGGAAGTCGTAGAGGTCGCCGCCCACCTCGGTGCAGGTCTCGAGGAACACGTCGAGATCCCAGCCGGCGAGCTCGGGCGTGCTCTCTCGCAGCATCGCGCGCTGGATGCGCGTCGCGTTCTGGAGCTCCTGGGCGATCCGGTCCTGCTCGCGCTGCGCTTCGAGCAGCCGCGCGTTCGTGATCTTGACCGCGGCCATGTTGCCGAGCAGCGTGAGCAGCTCGAGCTGGTCGTCGTCGAAGCTCATGCCCAGCTCGTGGCTGTCGACGTAGAGGATCCCCAGCACCTTCTGGTTGTCGAACAGCGGCACCGCCATCGCCGACTGCACCGACTGGGCGACGATGCTCTGCTGGCCCTTGAAGCGCGGATCGCTCGCGGTGTCGCGGGTGAGCACCGAGGTGCACTCCTCGAGCACCTTGCGCATGATCGAGGTGGAGAGCGAGAGCGCACGGTCGGCGCGACCGCCCCGGGTGCGCGCCGCGATCTGCAGCGGCTGGGCGTCCGGGCCCTGGTCGAGCAGAAAGATGTAACGCGACGCCGGCACCGCGCGCTCGACGAACTGAAGCAGCTCGTCGCAGGTCTCGTTGAGCGGCCGCGGGATCACCAGGAGCCGCCCGGCCTCGGCGAGCAGGTGCACGAGATGGCCGGAGCTCTTCCCGGTCTTCACGCGCTGTTCGAGGATGTTCTGCGCCTTGAGGTGGAGCGTGGTCCCGGCGATCGATTGCTCGTTGAGGCGCAGGCGCGGCTGCGCCTCGTCGCCGGTCACGAGCAGCGTGACGTGGCCGATCTCGACCTGGTCGCCGGCGACCAGCGCGATCGGATCCCGGGCCTCGCGGCCGTTCACCCGCGTGCCGTTGCGGCTCCCGAGGTCGCGCAGCCACAGGCGCCCGTCGCGCGCGGTGATCTCGGCGTGGTCCTTGGAGACCGTGCCGTCGGGAATATGGATCGTGTGTCGCGAGGAGCGGCCGATGCGGAACACCGAGCCCTCGAGCGGCCACACGCTGTGCTTCTCACCGACCATGCCGGCGAGGAAGAGCGACATGGAGACTCTCCACGTGATGGGGGCTCGCGACTCTAGCACACGCGTCTGCTAGCTTCCGTGGCCCATGGATCCCCTGCGGTTCACCACCATCGCCCATCGCGAGCACCGCTACTGCAACCCGCTCGATCCCGCCGCCGTGGACCAGGCGGTCGACCGGCTCGCGCTCGCCCCCGGCCGGCGCGTGCTCGACGTGGGCTGCGGCAAGGGGGCGCTGCTGGTGCGGATCGCCGAGCGCACCGGGGCCTCGTGCACCGGCGTGGACATCAACTCCGCGTTCCTGGCCGAGGGCCGGACACTCGCGGCACGCAGCGGCGTGGCGGGGCTCGTGAGCCTGATCGAGCGCCAGGCTTCCGAGCTCGATCCCACGGACGTCGCCTGGGACGCTGCGGTGTGCATCGGCTCCACCCACGCGCTCGGCGGCTACCGCGAAACGCTTCGAGGGCTGGCGGGGCGGGTGGGACCGGGAGGTGCGCTGCTGGTGGGCGAGGGATTCTGGAGGCGCCCGCCCGATCCCGAGTACCTGGAGCGGCTGGAGGCGGCCGAGGACGAGATGCTCACCCACGAGGGCAACCGGACCGCGGCGGAGGCCGAGGGGCTCGAGGCGCTGGATGCCTGGGTGAGCAGCGATCACGACTGGGACCGCTACGAGGAGCTCTACGCCCGCACGGTCGAGACCTGGGTCGCGACCCACCCCGACGATCCCGATACGCCGGAGATCCGCGAGCGCATCCGCCGCTGGCGCGAGACGTACGCGCGCTGGGGGCGCGACACGCTGGGCTTCGCGCTCTACCTGTTCAGGCGGCGGTGAGGAACATCAGCGCGAGCAGCGCCAGCCCCGGCGCCTGCACCAGCCGCTGCCACTCCTCGTAGAGCGCGCGCGTCTGGGCCACGAACGACGCATGGCGCGGCACCCAGCCCAGCTCGCGCCGTGCGCGCGCGGCGGTGAAGCGCTGGTCCATGCGCTTCGCCTGGTCCGAAGGGCTGAGCGTCCGCGCCCGGCCGGGC
>DATEMP010000053.1:0-5329 GCA_035275545.1 Candidatus Eiseniibacteriota bacterium | reverse complement strand
GCCGTTGGCGAGCAGTCGCGCGTAGTAGACGCCCGAGGGGCTCCCGTGCCCGCCGTCGTCACGCCCGTCCCACCGCTCCCGGTACATCCCCGCCTCCCGCGTCTCCTGCACCAGCGTCCGCACCCGCCGCCCGTCCACCCCGTAGATCATCAGCTCCACCGCCCCGCCCTCCGCCAGCCCGAACTCCAGCTCCGTCCCCTCCCCGCTCCGCATCGGATTCGGCTTCGGTCCCAGCAGCACCGTCCACCCCGGACGCGCCGCCTCCACCCGCACCCCCAGATCCCCCTCGCCCAGCCGCCGGTTCGCGGCGTCACGCCCCTCCACCTGCGCCAGCACGATCCCGGGGTTCCCCGCCCGCAGCGCCCGGAACGTGACCCGCGCCACCACCCCCTCGCCCGCCATCCCCACGCCCCGTAGGCCCAGCAGTGCCGCGTCCACCCGTCCCGGGCCCGGGCTCAGCACCACGCCCCCCTGGCCCTCCACCCACTGCCCCGACTCCATCCCCTCCGCCGCCACCACCGTCTCGTCCCAGCCCAGCGCCAGCGTGAACCCCTGCATCCGCCCCCCACCCTTGAGCCACACCGTCGCCGTCACCGTCTCTCCCGCCGTCACCAGCGACGGCGCCACCAGCCGGAACTCCTCCGCGCCACCGGTCGTCCCCGCACCCGCCGCCGGCGTCGCACCCGTCGGCCGTGCCCCCGCCCGACCCGCCGCCAGATTCGGCGCCGAGACCACGTAGAAGTTGGTGGAGAACACCATGAGATCGTCGAAGTTGATCAGGTTGTCGGTGGTGGGCCGTGAGGTCACCTGGAGGTCCGTGGTCGGCCCGACGTCGAGATAGGCTACGCCGCGATTGGTGATCGCGGGCTCGGTGATCCCGTAGTTCGCGCCCAGCAGCGAGAGGTCCTCGGTGGCGACCCGGTTGTTGCCGGTCCCGGCGGTCAGGCCGTCGGACACGTCGCCCAGGTGGTAGTTGAGCGCGCCCGCGGTCATGTTCGAGGTCGCCGACGCGCCGCAGGGGTCGGTGATCAGGGCCACGTAGTACCAGAACCCGCGCACCGGCGGATGATCGACGTAGCCGCTGGTCGGCGCCGCGGCCGCGAGCACCCAAGGCGCACCCGGCGCCAGCGCCGGGTTGGGCGGCGAGACCGGCCCCGCATCGTCGTACTCGGGGTAGGCGCCGAAGGGCGCGCGATAGAGATTCACCGTGCCCGCGCCGCCGGTCGCCCAGGTCACGGTGATGCCGGTGGTCGAGCCCGCACCGTTCCCCGAGGTCACCTGCACCGCCGCGAGATCCGAGATCGCCGTGGGGGTCGTGGTCTGGATCGTGAGCGACGCCGGCGCACCGGCGATCGCCGGGACCGGGTTGGAGTCGCAGTCGCGCGACTTGACCGCGGTCACCGTGATCGCGCCAGTCCCGGCGACCCCGGCACCCTTGAGGTCGACCCGGAACAGCTCCCCGCCCGCGGTCTGCCCGCACGGCGAGCCGAGCAGCGCCTGGTCCACGGTGTAGGAGCCGCCGCCGTTGTCCACCACCTGGAAGGTCTTGTTCGTGAACCCGGCGAGCCACGTTCCCTGCTCGATGCTCACCAGCGGGGTTCCGCACAGGACCAGCTTCGAAGTGTCGATCTGGAACGTCACGCTGATCCCGCGCACCGGCGTCGACTCGTCGCGCACGTACTCGAACGGCACGCTCACGCAGGGGATGGTGGGCGAGATGCACAGCCCGGTGGTGTTCGCGGCCACCGTCGAGCCGGGCGTGGTCGCGAAGATGGTCAGCACGTACCCCTCGCTCACCTCGCAGCCGCTCCCGTCCGCCACGTGCACGGTGAAGATCGACGTGCCGGTGGCGGTCGGCGTTCCCGAGATCTCGCCGGTGGCGGGATTGAGCAGGAGCCCGTCGGGCAGGCTCCCGTCGGCGATCGTCCACGCGAACGGCGAGAGCCCGAAAGTGGTGGTGAGCGCCTGCGAGTAGGCGACCCCGAGCACGCCGTCGGCCACCACCGGCGGCCGGATCGCCATGACCCCGCAGGTGACGGTGACGCTCGTGCTGCGGCTGCCGGCGCAGTCGTGCACGTCGGTCACGCCGACGGTGAACGGGAAGGTCCCGGTGGTGGTGGGAATGCCCGAGAGCAGCCCCGCGGTCGAGAGCGTGAGCCCGGGAGGGAGTGACCCCGCGGTGACCGCCCACGTCTGGGGATCCACACCCTCGGTGGTGGTGAACGCCTGGCTGTACGCCGCCCCGGTGGTGCCGTCCGGGAGCGTCGCCGGCAGCACGGTGAGCGGCGCGTTCTGGATCGGGAGCGCCGCCGGAGCGCCCGCGCCGGCGTTGATCGGCGCGCCGTCGCAATCGCGCCCGCTCACCGAGGTCACGGTGATTGCCCCGCTTCCGTCCGGTCCCGACGAGGCGAGATCGATCCGGAACAGCTCCCCGCCCGCGGTCTGCCCGCACGGCGAGCCGAGCACGGCCTGGTCGACCGTGTAGGAGCCGCCGCCATTGTCCACCACCTGGAACGACGTGTTCGCGAACGACGCGAGCCAGGTGCCGGCGTGGATGCTCGCGGCCGGGGTTCCGCACAGCGCCAGCTTCGACACCTCGATCTGGAAGGTCACGCTGATCCCGCGCGCCTGCTCCGATTCGCCGCGCGTGAAGAGGACCGGAACGCTCACGCACGGATGGGCAGGATTGATGGTGAGCCCGGCCGTGTTCGCGGCCACCGTCGACACGGGCGGCGTCGAGAAGATGGTGAGCACGTAGCTGGCGCTTCCGGAGCAGCCGGTCGCATCGGTCGCCCGGATCGAGAACACCGACGTGCCCGCGGCACCGGGCGTGCCCGAGATGATCCCGTTGCTGGCGTTCAGCGACAACCCCGCCGGGAGCGACCCGGACACGACCGCGTAGCAGTAGGCACCCGTGCCGCCCGAAGTCGACATCCCCTGCGAGTAGCTCGTGCCGGTCACCCCGGTCGGAAGGTACGCGGGCGACACGACCAGCGTCGGACACGTGCCGTCGTCATCGATCGCGGCGAGATTCGAGAGCGAAATGCCGTCCACCGTGGTGTACGCCCCGGCGGCGTACAGCTTGCCGCCGCCCGCGATCACCGTGCGCACCGTGCCGCTCGCGTTCGCGTTCCACGCGGTGGCGAGCCCGGTGAGCGGATCGATCGAGGCGACGCGGTCGCGGTTCTGGCCGCCCACGATGTTGAACACGCCGCCCACGTACATGCGGGTGCCGCTCAGCTCGAGCGCGAAGATCGGGCCGTTGGCGCTCGGGTTCCAGGAGGTCGGGGCACCAGTGGTGGCATTGAGCGCCGCCAGGGCGTTGCGCGTCTGCCCGCTGATGGTGGAGAAGAAGCCGCCGACGTAGAGGGTTCCGCAACTCACCCGCATCGCGCGGACCGTGCCGTTCGGGTTCGGATTCCAGCTCAGCACCGCCCCGGTGGCGGGATCGACCGCGGCCAGGCTGTTGCGGGTCTGCCCGCCGACGTTGGTGAAGATGCCACCCACGAAGATGCGCCCGGATCCCGGCTCGATCGACAGCACCTGCCCGTTGGTGCCGGGGTTCCACGCCGTGGCAAGCCCGGTCGTAACATCCAGCTCCACAATGTTGTTACGTGGCTGACCTCCAGCGTTGCTGAAGATCCCGCCCACGTAGACCGTGCTGGTCCCCGCGGCCAGGGACGCCACCTCGCCGTTGACGCCGGGATTCCACGCGGTGGCGAGCCCGGTGCTCACGTCGATCGCCGCGAGGTTGCTGCGGCTCTGCCCGCCCGCGACGGAGAAGCTCCCGCCCGCCACCACCGCGCCACCCGCCATCGCGAGGGCGAGCACCTGGTTGTTGGGTCCAGGGTCCCACGCGGTGGCGGAGCCGGTGCCGACGTCGATGGCGGCGAGGTTGTTGCGAACCAGCCCGCCCATGCCGCTGAACGCACCTCCGGCGAACACCACGCTTCCCTGGACGGCGAGTGCGGATACGCTTCCGTAGGCGCTCGGGTCCCATGCGGTCGCGAGTCCAGTGCCCGTGTCGAGGGCGGCGATGCGGCTGCGGGACTGGCCGCCGATGGTGGCGAAGTCGCCTCCCGCGAGCAGGTCGGTGCCGTTCAACGCCAGCGTCGTCACGTTGGCGTTCGCGTTCGGATTCCAGGTGGTCGCGAGCCCCGTGCCCCCGTCGAGCGCCGCGATGCGATTGCGCGGCTGGCCGCCGATACTCGTGAACTGGCCCGCCGCGTAGACCGTGCCGCCGCTCTCGGCGAGCGCCAGCACCAGGTTGTTCGAGTTGGGATTCCAGCTGGTCGCGAATCCGGTGACGGTGCTCAGCGCCGCGATCCGGAGGCGCGACTGACCGCCGATCGAGGTGAACTGTCCGCCCACGTAGATCGTGGCGCCGCTCGGGACGATCGCGAACACGATGCTGTTCGAGTTCGGGTTCCATGCGGTCGCGAGTCCGGTCCCGGGGTCCAGGGCGGCAATCCGGACCCGGGTCTGGCCACCGATGTTGGTGAAGCTCCCGCCCGCGTACACGACGCCGCCGGCCACGGCGATGGCCCGCACCGCGGCGTTGGCGTTGGGATCCCAGGCGGTGGCGGCGCCGGTCGTGGCGTCGATCGCGGCGATGCGGTTGCGCGTCTGCCCTCCGGCGCTCGTGAAGTCGCCGCCCGCATAGAGCGTGGTGCCATCCAGCACCAGGCTGCGCACCGCGCCGTTCGTGCCCGGGTTCCACGAGGAGACGCTGTTGTCCGAGAGAATCTGCGCAAGGCCCGCTCTCGCCTGCCCACCGACGCTCGTGAACGTGCCGCCGATGAACCAGCCGCCCGCCCCGTCCGAAACCACCGCCAGGACGTCGCCGACCACCTGCGGGTATCCGGGGATCGCGACCCCGGTCGTGGCATTCAGCGGCACCCCGGACCCGGTCACCGGGCCGACCCGCGTGAAGGCGCCGCCGATGTAGAGCGTCCCTCCCGACAGCAGCTGGGCGTTGACGGTGCCGTTCGTGATCGCGAAATCCTCACGAACGGTCTGGCCGAGCGCCGGGCCGGCCGCGATCAGGCACGCGACCAGCACCAGCGCGCGTGCCAGACCGCGTGAGGTCAGCCGCGGATCGAAGGCCATGTCATCTCGTCCCTGGTGGAATACCCGCATGCGTCCTCAGACCCTCAGCGCAGGAACACGAGCTTCTGGGTGAACCGCTTGCCGTTGGCGAGCAGTCGCGCGTAGTAGACGCCCGAGGGGCTCCCGTGCCCGCCGTCGTCACGCCCGTCCCACCGCTCCCGGTACATCCCCGCCTCCCGCGTCTCCTGCACCAGCGTCCGCACCCGCCGCCCGTCCACCC
>DATEMP010000052.1:0-2474 GCA_035275545.1 Candidatus Eiseniibacteriota bacterium | reverse complement strand
TCCCAGCCCAGGGCCCGCGCCTGCGCTGCGAGCCCGCTCCCCGACGCATCGGGCTCGACGCAATCGGTGACGCCACAGCGGCAGGCAGCCCCGCGGCCCAGCGGCAGGTGGCCGATCTCGCCCGCGCCGCCCCGGGCGCCGTGGAAGACCCGCCCCTCGACCACGATGCCGGCGCCAATCCCGGTGCCGATCGTGAGCGTGATCGAGACCCGCGCCCCGCGGGCACCCCCCAGCCGGTGCTCGCCGAGTGCCGCGAGGTTGGCGTCGTTGTCCGCCGCGACCGGCAGGCCCAGCCGCTCTTCGACGCGCTCGCGCAGCGGGAACGCGTCCCAGTGATGCAGGTGGGGCGTGCCTCCCGCCAACGCTCCGGTCACGGGATCGATCACGCCCGGCGAGCCGAGCCCGACGCCGATGACGCGATCGCGCCCGCCGCGCACCAGCTCCTCGACTGCCTCGGCGATCGCCGCCAGCGGGCCCTCCGCGCTCTCCGCGGCGCGCGACGGGCGCTTGCAGAAGCCCTCGAGGCTCCCGTCGCGCCCGACGCGCGCCGCCTTGAGGTCAGTGCCGCCCAGGTCGAGGCCGATCGCGAACGATTCCATCGCCCGCACGGTAGCACGGGTCGCTGGACGCGGACGCCCGCGGGGTGTCAGATTCCGGAGATGCTCCGGATCACGTTCGCATTCACGATCGCCCTGCTGGCCTCGGTCGCGTGCACGCGCCGCGCCGATGCCCCGCCGCCACCCTCCGAGCCCGCCGTGGTGACGCTGCCCGGCCTGGGCGCGGACGTGCGGATCGTGACCGACCGCTGGGGCATTCCCCACCTCCAGGCCCACACCCTCGGCGACCTCTACTTCGCCTGGGGCTACGTCACCGCGCGCGACCGGCTGTGGCAGCTCGAGCTCACCCGCCGCGCCGCGGGCGGCACGCTCTGGGAGTGGTTCGGGAACCGCACCCTCACCGCGGACGGCGGCGCCCAGCTGTTCCGGCTGCGCGAGCGCGCCGGGGAGATCTGGTCGCGCGAGCGCACCGATCCTGCGATCCGCGAGCCGCTCGAGCGCTACGCGGCCGGGATCAACGCCTGGATCGCGCGCTGCCGCGCGGGGGAAGCGCCCTGGCCCGCCGAGTTCCTGAAGCTCGGCAAGCGCCCCGCCGACTGGGAGCCCGAGAATGCATATCTAGTATTGCTCGCCCAGGGCATGCTGCTCGACCTCGATCTCCCGGAGCTGGACGAGGCGCAGGAGATTCGCGAGCACGGGATCACGCGCACCATCGCCCGGCACCAGTTCGAGGACGACATGGTGTACGCGAGCATCCCGGACAGCGTGGCCGAGCGCCTCTACGGCCGCCCGCCGCGCCCGACGCTCCCGGGCCGCCCGTACGCCGAGCCCACCCGGACCGGTCTGCGGCTCGAGGGCGGCGCCACGATCGACGCGCCGCTGCTCGCCGAGGCGCGCCGCACGCTGTCGGGCTGGCTCGATCCCGCCACCCGCGATCCGGACGAGCGCGCGAGCAACATCTTCGCGATCGGACCGGGGCGGAGCGCGAGCGGCGCGCCGATGCTCGCCAACGACGTGCACCTGAGCCTGGGCGCCCCCGGCCCGTTCCACATCGTGCACCTCACCGTGCCGGGCGTGCTCGATGCCGCGGGCGCGAGTGTCCCCGGCATGCCGCTGATCGTGAGCGGACGGAACGACCGCTGCGCGTGGGGGCTCACCTCGCTGGCCGCGGACGTCATCGACGTCTATGCCGACACCCTGTCGCGCGACGGGCGCCAGGTGCGCTGGCGGGGCGGCTGGGTGCCGATCACCACCCATCCGTTCACGCTGCGCTACCGGGTGCTGGGCGTGGTCCCGATCGCCCCGCCCGGGCAGGTCCGGCGCTACACGCCGCATGGCCCGGTGGTGGCGTACGACAAGAAGCGCCGGCTGGCGATGAGCGTGCGCTGGGCGGGCGACGACCAGGCGATCACGCTCGCCCGGCTGCTCGACATGCCCCGCGCCCGGAGCATCGCCGACCTCGCCGCCGCGGTGCGCACCGTGGTGACGCCGACCAGCAACATCGTCATGGCCGATCGCGACGGCCACGTCGCCTACCACGTGGTGGGCGCGCTCCCGCAGCGCGGCTTCGAGCCGCCGCCCGGTCCGATCCCCGACGACAGCGCGCACGAGTGGCTGGGCCTGATCGCCCCCGAGGATCGCCCGCACTGGGAGCTCGGCCCGCGCGACTTCGTGGTCAACGGCAACAACCTGCCGGTCGGGGCTCCCTACCACGAGCCGTTCCCGCGCTACGACTTCATGCAGGACCGCGCCGCGCGCATGGCCGAGCGGCTCGCGGACGATCCGAGCATGACGCTCGCCGACCTGAGGAGCGTGCAGAACGACCTCTACTCGCGCGGGGCGGCGCGGTTCCTGCCGCTGCTCCTCCGCTGCGCGGATTCGCTCCGCACCAGCCAGGACCGGGACGTGCGGGCGGCG
>DATEMP010000051.1:0-10350 GCA_035275545.1 Candidatus Eiseniibacteriota bacterium | reverse complement strand
AGCGCGCGGGTGAGCGGCTCGGGCTTCACGTCGCGCACCCGCACCTGGATGCCCGACCGGCTCGCGAGCTCGGCGATGCCGCCCCCCATGACGCCGGCGCCCGCGAGCATCAGCACGCGCACCGTGGCGGGCTTGAGCGCCGGGTCGGCGACCGGCTCCTTCTTGGCGCGCTCCGAGAGCTCGAAGATGCGCACCAGGTTCTTGCACACCGGCCCGACCACCAGGTCGCTCACCCGCGCCGCCTCGATCGCGAGCCCGGCTTCGACCGGCAGCCGCAGGGTGCGCTCGAGCGTGTCGATCGCCGCGATCGGCGCCGGATAGTGCCCGCCGGTGCGCGCCCGGGTCATCGAGCGCGCCTTGCCGAGCGCGATCGCCTGGCCGAACGGCGTGCGGTCCACGAACCAGGGCCCGAAACCCTTCGGGCGATGGGCGTCGCGGCGCTCCTGCGGCGGCCGCTTGGCGAGCGCCTCGATGCGCTGGTGGGCGTGCTCGATCAGCCATGCGGCGGGCACCGTGCGCGCGATCAGCCCCATCTTCTCGGCGCGCCGCGCGTCGAGCGAGCGTCCGGTGAGGATCAGATCGAGCGCCGCGGCGAGCCCCACCAGGCGCGGCAGCCGCTGCGAGCCGCCGAATCCCGGGAAGATCCCGAGCAGCACCTCGGGGAGCCCGATCTGGGTGTGCGGCTCCTCGCTCGCGACGCGCGAGTCGCACGCCAGCGCCAGCTCGGTGCCGCCGCCCAAGCAGATGCCGTCGATCGCCGCCACCGTGGGATAGGGGAGCGACGCCAGCCGGTTGAAGGTGGTGTGGGTGCGCCGGATCAGCGCCAGCACCTGGTCGCGGTCCGTGATCGCACCGATGGTCGCGATGTCCGCGCCGGCGATGAACGAGCCGGGCTTGCCGCTCCGCAGCACCAGGCCCCTGATGCCGTGGCTGCCGGAGAGCTCGGCGGTCGCGCGCTCCAGGTCCACCAGCGCATCGGTGTCGAGCACGTTCACCTTGCGCTCCGGATGGTCCATGACCAGGTGGACGATGCCGTCGGGCTGCGATTCGACGCGGAAGACCTGCATCAGTCGCGCTCCAGGATGAAGGCCGCACCCTGACCGCCCCCCACGCACAGCGAGGCGAGCCCGCGCTTGAGCCGGCGCCGGCGCATCTCCATCAGCAGCGTGAGCAGCAGCCGCGCGCCGCTCGCCCCCACCGGGTGCCCGAGCGCGATCGCGCCGCCGTTCACGTTGAGACGCTCGAGCGGGAACTCCCCGAGCGGCGTCAGGCGGCCGAGCTCGTCACGCGCGAACGACTCCGACTGGGCGGCGGCCAGGCACGCCAGCACCTGGGCCGCGAACGCCTCGTTGATCTCGAACAGCTCGCAGTCCGAGAGCTCGAGCGAGGCGCTCGCGAGCGCCTTGGCGCTCGCGTACACCGGGCCGAGTCCCATGCGGCGCGGCGAGAGCCCGGCGAACGCGAACGCGCGGATCCGGCCGAGCGGCGGCGACGGCCAGCGCTCGGCGGTGGCCTGGTCACCGATCAGGAGCGCCACCGCGCCGTCGGTCACCTGGCAGGCGTTGCCGACCGTGACCGTGCCGTTCTTGCGGTCGAAGTAGGGCGGCAGCTTGGCGAGCGCCTCCATGGTCTGCCCCTCGCGCGGTCCCACGTCGTCGCGCACCATCGCGTCGTCCGGGGGCGCGAACATCGGCGCGATCTCCTCGCGCAGGCGCTCCCGCCCGGCGACCGCGCGCTGGTGGCTCATGAGCGCGAACCGGTCCTGCTCGACGCGGTGGATGCGGAACTCGCGCGCCAGCACCTCGGCGGTCTGCCCCATGTTGAGGCCGCACACGTAGTCGGTGAGCCCTTCGGCCAGCGCGATGCGGGGCGCGAGCATGCGGAGCCGGAACTGCGTGAACACGCCGAGTTTCTGGCCGAAGGACTTCGCGCGCATGAGGCGCTCGAGCCACTCCGCGTACTCGGGGCGGAACAGCAGCGGCATCTGGCTCATGGACTCCATGCCGCCCGCGAGCACCAGCCGCGCGCCCCCCGCCTGGATGCGATAGGCCGCCGCCGCCACCGACTCCATGCCCGAGGCGCAGTTGCGGTGCACGGTGGCCGAGGGGACGGGCTCGGGCACGCCCGCGAGCAATGCGGCGATGCGCGACACGTTCGCGGCCTCGGAGGGGTTGCCGCAGTTGCCGAGGATGACCTCGTCGAGCCGCGCCGGGTCGACGTCCTGGCGCGCCAGCACCTCGGACACCGCGACCCGGCCCAGGTCATAGGCGGGCGAGCGCTTGAAGACACCGCCGGCTTTGGCGAACGGCGTGCGGACGCCGGCGAGGATCCAGACCGGGGCCGGGGTCATCCGCGCTTGGCGAGCTTCTCCAGGAGCTCCCGGGCCTCGGCGTGGAGGACCGGATCGCGCGGACGGTGGGCGGGCATGCCGAGCGCTCGCTCGAGCTCGCGGCGGGCATCCCCCTCGCGCTCGACCTCGAGGTAGGCGCGCGCCAGCTCCATCCGCGCATCGAGGGCGTCGGGGGCGAGCTCCACCGACTTCTCGAGGTCGCGCAGCGCGTTGTCCATGGAGGCACCCTTGGGCACCTTGGCGAGCAGCACCTTGCTCCAGGTGCGCTCCCAGATTCCCCGCGTCGACAGCCGGCGGTTCCACCGACCGCGCTCGAGGTAGGCGCGCCAGATCGAGGGGTCGATGCCGATCGCGCGGTCCAGCTCGGAGCGGATCTCGCGCCACAGGCCGGCCCGGGTCTTCGGCCCCTCCATCTCGGTCTGCTGGCGCAGCGCCACCGCCAGCCACACGTGCCCCTGGGCCAGGTCGGGCGAGATCTTGACCGCGGCGCGCGCGTGCTCGACCGCCGCGGCGACCAGCCGGCGACGCTCCTCGTCCTTCGCGTCCTCGCCCAGCTCGGACTCGACGCGCGCCAGGCCCAGCAGCACCGGGTAGTGGGAGGCGTCCCGGGACTGGGCGCTCTGGTAGGCCGCCAGCGCCTCGCGGAGCTGGCCGCGGGCGTACGATTCGTCGCCGCGCTCGATCGCCGCGTTGAGCTCGCTGGCGGCGGCGGCATACGAGACCTGGGGGGCGCGCAAGCCGCCCACGGCGACCAGGGTCACCGCGGCGCACCACAGGGAACGGTTGACGATCATCGTGGCCTCCGGCTCGGCCGGGCCAGATCCAAAGGCCCCAAGAGAGTCGACCGACTCTCGCCCACCCCCGGCCGGGCTGTCAACGAGCCCCCGCCGCCCGCCCGAGGCGGTACGGGAAGCCGCCCAAGGCGGCACGGGATTCGCATGGCTTTGCGCTTGTCGGGCCGGGCCGGCGGGTGCTACGAGTTGCCCGCGCCGCCACCCCTTGGACCGCTGGGGCAGCCCAAACGTTGGAGATACGGAGGCCTGCATGCCGGTTTCCCCCACGCTGATCGGGATCTTCCTCGACGCCGTCGCCACCCACCGGCGGCCCGATCAGTTCATGCGCAAGGTCGCGGGCGGCTGGGAGTCGATCAGCGCCGAGCGGGCGCTGGCCGACGTCGCCTCGCTGGGGATGGCGCTGCGGGAGCTGGGGATCGAGCCCGGCGACCGGGTGGCCCTGCTCTCCGAGAACCGCTACGAGTGGGCGGTCAGCGACCTTGCGATCCTGGGGCTGGGCGCCGTCACCGTGCCGATCTACCCGACGCTCACCGCGGCCCAGGTGCGCAAGCTGCTCGAGAACTGCGAGGCGGAGATCCTGATCGTCTCGACCGCGGTCCAGCTCGAGAAGGCGCGGGCCGCCTGTCGCGGGCTCGCGTGCGTGCGGGCGCTGGTGTCGATGGACGCTCCCACGGAAGGGCAGGGCACGCCGGCCGAGCACGGGTTCGCCGCGGTGCTCGAGCGCGGCGCGACGCTCCACCGGGCGCACCCGGACGCGTTCGTGATCACCGCGCGTGCGGTGGAGGCGAGCCATCTCGCCACGATCATCTACACCTCGGGCACCACCGGCGAGCCCAAGGGCGCGATGCTCACCCACGGCAACATCGCTTCGAACGTGGAGGCGTCGCTCCAGGTGCTGCGCTTCGAGTCGACCGACACCTACCTCTCGTTCCTGCCGCTCTGCCACATCTTCGAGCGCATGGCGGGCTTCTACAGCATCCTCGCGTGCGGGGCGGCCATCGCCTACGCGCAGAGCTTCGAGACGGTGGGCGCGGACGCCGCCGAGGTGCGGCCCACGATCCTGTGCGGCGTGCCGCGCTTCTTCGAGAAGGTGATGGCGCGGGTCGAGGCGGCCGGAGCCGCCTATCCCCCGCTGCGCCGGAAGATGCTGGGCTGGGGGCTCGGGCTCGGCACCGAGAACGCGCGCGCCCACTACGCGCAGCGATCGCTCCCGTTCGGCAAGCGGCTCGAGCTCGCGCTCGCCGACCGGCTGGTCATGGCGAAGGTCCGCGCCCGCATGGGTGGCCGCCTGCGCTTCTGCGTCTCGGGGAGCGCGCCGCTCTCCCCCTCGGTCATGGAGTTCTTCTACGCGATCGGCATTCCGATCGTCGAGGGCTACGGACTCACCGAGACCTCGCCGGTGATCGCGGTCACCCCGTTCGGGCGTGAGAAGCCCGGCACGGTGGGGACGCCGATTCCGGGGGTGCAGGTGCGCATCGCCCCCGAGACCGGGGAGATCCTGACCAAGGGCCCCCACGTGATGCGCGGCTACTACCGCGACGAGGCGGCGACCCGCGAGGTGATCCGTGACGGCTGGTTCCACACCGGCGACATCGGCCACCTGGACGGCGACGGGTACCTGGTGATCACCGACCGGCTCAAGGATCTCCTGTGCCTGGCGGCCGGCAAGAAGGTGGCGCCGCAGCCGATCGAGGCCAAGCTCAAGCAGAGCCGCTGGGTGGGCGAGGCGGTGCTGATCGGCGACCGCCGGCCGTACGTCATCAGCGTGATCGCGCCGGACTTCGCGGCACTCGAGGCCGAGGCCGCAGCGCGCGGCTGGCCCCGGGAGTCCCGCCGTGCGTTGCTCGATCATCCGGAGGTGGGGGCGCTCTACCAGGCGGAGCTGGACCGGGTGAACGCCGAGCTCGCCCCGTTCGAGCAGATCAAGCGCTTCCTGCTGCTCGACCGCGAGCTGAGCCAGGAGGCCGGCGAGCTGACGCCCACGCTCAAGGTGAAGCGCAAGGTGGTGGTCGAGCGCTGCGCCGCGGCGATCGACGAGGTGTACGCCCGCCACCGCGCGGTCGCGTAGCTCCTAGCGGAGCACTTCCTCCAGCTCCTCGCGCACCAGCGCCGGCGGCAGGGTGCCCCGGCCGAGCAGCGCGGCGTGGAAGTCGTAGAGGTTGAACCGGGTCCCGAGCCGCTTCTCGGCGTCCGCGCGCATCCCGAGGATCTCGATCTTGCCCACCAGGTAGCTCATGGGTTGTGTGGGCGTGAGCGTGTAACGCTTGATCTCGGCGATCGCGTTGACGCGCTCGACCATCGCGTGCTCGCGCAGGTAGTCCACCGCCTGCATGAACGTCAGCTTGCCGGTCTGGAGGCCGACGTCCAGCACCACGCGGCACGCCCGCCACAGGAGATCCTTGAGCTGGTAGAGCCGGGTCATCGCGTCCACGTAGAACCCCTGCTCGAACATGAGCTCTTCGCAGTAGAGCGCCCAGCCCTCGGCGAGCAGGCTGCTGTCGCCGAGACGCCGCAGCCGCGAGCCGTTCCGGTTGGCGTGGATGAGTTGCTGGTGGTGCCCCGGGTAGGCCTCGTGCACCGTGGTGAGCGAGAGCCCCGCGTAGTTGTGCCCCTCGAGCTGCTGCAGCTGCTCCTCCTTGCGCCGCGTCAGGTCGATCGGCGTCACGTAGAAGAAGCCGGTCTGGTCCTCATCGAACGGTCCCGGCGGCAGGTAGGCCGCGTAGGGGATGACCGAGCGCTCGAACACCGGCGTATCGATGACCTCGAGCTTCTCGTTCGCGGCGATCGGGGCGATGCGCCGCTCGATCACGAACCGGCGTGCCCGGTCGGTCTCGGCCTGGTAGACCTCCTTGAGCTTGAGCGGCTCGGGATGGCGCTGGCGCGCGTCGGCGATCAGGTCCTTCCATCCCTTGTTCGCGTCGATCCGCCGGGCCTCGTTCTCGAGCCGGGCGCGGGTCTTGGCGATCTGCTCCTCGCCGAGTGCCATGAGCGCGGCGCAGTCCATGCCCAGCAGGTGCTCGCGCTCGAGCTTGTAGTTCATCCAGCGCTCGCCGATCGCGAACGTGCCCCCCACCTTGGGCTCGATCTCGCGGTCGAGGAAGTCCTGGTACTGGGCGAAGCCGATGCGGGCCCGGCCGGCCGCGTGCTCGATCCGCTCGCGCTCGGCGGGGAAGCTCTCGAGCAGCGAGCGCGCCACCTGGTCGACGAAGCCCGGGCCGCTGCGGTTCACCTCGTCGGCCACGCCCAGGAACACGTCCGGGACCTGCTTCAGGTTGACGCGCGCCGCCTTGAGGTAGTCGGGGATCGCGATCATGCGGTCGAGCAGCGCGTCCTTGCGCTCGGCGGCGGGCAGCGAGTGCCGGGTCCAGAGCAGGAACAGGCTGTCGAGGGCGGTCTGCGGAAACATGACGGGATTGCGGGTGTGCCCCCGCAGCTCCTCGCTCTCGACCCGCATCGCCGCGAGCCGCGCGCGCAGGTAGCCGTAGTCCACCCGCTGCTCGGTGGGCAGCTCCTGCCAGTTGACGCCCACCACCAGGCGCTGATCGAGGTCCCGCAGCCAGGAGATCCGCGCCAGCATGCCCTCCGGGGAGTGGTCCGGGAGCAGCCGGTCGTAGTCGTGCACGCCCGCGAGCGTGGCGGCCACTGGATCGTGCTTGAAGTGGAGCTCGACGAACTCTTCGCTCAGTGACGTGAAGGTCTTCGTGGCCTCGATCAAGAACCGTCCCTCGTAAGGTCGCGCGGAAAAGGCCCCCGCGCACGGCACGGGGGCCTTTCGTGGATTCGGCGGCGACGCCGCCGGGCTACGAGATCTTGGTGACGTTGGCGGCTTGCTTGCCTTTGGGCCCCTCGACCACATCAAACTCCACGCGGTCGCCTTCCGTCAACGTGCGGAAGCCGTCCCCGGCGATGGCCGAGAAGTGGACGAACAGCTCGTCGCCCGCGTCGGACTGGATGAATCCGAATCCCTTGGCTTCGTTGAACCACTTGACCGCCCCCTGGCCGTGCTCGCCGTTGGAGGTCATCGTCATGGTACGGGGCGCGCTCTCGCGCGGGCCACGGGACGTCGCCCGCCGCTCGCGCCCGGTACCGCCGGCCGTGCCCTTCTTGGCGTCGAAGCAGTTGCGGCAGTACACCGGGCGGTCGTTGGTGGGCTTGAACGGCACCATGGTCTCGGTGCCGCAGCTCGCACACACCGCGGGGAACATCGGCTTGCTGCCGCCTCCTCCACCGCCGCCACCGCGGCCACCCTCGTGGCCTCCGCCGCCACCGCCACTCCCGCCGCGCTGGGTCTTGCGCGCTTCCCGGCAGCGCTTGCAGCGGGTGGGGGCGTTGGTGAGCCCGTGATCGCGGTAGAACTCCTGTTCCCCGACGGTGAAGGTGAACTCCTCGCCGCAGTCCACGCACTTGATGACTCGGTCTTGAAGAGTAGCCATTGTCGTCGACGAACCTCCCGGGGACCGCGGTAAACATGGTGCGTGGATCAGAAACACGAACGCCCCGGCAGGCGAACGCTGCCGAGGCGACTCAGGGGACGAGACGGGTCAGCTGGAACGACGACGATGAATCGATACTGCGGCGGTGGATCACTGGCGACCACGCTCGTTGAACCCGACCCACATGGCGTGTAGCGAAAGGAGTATAGAAGCGGCCCCGGAGGGGAGTCAACGACACAACGCCGCGAGCACATCCCCCATGGTGGTGACGTCCAGCAGGTTATGGTGGAAGACCGGAACCAGCCGGTAGGGGTCCCCGTGGCGCACGTAGTCGTGGTAGAGCCCCGGCACCTCGTCCCCGGGCACGTCCCCCACCCGGCGGCGGCGGCATACGCGGTATTCCAGGGTCTGGAGCCGGCAATCGGGCAGCTCCAGCTTCCACCGCCGTCGCGCCGGATGCAGCAGATCGACGTGGCGCGGCGGCATGGTCAGCCGCACGCGATGGACGTTCCCGCGATCGCGCAGGAACGGCACGTCGTAGGACTTGCCGTTGAACGTGACCAGGAACTCGAAGCCGCGCGTCGCCTCGGCGAGCGCGCCGAGCAGCGTCGCCTCCTCGCCGTAGTGCCGCGCGAAGTACTGGCGCAGCACGAAGTCGGATCCGTTCCAGTGCATCGTCCCGGCCAGGAACACCGGGCTCGACGAGAGCCCGCCGGTCTCGAGATCGAGGAACAGCGCATGCCGGAGCCCGACCGCACCGAGCGCCCGGAGATCCGCCTCCTTCTCGGGCGCTTCGCCGAGCATCCCCCAGTGATGCCGCCGCCGCTCGACATCGGAGCGCAGCCGCTCGTGCACGTACACCGAGCCGCGGTCGTCATGCCACTCACCGCCCGGCAGGAACGCCTCGACGCCGACTTCGGAGGGCGTGGGCGAAGATGCTTGCCCCGACGGTGGAGCCGGGGAGTCTTCCGGCGGCAAATCAAAGTCTCGCGTAGCCAGGAATGGCGGAGCGAGACTTTGCTTAGCGAGCTTCGCAGGATGCGAAGCGAGCGGGCCGCCGGAAGACTCCCCGGCGCAACCAGCGCTATCCAACGCGGAGTCGAAGCTCTTCCGAGCCCGAGCGAGCTCCCCCAGCCGAGCCTTCAGCAAACCCGAGAACAGCGTCACCCCTCGCGCCCCGCGAGCAGCACCAGGCGCCGGCTCTCCGCGGAGTAGTCGCTGCGATCCGGCCCGCCCCAGAGATGCTTCACCGCCAACCCCTGGCGCGCGAACAGCGCCGCGAGCTCGGCCGCGGTGTAGAGGCGCAGGTTGAACTCCTTGGTGACCTGGGCACCGCCCTGCGGCCGGACCAGGATGAGCCGCGAGACCACCCGCGAGGTCGCCAGGTCGAGCGAGGCCTCCTCCATGAGCAGCGAGCCGTCCTCCTGGCGCGTCCAGGTGCGCTGCCGCGGATGGGTGAGCAGCCAGTCCCGGTTCGCCATGTCGAGCAGGAACCGGCCCGAGGGCCGCAGCGCCTGGACCACGTTCCCGATCACCCGCTCGTTCTCGCGGTCGGAGAAGTATCCGAACGAGGTGAAATACGAATAGGCGCCGTCGAACGCCTCCTCCACCTTGAGCGTGCGCATGTCGCCCACCATCCACCGCACGGCGACCCCGGCGCTCTCGGCGGCCGCCGCGGCCTCCGCCAGGTACTGGGGATTGAAGTCGACGCCCGTCACCTGGTAGCCGCGCTTCGCCATGGCGATCGCGTGGCGGCCCTGGCCGCAGGCGAGGTCGAGCACCGTGGCGCCGCGTGGCAGGTCCAGGGCGCCGGCGATGAACTCGGTCTCCTTCTGGCTGCGCTCCTCGGTGAGCTGCGGCGCGTAGATCTTGAGGTAGTCCTCGTCGAAGAACGTGATCGGCCAGTCGGGCTCGATGCTCATGCGCTCATCCTCGTCGGTTTCCCATCGCGGCCCCCGGCGCCGGAGCGGACCCGCGCTCGAGCCAGTACCGCAGCAGCACGCGCGCCGCCTCCTTGCCGGGGATCGCGCGTCCATGGCCCAGGTCGGGATCCACCTGCTGCGCGGGCCGCAGCATCGGCATCCCCACGCACGACGGGCAGCCGCTCTCGCACGGGCACGACTCCAGATGCTCCCAGGCCGCGCGCGCCAGCTCGTCGAGCCGGGCCCAGCCCTGCTCGGCGAATCCGAGCCCGCCCGGATAACGATCGAATATGAACAGCGCGGGACGCCCGAGGTTCGAGGAGTCGATCATGCCCTGCAGATCCGCGGGATCGCACATGCTGAGCATCGAGAGCAGCGTGAGGAACAGGTTGCGCACGCCGCTCAGCCCCTCGAACGGGTTCAGGCCCGCGCGCGCCACCGCCGACCACGCCTCGTCGCAGGGCGCGAACCAGAAGCCCACGGTGTCGAGCGTGAACCGCGGCAACTCGAGCGGATGGTAGCCGATCGAATCGCGGGTGCCGAACTTGACCTTCTTCATCGCGATCGTCTGCCACGAGTAGGTGACGTCGCCGAGCGAGACCGCTTCGCCGCGCCAGTCGTGGCGCTGCCGCTCGCCGCGCACGCGGATGTTCATGTCCACCACCGGCTGGGTGTAGTAGTCCACCTCGCGGCGCTCGACGAACGCGGTCTTCTGGTCGAGATCGAGCGTGCGCACGAACCAGGTCTCCCCCTCGTGCAGATAGATCGCCTCCGGGTAGACCAGCTCGAGCGCGCTGATCGCGTCCACCGTGCCGATCACCCGCTCGCCGTTCTCGGGCGCCCCCGAGCCG
>DATEMP010000050.1:0-17762 GCA_035275545.1 Candidatus Eiseniibacteriota bacterium | reverse complement strand
CCCTCGGCCACGCGCCGGGCGACCTCCCGCTGGTCCTCGTCCTCACGCATCGCGCTCTCCTTCGAGCATCGGGCGCAGGGCCTGGCAGGCGCGCCGGACCCGCATCTTGAGCGCCGAGATCCCGGCGCCGGTGACCGCGCTCATCTCCTGATAGTCCATGCCCTCGCCGTACTTGAGCACCACCGCCTCGCGCAGCCTGGGCTCGAGCGTCGCCAGCGCCGACTGCAGCGTGTCCTCGAGCCCCGGATCGCTCGCGGGCTCCGCCGCCTCGACGTCGTGCGGCTGGCCGTCCTCCACGAAGCGCCGCAGCCGCCGCTGGCGCTGTCGGCCGATGCTGCGGCAGCGGTTGATGAGGATCCGATAAAGCCAGGCTCGGAACGCCTGGCGCTCACGGTACCGCCCGAGCGCCCCGTAGGCACTCAGAAACGTCTCCTGCAGCGCGTCCTCGGCGTCGTGCCGGTTGCCCAGCATCCGCACCGCGAAGCGCGCGCAGTCTCCATAGTGACGGTCGACCAGCGCGGTGAAGGCCGAGACGTCACCTGCGAGCACCCGGGCCACCAGCGCGGCGTCGTCCATCCCCATGTCCTGAAACGCCAGGACCGGGGTCCGGGTCACATCGAGAGGCAGCAGAAGGGTACGAGCCACACCGGCACTACCCCGGATGGTCCCGGGCGGTGCCGGCTGGCATACTCAGGGGCAGGGCCGCAGGTTCAACGGAGGGATCATGACGACCACTCTCAAGTTTCGCCTGGCGCTCGCCGCCACGCTCACGCTCGCGGCCCTCGTCGGATGCAAGGGCAACGTCATCGAGATCAAGACGTTGCTGGACGACCCCTCCCGCTACGACCATCAGACCGTGCGGATCGCGGGCGACGTGGGCAACAGCGTCGGCGTGCTGGGGGTGGGCGCCTATCAGGTCAGCGATGGCACCGGCACGCTCACCGTGGTCACCAAGGGTGGCGGGGCCCCGCGCGAGGGCGCCCGGGTGGGCGTCGAGGGTGAGTTCCGCTCCGCCTACACGATCGGCACCCACTCCGGGGCGGTGCTGATCGAGAAGGAGCGCATGTCCCCATAGCCGGGCGCCGGCTTACGGGATGACGATCGCCTTCCGCGTGAGCGCGTGCTGGCCATGCGTGAGCCGCACCATGTAGATCCCGGCCGGCAGACCGCCGCGCAGGGGAACCTCGTGCCGGCCGGCGCCCATCGTACCGACCTCGTGTGACGCGATCCTGCGTCCCGCGACGTCGAGCAGCTCGAGGGTGGCCGGCGCGTCGCCCGCGAGGCTGAAGGCGACCGTCAGGGATCCGCGCGAGGGCTGGGGGCTCGTGCCGTGGAGCGCGGTCTCGACCTTCGGGACCAGCACGGTCACCGCGCGGCCGGGCATCACGTCCTCGGGTGAGACGCCGAACGCGCCGGCGGGCGCCGCCGCGGCGAGCTGGTCCTCGGGCAGGAAGTACTCGACGTGCAGCATCGCCGCCGCGGCCGCGCTTCCCTCCCGCGACTTGGCGGTGCGCAGTCCGCTGCCGGTGATGATGAACGCCATCGCGTTCCCCTGTGACCAGCCGGAACGATCGACGATCTCCTGGACCACGGTCTTCAACTCGGTGGTGCGCTGCGCCGCGCCCTGCTGGCCCACCGTGTTCCAGGCCGGCGGCGACCAGCTCGCCTGCGCGCTCGTCCTGGGGCGCGAGGAGACGCCATTGTCGGCGTTGGAGAACGTGGACGGATTGTCGGCCGCCTGGCCGCGGACCACGAGCGACGTCGAGCCGTTGTCGCTGGCGGCCGCTTCGAACTGGAGGTAGGCGGCGGTCACGATCGCGCCCGCGGGCACCTGCACGTCGATGAACCGGAAGCCCACGGTCTGGTTCTGTCCCGAGTTCTGGACCAGCTCGATGACGTCGACCGCTCCGGACATGTGCCCGTTGCCGCGCTCCTCGGCGTCGTCGGACGCGGCGCTGATGCGGCGCTCGATCGGAAGCGGCAGCGGCAGCACGGTGATCTGCACCGAGTCGGTGGCGCCGAGCTGGCCGTCGGAGGCGGTGAGCCGGAGCACGTAGGTCCCCTCGACGGTGAAGGACACCTGGGTGTCCACCGCGTTCGGGTTCTGGAAGCTGACCGGCGCGGGCCCGCTGCCGAGACTCCAGGTGGTGACGAGCGCGGGCGGGGCCGGCTTGCCGTCGTCGGACACGGTGCCGTCCAGGGCCGCGCCCCACGGCAGGCGCTTGGTCTGGTCGGGTCCGGCATCGACCACCGGCGCCGCGTTGGGCACCGGCAGCACGGTGATCCGAATGGTGTCGCTGGTGGTGAGCACGCCGTCCGATGCGGTGAGCCGCAGGAAGTAGGTCCCTTCGACGGTGAACGAGACCTGCGTGTCCACGGCGTTCGCGTTCTGGAACGTGACCGGCGCGGGCCCGCTGTCCATGCTCCAGGTGGTGCTGAGGGTAGGCGGCGCGGGAAGCCCGTCGTCTGTCACGGTGCCGTCCAGCGAAGCGCCCGCCGGCAGGGTGATGATCTGGTTGGGACCCGCATCCACCACCGGCGCGGTGTTGGGCACCGGCAGGACGGTGACGCGCACCGTGTCGCTGGCGATGAGCGCGCCGTCCGAAGCGGTGAGCCGGAGGTCGTACGTGCCGGGGGCGCCGAACGACGCCTGCGTATCGACCAGGTTCGCGTTCTGGAACACGACCGAGCCCGGTCCGCTCACCTTGCTCCACGCGCTGCTGAGCGTGGGTGGCGCGGGGAGCCCGTCGTCGGTCACGGT
Source organism: Candidatus Eiseniibacteriota bacterium (assembly GCA_035275545.1). Classification (GTDB taxonomy): domain Bacteria; phylum Eisenbacteria; class RBG-16-71-46; order RBG-16-71-46; family RBG-16-71-46; genus WS-11. Next base: position 15,001 of record DATEMP010000050.1, on the reverse strand, counting down.
GCCGTCCAGCACCGCGCTCGCCGGGAGCGTGATCGTCTGGTTGGGTCCGGCGTTCACCACCGGCGCGGTGTTGGGCACCGGCAGCACGGTGACGCGCACCGTGTCGCTGGTGCTCAGCGCGCCGTCCGAGGCGTTGAGCCGGAGGAAGTAGGTGCCGGCGACGCTGAACGACGCCTGCGTGTCCACGGCGTTCGCGTTCTGGAAGGTCACGGTGCCCGGGCCGCTGGTCTTGCTCCAGGTGGTGGTGAGCGCGGGCGGCGCGGGAAGACCGTCGTCGGTCACGGTGCCGTCCAGCGAAGCGCTGGCGGGCAGGGTGATGGTCTGGTTGGGTCCGGCATTGACCACCGGCGCCTGGTTGCCGGCCTGCACACTGATCTGCACCGAGTCGGTCCCGGAGAGCGCGCCGTCGGAAGCGGTGAACCGGAGGACGTAGACACCCACCGCGCTGAACGACGCCTGGGTGTCGAGCGCGTTCGGATTCTGGAAGCTGACCGTGCCCGCGCCGCTCGCCTTGGTCCAGGTCACCGTGAGCGCGGACGGCATGGGACGGCCGTCGTCGACCACCGTGCCGTGCAGCTGCGTCGCGTTGGTCGGGAGCACGAGCGTCCGGTCGTGGCCGGCGTCCACCACCGGCGGCGTATTGATCTCGGGAAGCACCGTCACGACCACGGTGTCCGAGACGCTGAACGCGCCGTCGGAGCCGGTGAGGCGCAGCACGTAGGTGCCGGCCACACTCAGCGAGGCGCGGGTCTGGGCCGCCCCCGCCTGCTGGAACACCACCGGGCCGGGACCGGACACGACCACCCATTGGGCGCTGAGGGCGGCCGCGGACGGCAGACCATCGTCGACGACGGTGCCGCGCACCAGGGCATCCGCGCGCGGCGCGACCGGTCCGCTGCCTGGCAGCTCGACGGCGTCGGAATCGAGCCGCACGCTCATGTCGGCGCCGGCGTTCACCGAAGGCGCGGTGTTGAAGTTGAACTCGAACGCCCCGAGATCGGGCGCGTTCCCGGCATAGGTGTTGGCCGGCTCGTTCAGGACCGTCGATCCACCCCACTGGAAGAACGCGGTGCCGGCGTTGATCGCCGCGCTCCCGGCGGTGAGCGCCCCGCTCGCGTTCAGCAGCGGGTTGCCGGTGATCACGTGAGCCGCGTCCACCACGCTCTCCTCGTAGTCGACGCCGTTGCCCCAGAACAGGTTGTAGGAGGCGATCGAGCTCCCGCCCACGCGGCGCAGCGCCTTGCCTTCGATCCCCTTGAAGAGGTTGTTGAGCGCGATGACGTTGGCGCCGCCCACCATCCCGTTCTTCTCGTCGACGATCGTGTTGTGGAGGAGGTAGATCCGCTCCGGCATCGGTGCGCCCACCAGGCTCTCGATCGTCTCCGCGTCCGGCATGCAGCTGACCGCCGCGCTCAGGCCGGTGGCGTTGTAGTTGCCCGACAGGAAGTTGTTCTCGATCCGCACCGTGATGTTCGACACCGGCGGATAGTCGATGAGCTGGATGCCGACCTCGCCGTTGCCGGTGATGCGGTTGTTCTTGATGCTGACCGTCTGCATGGCGCCGGTCCAGGCGTAGAGGCGGTACTCGATGCCGTCGTCCTGGTTGTCGCGGACGATGTTGTCCTGGATCGTGCAGTTCATCCGGCCGTTGAGATCGATGCCGTCGTCGCTGTTGTACGCGAACACGCTGTTGCGGATCGTCCCGCCCGAGCCGGTGACGTAGTCGATACCGTCCCCGTTGGAGAGCACGCGGCAGTGAATGACGTCCACCGGCGAGGAGGCGGCGATGCCGTTCTCGCCGTCCTGGATGGTGAGGCCGACCACGCGGCTGCCGGCCGCGGCGTCACCGAACTCGAGGATCGCGTTGCCGCTGCACCCGGGTGCGCCCGAGCACACGTTGCCCACCACGTTGCGCAGCACGGTCTGGCCGATGAACGTGGTGTCCCCGGTGGCCAGGAAGCGGGAAGCGATTGTGAGCGTCTTGCCGTTCACGAACGCGCCGCCGTCCCAGGTCCCGGGCGCGACCACGATCGTGTCACCGCTGGTCGCCGCGGTGATCGCGGTGCGGAGATTGGGAAAGCTGAGCGGCACCTGGTAGGTGGCAGCCGACAGTGGAGCGCAGAGCGCGAGGCTCAACAAGAGAACGGCGAGCGCGTGTGTCGAAAGCATGACGCGGCGCTGAACTTCTCGGGCGGCTCTCAGAATGGGATCCGTGTTCGAGGTTGAGCGCGGACGGCGACGGGGAGCTCGGGCAGGATGGCGCCGCGCGAATGTTGTGGAGGAATTCTATCGGGGCGTCGCGGGGCTATCCAAGGGCGGGACGCAACAATCTCGTTACCGGGCCCCAAACCTGGGGCATCCGCCGCGAAATCGTGCGTTTTGCTTCGTGGAGAGACGGTGGGAGCGCTCGCCCGCTAGTGCTGCCACGCGTAGGAGACCTTGGCGAACAGCTGTCGGCCCGACGCCTGGAGCTGCTGGGTCGCGGTGTCGAAGCTTTGCTGGTCGCCAAACCCGGTGAAGAGCACGGTCTGCCAGTTGAGCTTGTACGCGAACAGCGCCGAGCTGCTGAACGACGCCTGCTTGGGGTTCACAGGGAAGGTGTAGAGCGCGGGATCGCGGCGGGTCTCGACGTACTGGCCGATCAGGCGCAGGAACGCGCGCGAGTTGAACGACCAGTTCGCGCGCACGCGCTCGACCTGTGCGGTGAACAGCCGGCCCGAGAGCCCCCCTCCCGCGTCGACGTTGAGCCACCGCCGGCTGACGTCGGCGCGCAGCGCCAGGTGGTCGCCGGGCCGCAGCGTGACCCCGCTCGCCAGCGAGGCGCCGTGGCCCTCACGACCGTTGTCGAAGTCGATCTCCTCCCCGGCGCGGGCGTCGAACGAGAACTGGTTGAAGAAGCTCGAGGGGCTCGCCTCGAGGATGAAGCGCGGCTGGAATCGGCGGAACAGCACACCTCCCGACCGGATCGCATCCTGGTTCAGCTCCACGCGGATGAAGCTGTTGAAGCCGCCGTCCATGCCGGTCCCGACCGACACGCGCCGGCTCAGCACGTCGCCGTTGGGCGTCTCGTCGTACCACTCGGTGGTGAAGAAGCGCACCCGGTTCAGGAACGTGTCCTTGGGGCGGATTGTGTAGCCGGCATCGAAGAAGAGCTCGCGGTAGCCCACCTGGGGGATGAAGCCGTTGTCGGCGCGGAACTGGGTGCCGATCGAGAGCCCCTGGACGAACCAGTCCTGCTTCCCGGTGCTGTGCGACCAGTAGAGGAGCCCGCCGCCGTCCGAGAGCTTGCGGCCGTCCCATTCCGGGGTGAGGTCGGTGCGTTTCGGGGTCTGCGACTCGCTCCACAGGAACTGGCCGGTGAACGAATCGGTGGAACGCGGGCGCCACTGGAAGTCCGGCCCGAACACGCGATTCGAGCCGCCGCCGTGGATCTCGCGCGTGGTCGCGAGCATGCTCACGAACGAGAGGCCGAGGTCGCGGCGCACGCGCGCGATCCCGACGTCCGAGATGAAGTCCTGGAACGCCGCGTCCGAGCCCTCGGCTCCCGGCAGGATGACCAGGCCGTCGCCGCGATCCTGCACCACCACGGCCGTGTAGGCAGTGGAGCCGGCGCGCCCGGTCGCCCGCACGCCGAACCGCGGCGAGGTGACCGCGCGGGTGTAGACGGCGGTGAGCGGCGTCGAGACCATGTCCACGCCTTCGAGGAAGAACGGCCGCTTCTCGGGGAACGAGAGCGCGAAGCGCTCGTTGGCCGCGATCTGCGCGGCGTCGGATTCGACCTGTGAGAAGTCGGGGTTGATCGTGGCGTCCACCGCCATGTTGGCGATCGGACTCCACTTCACGTCCAGCCCCGCCTCCGCGTCCACCGGCTCGTTCGTGAGCGGCTGGCCCAGGCCGTTGCCCGCGACACTGGTGCGCGTGGTGGTGCCGTAGGGCGCCACCACCAGGTGGGAGCCCTTCGGCAGGCTCGCGAGGCCGGTCAGCTTGCTCGAGTTGCAGATGAAGCAGTTGACGTCGCGCGGCAGGCGCGCCGAGAAGAACTGGTAGCGGCGGTCACGCGGATAGTTCCGGTAGAGCAGGATTCCCCAGGTCGGGCTCTCGGCCTCGGCGTAGCGGAGCGAGGTGAACGGGATGCGCAGCTCGAGCGTCCACCCGGTGTCGGTCACCTTGCCGACCGCGTCCCAGAAGAAGTCGGGCGCGCTGTCCTCCCCCGACACGTCACTGGTGAGCGCGTCGTACTGGAGGCCGCGCGCGTTGGCGAGGAACATCTGCGCGGTCTTGCCGTCGTTGCGGCTGTCGACGATCACGCCGCCGTAGTCGGTCGATCCCCCGAGCGCATCGTGATCGCCGAGTGGCGCGCGGACGGTGGGCGGCGAGGGGTCATCGAAGACAAACCCCGCGTAGAAGTAGTGGTCGTCGTACGCCAGGTACGCGGTGTTCTTCACCTGCGGCTCGACGTTGTCGCCCACCCGGGTCTCGAACCAGGTGGTGATCGGCTCGGCCCCCTGCCAGCCGGCATCCGAGAGGTCGCCGTCGGCAACGATCGGTCCCGCCGCGCGCTTGATGGTGAGCGGCGGCCCGGGTTTGGGATCGGCCGCGAGCGCGAGGCCCGGCACGAATAGCAAGTGCACTACGAATCGGATGAGCCGTCGTGTCACCAGGTGTGTGGGCATCATGGACTCTCTGACGGACGGAACGAGCCAACGGTTGCAGGGTCGCAGCGTGTGCAACCTAGTCGGGCGCGCGCGCTTGAGGGGTCATGGAAGGACGGACGCGCCCCCCGGGCGACGGACGCGGCGAACACGGGCGCGAATGAGGCGACGTGCCCGCTCGTGAACGGCGTGAAGACGCGCCACGTCGATGGGACGGTCATGCGCCTTTCACGATCATCGGTGCTCCCAAGCAGCGCGCGCCGCGGCTCTCCGTATATGGAACTCGTATAGATTGCGTTACAAACGAACATTTGCTGCGAGACCGTTACGTAACATTGCTAGGATTTCGTCCGTCGCTTTGATATGCGGCTCCAATGCACTCCAAACAAGTGCGTTGCGAGCCACTCATCCTCGCGACGGGGTGCCAGTGCGCCGTGAGTGTCGGTGACATGTCACCTCTCGTGTCAACGCCTCGTCATCGCCCTGGAGGTCGCCCACCGTGTTGCGCTCAATCATCCAATCGTGTCTCAAGTCGCGGTATGTCGTCGTGGTGCTGGCGGCGGCCTTCCTGGTGGTCGGCGTCGGCCGCTTGCGCGACATGCCCATCGACGTGCTGCCCGAGTTCGCGCTGCCGTACGTCGAGATCCAGACCGAGGCTCTCGGCCTGTCCGCCGAGGAGGTCGAGCAGCTCATCACCCTGGGCATGGAGCAGGATCTCCTGAACGGGGTGCCGTGGGTCGAGAGCATCCGCTCGGAGTCGCTGCCGGGGCTGTCCTCGATCGTCATCGTGTTCAAGCGGGGCACGGACCTCATGAGGGCCCGGCAGATGGTGTCGGAGCGCCTGACGCAGGCCTACGCGCTTCCGCACGTCTCGAAGCCGCCCATCATGATCCAGCCGCGTTCGGCGACCAGCCGGGTGATGATCGTGGGCCTCTCGTCCAAGACCATGTCGCCGATCCAGATGTCGGTCCTCGCCCGCTGGACCATCGTGCCGCGTCTCAAGGGCGTGCCCGGCGTGGCCAACGTGGCGATCTGGGGCCAGCGCGACCGGCAGCTCCAGGTGCGGGTCGATCCCAGGCGGCTTCAGGATCACAAGGTCTCGCTGCTGCAGGTGCTCGAGACCACGGGCAACTCGCTGTGGTGGTCAACCCTCTCGTTCGTCGAGGCTTCGACGCCTGGCGCCGGCGGCTTCATCGACACGCACAACCAGCGGCTCGGGATCCGCCACGTCTTCCCGATCACGTCGGCGGAAGGCCTGGCCGAGGTGCCGATCGAGGATTCGAATCTGCACCTCGGTGACATCGCGACCGTGGTGGAGGACCACCAGCCGTTGATCGGCGACGCGCTCACCAAGGACGGCGAAGGCCTCCTGCTGGTGGTGGAGAAGTTCCCCGACACCAACACGCTCGATGTGACCGAGGACGTCGAGCAGGCGCTCAACGAGCTGCTTCCGGGCCTGCCCGGCATGGACGTCAACACCGGCGTCTATCGCCCTGCGGACTTCATCCAGATGGCGATGCGCAATCTCGGCTCGGCGATGGTGATCGGCATCGTCCTGCTGCTCCTGCTCATGATCGGCTTCTTCTTCAGCTGGCGCACCACCCTGGTGGGTCTGGTCGCGATCCCGCTGTCGGTGCTCGCCGCGGGGGTCGTGCTCCAGCTCACCGGCGCGACCATCAATGCCATCGTTCTGACCGGCATCGCGATCGCGATCGGGATCGTCGTGTACGACACGATCGCCGACGTCGACCACGTCGTGGAGCGGCTCCGCCGGATGGCGGGCGGAAACGTCCCGGCGCCCCGCGTCATCCTGGACGCGGCGCTCGAGTCCCGAAGCGTCGTTACCTACGGCACGCTCATCCTCCTGCTCGCGGTCGCCCCCATCTACTGGATGGGTGGTGCCTCCGGCCCGTTCTTCGAGGCGCTGGCGCTGTCGTACGGCCTGGCGATCCTCACCTCCATGGCGGTGGCCTGGCTGGTGACGCCCGCGCTCTGCTACATCCTGCTCGCGAACGCGCCCGCCGGACGCACCTCCCCGGTTGTCGCCGGGTTGAACCGCCTCTACGAGCCGCTGCTCACGCGGCTGCTCCCCCAGGGTCGGCTGGCATTCGCGTTCGCCATCTTGTTGGCGGTGGGAACGGTCGCGCTCCTGCCCACGCTGAGCCCCGGCCTGCTGCCCAGGTTCAAGGAGCGCAACCTGGTGATCCGGTTGAGCACCGCGTCCGGGACCTCCCAGCCCGAAATGACCCGGCTCTCCGGCCGGGTGCGCAGCGAGCTCAAGTCCATCGCGGGCGTCGCCGACGTCAGCGCCCATATCGGGCGCGCCGTGCTGGGCGATGAGGCGGTCGACGTTCACTCCGCGGAGCTGTGGGTGACCATGGATCCCAAGGCGGACTACGACCGGACCGCGGCCGCGATCCAGACCGTGGTCGACGGGTATCCGGGCGTGAAGCACCGGGTCGAGACCTACCTGGGCCAGGTCAGCGAGGACGTGACCGCGGGTCCCGACGACCGCATCGTCACCCGCGTCTACGGCGAGACCGAGGCCGGGCTGCACCACCGCGCGGAGCAGGTCCAGAAGGCGATCGAGGGCATCGGCGGGATCAAGAAGACCCACATCGACTCGCCGGTCCAGGAGGCGGCGATCGAGACCGACGTCGACATGGCCGCTGCCCGGCGGTATGGCCTCAAGCCCGGTGACGTGCGCCGCGCCGCCGCGGCGCTCATGTCCGGCATCGTGGTGGGCAACCTCTACGAAGAGCAGAAGGTGTTCGAGGTCGTGGTGTGGAGCACGCCCGAGACCCGGCACAGTCTCAGCAGCATTCGGGACCTGCTCATCGACTCGCCCTCGGGCGTGAAGGTCCGGCTGGGCGACGTGGCGAAGGTGCGCGTCGTGTCGGCGTCGAGCGAGATCCGCCACGACGCGGTGAAGCGGTATCTGGACGTCGCCGCCGACGTGGAGGGACGTGATCTCCGGGCGGTGGCGGGAGACATCGCGGGCCGGGTCGCCCAGCTCCAGTTCCCGCTCGAGTACCACGCCGAGGTGGTCGGCGACTACGCCCATGCACAGGCGATGCGGAGCCGCATGATGCCGATCGCCATCGCCGCACTGATCGCGATCTTCTTCCTGCTGCATGCCGCGTTCTCGAGCTGGCGCCTGGCGGCGCTGGCGTTCTTCAGCCTGCCCGCGGCCCTGGCGGGCGGCGTGCTGGCGGCCAGCGTCACCGGCGGCGCGCTCACGATCGGCTCCCTCGCGGGTCTGCTGGGGGTGTTCGGGATCGCGGTCTACAACCGGCTGATGCTGTTCAGCCGCTACCAGCAGATGGAGCGCCAGGAGGGCGAAGGGTTCGGTCCCGGCCTGGCCCTGCGCGGTGCGCGGGAACGGCTGTCGCCCATGCTGATGGCGGCCCTGGCCGCGGCGGCCACCGTGATCCCGGCATTGATCCTGGGAGACCAGCCCGGTCTCGAGATCGTCCGGCCCATGGCGCTGGTCCTGCTGGGCGGTCTGGTCACATCCACCGGGCTCGACCTGCTCTTCATGCCGGCGATGTTCCTGAGCCTGGGGGCGAGCTCGGCGCACGAGCACGATCCGCTCCTCGAAACCCAACCCGGCCATGGATTCGGCAGCGCCGTCGCCCCCTCGGGCGGCGCCGGCGACTAACCCGCACATCCATCCGTCGAGCACCCTTCTGGAGGTCACCATGATCCGCCGCCATCGCTGGTTGCCACTCATCCTTCTCATCGCCTGCCTGCCGCTCACCGGCTGCAAGCAAACCCCGGAGGCCGCGGCCGACGAGGAAGCCGGACCCGCGAAGGTCGAACACATGGAGGGCGCCGAGCCCACCCGCGTGACGCTGACCGAGGAGGCCGCGAAGCGTCTCGACCTCCAGACCGCAACCGTCCATCAGGCGACCTTCAACGGGGTGCAGCACGTAGTGGTCCCCTACGCCGCGATCCTCTACGACACCGAAGGCAACACCTGGGTCTACACCAGCTCCGCACCCCTCGTGTTCGTGCGCCATCCGGTGGTGGTCGACTTCATCGAGGGTGAGCTGGCGATCCTGTCCGACGGGCCCGCGCTCGGAACCGCGGTCGTGACCGTCGGGGTGACCGAGCTGAGCGGTGCCGAAGCCGAATTCGAGGAGGAGTAGGCGCCGGGAGGGGCGCTCCAGCCATGATTAGGTCCATTGTCGGAACCAGCCTGAGATTCCGGTACATCGTGCTCGTCATCGCCGCGGCGATGCTGTTCTTCGGCATGCGGCAGATCGAGCACATGCCGGTCGACGTCTTTCCCGAATTCGCCCCCGAGCGCGAGGAGATCCAGACCATCTGCCTGGGGCTCTCCGCACAGGAGGTGGAAGCACTGGTCACCGTGCCCATGGAGCAGGAGCTCAACGGCCTGCAGGGGCTCGAGGTGCTGCGCTCCAAGTCGATCGGCGACCTGTCCTCGATCGAGATGCTGTTCAAGCCGGGGACCGACGTCCTCCACGCGCGACAGCTCATCCAGGAGCGGATGACCAACGTCATCCCCAACCTGCCGACCTGGGCGGCTCCGCCGGTGCTCATGCCGCCGGTGTCGGTGACCGGCCGGTTCATGAAGATCGGTCTGTCGTCGAAGACCATCCCGCTCACCGACATGTCCATGATCGGCTACTGGACGATCCGCGCCCGCCTGTTGCGCGTGCCGGGCGTGGCGAACGTGGTGATCTGGGGTGAGCGGATCAAGATGCCCCAGGTCCGTGTGGATCCGGAGCGCATGAAGCGGCACGACGTCTCGCTGGACAACGTCATGGAGCTGACCGCCGACGCCCTGGACGTGGGGATTCTCCACTACTCCAAGGGTGCGGTGATCGGCACCGGCGGGTTCCTCGAGACTCCCAACCAGCGCATGGGCGTGCAGATGGTCTCGCCGCTCGTGACGCCCAAGGACCTGGGCAGCATCCCCATCTACCATCAGATGAAGGGCGACGGCACGCCGCTGGTCATGAGCGACGTGGCCGACGTGGTCGAGGACACCTGGCCGCTGTTCGGCGACGCGGTCATCAACGACGGCCCCGGCCTGATGCTGGTGGTATTCAAGTACCCGTGGGCGAACACCCTCGACGCCACCCGCGGCGTCGAGGCCGCGCTCAACGAGCTCAAGCCCGGACTCCCGGGCCTCGAGATCGACCCGACCATCTTCCGTCCCGCCGATTTCATCGAGCTCGCGTTCGCGAACCTCACGCGCGCCCTGTTGCTCGGGTGCCTGCTGGTCATGCTGGTGCTCGCGGCGTTCCTGTTCGAGTGGCGGACCGCGGTGATCAGCCTGGTCGCCATCCCGCTCTCGCTGGTCGCCGGGACGCTGGTGCTCAACGCCACCGGCGTGACGCTCAACACCATGCTGCTGGCGGGATTCGTGATCGCGATCGGGGTGGTGGTCGACGATGCGATCATCGACGTCGAGAACATCATGCGACGGCTGCGACAGCATCGCGCGGCCGGGAGCACGCGATCCACGGCGAGCATCGTGCTGGAGGCCTCCCTCGAGGTCCGGCAGGCCATCATCCATGCGACGCTGATCGACGCGGTCGTGCTGCTGCCGGTCTTCTTCCTGGGCGGGGTGTCGGGCGCGTTCTTCAAGCCGATGGCGATCTCGTACGGCCTGGCGGTGCTCGCCTCGATGGGCGTGGCGCTCACGGTCACTCCGGTGCTGTGCATGCTGCTGCTCCGGAACGTCGCGATCCGCGAACACGAGCCGCCGCTCATGCGCTGGCTCAAGGGTCTCTATCAGCCGGTCCTGACCGGGATCATCAAGCACCCGCGCCCGGTGTTCGTCGGAACCGCACTGGTCGTGCTCGGAGGGCTGTTCGTGCTGCCGCTGCTCGGGGAATCGCTGTTCCCGGAGTTCAAGGAACGGGACTTCCTGATGCACTGGATCACCAAACCCGGCAGCTCGGTCGACGAGGAGCGGCGCATGTCGATCCAGGCCAGTCGCGAGCTGAGGGCGATCCCCGGCGTGCGGAACTTCGGATCGCACATCGGCCAGGCGCTGCTCGCCGATGAGATCAACGGCGTCAACTTCGCCGAGAACTGGATCAGCATCGATCCGAAGGTGGACTACGACAAGACCGTCGAGCAGATCGAGGAGGTCGTGACCGGCTATCCGGGCATGTTCCACAACGTCGAGACCTACCTCAACGAGACGATCGACGAGGTCATCAGCGGGTCGAAGGAGACCTTCGACGTCCGCATCTTCGGTCCGGACCTCAAGGTGATCCGCGAGAAGGCCGAGGAGATCGAGACCTCGCTGAGCAGCCTCAAGGAGATCGAGGAGCTCCACGTTCAGCTCCAGTCGGAGGTGCCGGAAATCCAGGTCAAGGTGAACCTGGCCGCGGCGCAGAAGTACGGCGTCAAGCCGGGTGACGTGCGCCGGGCTTCGGCGGCCCTCATGGCCGGCGAGGAGGTCGGTGACCTGTTCCGGGACGGCAAGGCCTACGACGTCAACGTCTGGAGCACCCCCGAGACCCGACGGAACCTGACCAGCTTCCGGAATCTCCCGATCGACACGCCCCACCATGGACACGTGGCGCTGGGTCAGGTCGCGGACGTCCGTATCGCTCCGGCCCAGAGCGTCATCTACCGCGAGAACGCCTCACGGCGCATCGACATCGGCGGGAACATTCCCAGCAAGTCGCTCGGCAGGGTGATGAAGGAGGTCGAGCGGCGGGTGGCGCAGGTCCAGTTCCCGATGGGCTACCACGCGGTCGTGATCGGCGAGTACGCGGAGCGTCAGGCCGCCTCGCGCAGGCTCCTGACCTTTGCCCTCGCCGCCGCCTTCGGCGTGTTCCTGATTCTCCTCGGCTCCTTCGGGAACCTCCGCCTGGCGGTGCTCGGGTTCCTGACCCTCCCCTCCGCTTTGGTCGGCGGCCTGCTGGGGGCGTACTTCACGGGCGGGGTGATCTCGCTCGGCTCGATGGTGGGCTTCCTCACCGTGTTCGGGATCGCGGCACGCAACGGGATCCTGCTCATCAACCACTACCAGCACCTGGAGCAGCAGGAAGGGGAAGCCTTCGGCCCCGGACTGGTCCTGCGCGGCGCCATGGAGAGGCTCTCACCGATTCTCATGACCGCGGCCGCGACCGGCCTCGCGCTGGTGCCGCTGGTGGCGGCCGGCGACATCCCCGGCCACGAGATCGAGCACCCGATGGCGATCGTGATCCTCTGCGGCCTGGTCACCTCGACGCTGCTCAATCTCTTCGTGGTCCCGTCGATCTACCTGCGCTTCGGCGCGCGCAAGCGGAAGGAGCGGGCCCTCGCGACGTTCTAGGCCGCAACCGATTCTCGACTGCATCGACAACGTTGACCGTCATCCGAGAGGAATGTGCACCATGCTGAAGCGAATGTTGTGTGTGGCCGCCGCGGCGGCACTGGTCCTCGCCAGCCAGCCCACCTGGGCGATGGCCGAGGAGGAAGAGGAAGCCCCGGAGAGCGCGGTGAGCTCTCCCCCGATGGAGATGGACGATCCCGGGACGCCGGGTCGCCAGGGCATCGAGATCAACATCGTCGGCTCGCACCTGCGGATCGGCGACGGCCGCAGCACCGAGACCCTGCTCGACGCGAACTACGGGATCGGCGACCGCATCCAGCTCAAGTACGAGCGGCCCTACGTGAGCGAGGGCGCGGTGGGCACCAAGCCCCAGCGCGGCATGGGGGCCACGGAGTTCGGCATCAAGTGGCGCGCCATCGAGCACAACGGCCTGGAGCTGGCGGTGTATCCGCAGTACACGCTCGACGACGCGTTCACGATCAAGGACGAGAACGGTGATCCCGAGCCGTCGGAGGGCCGGTCGTTCTACGTCCCCCTGCTCGTGTCCTGCGAGGTCCATCACATCTACACCGTGGCGGCTAACGTCGGCTTTGGCCACAGCCTCGACGGACACGGGGACGATGTCAGCCTCGCCCTGGGTGGCGGGCGGGCGGTGGGCGACGGCCGGGTGCTGGCCGAGGTGTTCTCCCACCGCGACAAGGACCTGAACAACCTGGAAACCGACGTGCGCGTGGGTTACGCGACCCTGCTGTTCCCGAAGATGACCGAGCATTCGAGCTTCGAGATGCCGATCTACGCGTCGTACGGGCACAGCGTCGGCCGCACCGATGTCCAGGCGCGCGCCGCGTCGTTCACGTTCGGGGTGAGCTACATCCGCAAGCCGAAGGCCTAGGGCGAGGCTGGGGAGCGGCGCCTTGGGGCGGGGGGCTAGAGGGCCGGCGGCATCTGCAGGCGGTTGATCTGCTCGTGCACCTGGCGGCGGAACTCGAGGGGGGCGGCCACGCGATCGAAGATCTCGTGGGTGCCCCCGGTTCCGCGCACCACCACCCGGCCGTAGCCGGTCATCCGCGCCATGACGCCCTGATCCACCGAGATGCTCTCCACCTTGGAGAGCATCAGCTCCACGGTGCGCCGCGCGAACACGCCCGACTTCATGAGCACGCGCCGGTTGGTGACCGCCATTTCCGTGGACGAGCGCCGCACCCAGCCGGTGACCAGCGCGGCGCCGGCGATCAGCGCGCACACCAGGCCGCCGATCACGAAGCCGCCCGGCTCCACGGCGCGGAACCCGACCACGAACAGTACGATCGCCCCGATCGCGAACACCGTGCCCACCACCAGCGGCGCGAGCAGCGTGGTCCAGTGGAGCCGCGTCCGGTAGTGGACGACCTCGCCGACGGTGAGGTTCTGGTCGATGTAGCTCACGGGCGGCAGCCTAGCACGCTTGCCGGGCCCGCGACCGGCGCCGGCCCGCGACGTAGAGTCCTGCGCCGATCAGGTTGAAGACCAGCGCCACGCCGATGAGCTTGGCGGCGAACGCCAGGCGGTTCTCGACCTGGACGATCGGAACGATCGTCAGAGCGATGTAGAGCAGGGAGACCAGCGCGCCCGAGACGCAGGCGATGCGCAGCCACAGCGGCGCAGCCAGCCCGATGCGCCGCGCGGCGAACAGCGGAATCGCGAACAGCACCACGTAGGTGGACGCGTAGAAGATCCCCGCCGCGTTGTCGAGCAGCTGGTTCGCCTCCTGCGTCCCCACGCCGGCGATGCCGAGCAGGCCGAACGCGAGCGCGGTGACGCCCACCACCAGGATGGAGTTGATCGGGGTCTTCCAGCGGGCGTCGAGCCGCGTGAACCAGGCCGGGAGCAGGTCGTCCCAGCCGGCGACCATCGGCAGCCGCGCGTTGGCGGTGAGGTAGATGCTCATCAGCGCGACCAGCCGGCCGATCAGGGCGAAGATCACCAGCGACACGACGCTCCCCGCCACCGCGCCGAAGCGGCCGAAGCCGATGCTCAGGACCTGCGCGATCGGCCCGATCAGGTCCACCTGGTCGGGGCGGACGAACGCGAGCACCGAGGCGGTGCCGAGGATGAACATGAGCGCGATGATGGGCGCGGCGATGACCACCGAGCGCCCGATGTTGCGCGCCGGCGTCCGGCACTCCCCCGCGAGGATCGCGACGTACTCGAAGCCGGTGAGCGCCCCGAGCGCGAGCTTGCTGAAGATGTTGAGGCTCCCGGTGATCAGCGTGGGACTGTTGAGCGACGGCCACGCGAACACCCACGGGTGGTACGCGCTGATGGTGCCGCGCCACAGGCTCACGAACGGCAGTGCGATCAGGGCGAGGAACGTCACCATGATCAGCACCCCGCCCGCGTTGTGGATCCACTTGCCGACCCCGAGCCCGCGGATCGAGACCCCCGCGAGCGTGCCGACCATCGCGACGCTGAACGCGGTGATGAACAGCTTGTTCCCGGCGATCCACCGGGCGCCCGGGCCCAGCGCGTACGACAGGTTCGTGACCACGGTCAGGCCGATCGTCGACATGACGAGGATGGCGAAGATCCACAGGTCCCAGGCCACCATGAAGCCGGTGAAATCGTTGAACGCGAGCTTGGCCCACTGGTAGAGCCCGCCCTCGAGCGGCATGAGGCGGTTGAGGTGGATGACCACGGCTGCGAGCGGCAGGTAGAAGGTCAGGATCGCGAGCAGCCAGAAGAACAGCTGGTCGGCGCCCAGCTTGGCCGCGGTGCCGACCCAGATCGTGCCGACCACGAACACGATCTGCGTGAGCACGAGGTCGGTGAGGCCGAGCTCCTTGCGGAACACGGTGCTCCGCTCCTCGACACGCTCTTCCTCGCGCCGGACGGCCGCGAGCCCGGGGGGATCGTGCCTCGCGTCGGTCGCCATCGCGCGGGACTCTGGCCCATGAGACCGGGGGCCGCAAGCGCGGTCGCGTCGGGCTCAGTCCGCCCCGGCGGCCTGCTCCGCACGCGCGAGCAGCAGCGCGACCTCGCGGGCGTTGCGCGCGAGCGAGGCGGC
>DATEMP010000049.1:0-5343 GCA_035275545.1 Candidatus Eiseniibacteriota bacterium | reverse complement strand
CGCGCCGCACGGCCGCGCCGCGCGCCACGGGCCGGAGCGCGCGCCGCTACCTCATCGGCATGACCGGCGCCTCGGGGAGCATCTACGGCGTGGATTTCGTGCGCCGCTGCCCGGGCCGCAAATACCTCGTGCTCTCGGACTGGGCGCGTCAGGTGCTCCACGCCGAGACCGGGCTCAAGCCCTCGGACCTCGAGCCGCACGTCGAGCGCACCTTCGCGGACACCGATCTGGCTGCGCCGTTCGCATCGGGCAGCAACCGTTACGACGCGCTGGTGATCGTCCCCTGCAGCGTCTCGACGCTCGCGAAGATCGCGGCGGGGATCGCCGACACGCTCATCACCCGCGCCGCCCAGGTGGCGCTCAAGGAGCGCATGCGCATCGTGCTGTGCGTGCGCGAGACGCCGCTCTCGTCGATCGCCCTCGAGAACTGTCTCAAGCTCTCGCGCGAGGACGTGGTCATCATGCCGGTCTCGCCGCCCTGGTATGCCGCGCCGCGCTCGCTCGACGATCTGGTCGCCGGGTTCACCCACAAGGTGCTCGCGCTGCTCGGCGAGCGCTCCGGCAAGGGCTGGCGCGCCGACGAGCTGGAGTAGCCCGGCCGCTCAGAATGCGATCGTGGTGTGGCCGGACCGCCGCCCGTCGCCCGCGCGCGCCGCGCTAACTCACGCCCCACCTTCGCCGCCCGCGTGGCATGCGGGTTGCCTTCCACACCGGGACCCTCCCCTGGACCACCTTGGAGGTACGCCATGAGACGACTGATTCCCGGCGTGATCGCCGCGCTCCTGCTGTGCGCTGTCGCCGGCTGCGGATCGAACCCGACCGGCCCCGGAAGCGGCGCGCTCAACCAGCAGAACGCCGACGACATGGCGATCCAGGCGGTGTCCGGCCTGGTGGTGCTGGGCGGCGAGGTGCAGGTGATGCTGGGCAGCACGCCGGCGGCGCCGCAGGCCCGCGCCCGCCGGGCCGCTCCCGCCCGCGCGATGTGGGACACCACCGTCACCGCGAACGGCATCACCTACGAGGCGAGCCGAACCTTCTATGACGCGCTCGACAACGAGCTGCCCTCCTATGGCCCGCTCGCGGTGCGCATGCGCTGGACCGGGCGCGCCCACGGCAACTACCAGGGACCGCGCGACACGGCGAGCGTGGGGCACGCCACGGTGCTCGACGTGCGCGGCATCCAGTCGGCTCAGGACACCGTGCGCCTGGACGGCACGTGCAACGACACGCTCCAGATCTCGTTCCGCTCGCTCGACGGCCTGCGCCACCGCTGGTTCTACTGGACCAGCGGCGTCACGGTCGACGCGGTGCGGATCCTCAAGAGCACCTTCGACACCGCCGGATGGCCGATCAGCGGCACGGTGACGTACCTGGTGTCCGCCGACCGTCTGCGCAGCAACAGCCGCACCGACGTCGACGCGCACTTCGATGCCACGGTGGTGGTGGTCTTCAACGGCACCAGCCAGCCGGTGGTGGTGGTGAACGGCAGCTACTACTACCACTGGAACATGCAGACCGGGGCGATCACCCGGACCTGAGCGCCGCCCGATCACACGCGACCGCCCGCCGGCTTGCGCCGACGGGCGGTTCGCGCTTCAGGGTCCCCCTGACCCCTCACCGCATGACCACCAGCTTCTGATCCGCGACCTCCGCGCCGTCGAGGCGGAAGCGCACGAAGAACACGCCGCTCGCGAGCCGCTCGCCCCCGGACCCGGTCCCGTCCCACTCGAAGCTCCAGCGACCGGGCGCCAGCGGCTGCGGCTCGAAGGCGCGCACCCGCCGCCCGGCAATGTCGTAGATGGTGAGCCCGACCTGGCCGCGGCGCGCCAGATCGAAGGTGAGCTCGACGCGCTCGGAGAAGGGATTGGGCCCGGCGGGCAGCACGGTGATGGCGTGGGTGACACGCGCGGCGGCCGGTGACGGGACACCCACGACCGGCGCGCCGAACGGCCGGATCACGACTCGAACCGCGTTGCCGGGGTTGGCGTCGAGCCCGAGCGTTTCCACCTTGAGCGCCTGGACGTGCGCCGTGGGCGAGTGGGTGAGCGCGCCCGCGAAGCCGCTGCCGAGCGGAATCGTGAGATCGAGGCGATGCGCGAGCTCCACGACCTCGATTGCAGCGCTGTCCGCGCTCTGGTTCTGCACCTGGAGCTGGAATGGCACCAGGCTCGAGCCGGTGTACGCGGACAGCGCCACTTCCTGGCCGGGGCCGAGCACGAAGGTCGCGTTCGTCGACGGATGGCTCGCCTGCACGAACAGTGTCGCGGGCGTGGGTCCGGCGTTCCGGATCCGGAGACCGCCGTGCGACTGGAAGGTGGTGAGCCCGACACGGGCGATCTCGCCATGTCCCAGCTGCGCCTCGGTCCGCCGCTCGAGCCACAGGCGGACCGACGTGGGCCCGGTGCCCTGTTCGAGCGCGACCTCGAGCGCAAGCGAGTCGGTGTCGGATTCGCTGGCGTCGCTGCTCATCCCCTTGCGTTGGCCCTGCGCGGTGCCGGCGCCGTGCATGACGATGGTGGGCTGCGGCGGTGGATCGTTGGGCACCGAGAAGAAGAGCGGCGTCCCGCACTCGGCGAACGCGAGCCGGAGCAGGGACGCTCCGCGCTTGGACAGGTTGCGGGTATCGAACTCCGGGCAGCCATACATGCCGGCGATCACCCGGCCGGCGCTGTCGGCTGCGAACAGCCGCGTGCGCCCGGCCCCCGAGGTGTGGCCCGGCTTGATGCCGGTGGCATTGTCGTGCCACGCACGCAGGCCGGTGATGAAATCGTTCGTGTACGTCCAGGGGATCAGCACGTGATCCCCGTCCCGCACGACGTCGCGAAGGATGTCGTAGAAGGGCATCCCGACCAGGGCTCGGAACGCGGCGTTCTCCATCGCCTCGCGGCCGAGCAGCACCATGTCGTAGGCGGTCGAGTAGTGGAGCGTGTCGAGGGCGTTGTACTGATCGCGGCCGCAGGGATTGCCGAAGTAGGTGCGGGTCATCCCGATCGCCGCCGCACGCTGGCGCATCTCGAGCGCGAACTCTGGCACGTGGAGGCTCGTGAACGCGTCACCGTTGAGAAGGTCGGCGATCGCGTAGGACGCGTCGTTTCCGGACACCGTCATCATCGCGCGCAGCAGGTTGCGCAGCGACATGTACTCGAACTCCTCGAGTTCGGCGCTGGACCCGCCGACATCGTCGGCCACCCAGCCGTCGATCCAGTCCTCGGCGTCGAGGTCGACATGGTCGGGGTTCTCAGGCGGGAGCTGGCTGCGCTCCAGCGCGATCAGCGCGGTCATCACCTTGGTGGTGCTCGCGGGGCCGGTGATGTCGAACGGCCGCTGCGAAAACACCAGCTCGTCCTCGCAGTCCAGCACCGCCGAGCTGCGGCTGGGCAGGTCGAGGGCCTGGCGCCAGGGGGCGAGGATGTAGACGCAGCCGGCGTCGAGCTCGAGATCGGTCTCGAAGTACTGGGAGAACAGGCGCTCGCTGAACCCGTCCTCGTCGTCGTCGTCGCCGGGGGTGCCGATGGCGAGGTTGGCGCGGTTCGTCTTGTCGAACGCGCCGAACGCGAGCGCGTGGCCGAATCGGTCGCCGTAGAAGAGGCCGACGTCGACGGTGTCGCGCTCGAATCGGTAGGACGGGCCGCCCGCCGGTGTCGTGTTGGTCGAGAGGAACACCTGGACCAGCCCCACCTCCTCGAAGGTGAGGAACCCGGGCTTCGCCTTGCCCGGTGTGCCCACCCCGAGGTCCTCGTCGCCGTCCAGGTCCCAATCGCCGGCGGCGACCGCGTACCCGAAGTAGTCGCCATCCTGACCCACGGTGCCCGCCAGCTCCTGCGTGAGCACACGCACCGACGCGGCTCCAAACAGGAATCCTGTCGCGCCGCCCTGCACGACGATGACGCGCCCGGCATCGGTGACGGCCCCGACGTCGCGCAGGGGCTCGCCAATTGCCAGCCGGGGATTGCCGGTCACCGAGAGGCGCAGGCCCGCGAGGCTGAAGCCGAAGAGAGCCCCCTGCTGCGGGCCGCCCTGGAATGTCGCGTCGTGCATGGCCGCGCCCACCGCGGTGAGGCTGCCGGCACTGCCGAGGATCGCGTAGATCACGCCCGCGTTCAGCGTCTGCCCGATGTCGTGATAGGGCGCGCCCACGATCAGGTCCACCGAGGCATCGCCGACGAACCTCCCGGCCGCCAGCGCGTAGCCGAAGCGTGCGGCGGCCTGGTCGGTGAACCCAAGCGTCGACGCTTTGAACCAGCCGCCGCCCACGTTCGTGAGCCCGGTTGCCGAGCCGTGCATGAAGAACGCCGCGCCCGCGTCGGCGTCCTCTCCCGGGGCCCCGATCGCCAGGTCCTCGCGCAGCGTGGCATCACCGTCGAAGTTGCCGACCGCGAACGAGGCGCCGAACTGGTCGCCGTTCTCGATCACACCGCCCAGATCGGTCTGGATCACGGTGCGCGCGAGCGTGGCGGCGAGCCCGGTCGGCCCGCCGTGCAGGACGTAGACGCGACCGGCGGTCGCATGGCCGGTCACGGTCTCGTAAGGGGCGCCGATCGCCAGGTCGTCGTCGCCGTCGCCGTCGAAGTCGCCGGCGGCGAGCGCGTAGCCGAACTGGGCGCCGATCGTGCTCGATCCGCCGATCGACTGCGCGGTCCGGAGCTGGGCGCCGAGGTGGGTGATGCCGTGCTTCGAGCCGTAACTGATCACCACCGCGCCGGCATCACCCACGTTGCTCATCCCGACCGTGACGTCGTCGAACGGGGCCCCCACCGCCAGGTCGTCGTAGCCGTCGTTGTTGAAATCGCCCGTCGCGAGCGCCGAACCGTGCCGGTCGCCGGGCTCGAGCGAGCCCGCGCTGTCCAGCCCCTGGCGAACCAGGGCGAGGTGGGCCCGCGCCGGCGGGGAGGCGGTGAGCGCCAGGAGAAGTACCCACAGGAGGGCCCGGCGGGTGCGCGCGAGCGAGGCACGCACCGCGCTGTTGCGGGGGCGCCCTCCCGTGGGTGGTGCTGTGGTTCGGCGTCGCATGGAAGCTCCGGTCCTCGCTGGGGCGTAGAAGAAGGCTCGCGGCCCGGCCATGCACGGATCGTTCCGATCGGGACCGCACGAGGCCGCCGCGCGCGCGTCGCTTGCGCCCGTGCAGGTTGCGGCCGGAGCGCTCGGGATGCGGCCCCGCGGCGCGGGCGCCGACGTCCGCACCGGGTGCCGACCGGGTTTGCGGGATTTCCGCTACTCTCCCCGCCCGTGCCGGCCTTCCGCTCCCTCTCCGACTTCCTCGCCGACCTCGAGCGCCGCGGTGACCTCAAGCGCGTCACGCGCGAGGTCGACTGGGCGTGCGAGGTCACCGAGATCGCGTGCCGC
>DATEMP010000048.1:0-7139 GCA_035275545.1 Candidatus Eiseniibacteriota bacterium | reverse complement strand
CACCGACTGGGCGATCAGCTCGGGGCTCCCGGCGGTGAGCAGGCCGGCGACCAGCGCGACCGTCCGGTCACCGGTGAGACGGTGGCCGAGGCGGTAGAGCGCCAGCGGCAGGAGCACGCCGCAAAGGAGCGACACCAGCTGCCCGGCCAGGAACAGATCCCCGGTGAGCGCTCCCATCCCCGCAATCGCGTAGGGGTAGCCCGGGTCCTTGAAGGTCTCGGGCGCGGGAAGCCGCCCCGGAGAGAGCCACGCGGGCCACGCCGCGGAGTTCGAAAAGCCCTCCCCGCGCGAAACGCAACGGGCGACATTCAGGAAATGGGCGGCGTCCGGGCTCATGTTGTCGGGACGGGAGGCGGAGAGGACCGCGATCCGGACCGCCAGGGCGACCAGGACCAGGGCGAGCGGTCCCCACACGCGCGGTAGCCACGAACCGCCGCCGGATGAGCGGGCGTCGGTGGCCACGGACTCCCTCGATGGCGTGTGGATCATGAACTCCCGGGTAGGAGGCACGGCGCTTGGGGTAGGAACCGAGGCGGCGCGAGGTTGCCACGACCTCCGGCGACCGGCAACGAGGTGTGTGTTTGGATAGCACCGGCAAACCCGTCCACCGTCGATGCGGGGCGCGATTTCAGGCCGGATTCCCGCCATTCCGGGATTGATTCCATGTCAGGCTGTTGATAATCTCGATCTTGCTCGAGCCGCAACCGAGCAACCCCGCATATTCTCGAGTCCGGATCCGGGAGGAACCGCGAACGCCACTTTGTTACCGGGTTCGTAGTGTTCAAGACGAGCCAGAATCCGGGACGCTCTCTGGCGACCCGGGCGACTAGCAGCCGCTAGATTCTGCATCTCGAGGATCATCCAGCTTGGTGTTCCCCCCGTCGCTCGTGCTCGAAGCGTCCGATACGTGTTTTCCCAGGATGAGGCGAGAGCTTTAAGCCGAGGGGATATTTCGTCCCTTCGGCTTCTTGTTTACGGGCGACACAACCGAGAGCGGCAACCATGGAGCCCGACATCACAGCGCTTTCCAGCTCACCTGTCGTCGATCCGGACGGTCGCGCTCCCTCCGGGGAGTCCGGGCTGATCGAGCTCGCGCATGCTGCCGAAAGTCCGACGTCGATGGCGACCCTGCTCGCCGGTGTGCCCGTCGCGACCCCGGTGACCACCAACGGCCACTCGAACGGCCACACGCTCGCTCCCGCGAACGGTCACGGGAACGGGAACGGCCACGCGAACGGTCATGGCCTGAACGGCCTCGACCTGCTCTCCGCCGGCGCGGGCACCGCCGCGGCATCCTGGCCGGCGCTCGCCGGACCGGTGCGCGGCGCCGTGGTCGCGGGGGGCTACGCCGCGACCGACCGGCAGCCCGCGACCTCGCGCGAGAGCCTCTACCTGCGCTTCGGCAAGCGTCTGTTCGACATCGTGGGCGCGGCGTTCGCGCTCGTGGTCTCGAGCCCGCTCATGCTGCTCGCCGCGATCGCGATCCGGCTCGAGTCGCGCGGCCCGGTGTTCTACCGCTCGACGCGCGTGGGGCGCGGGGGACGGCCGTTCACGTTCTACAAGCTGCGCTCGATGGTGAACGGCGCCGACCGGCACCGCCAGCACCTCTCGCACTTGAACGAGTGCGACGGCCCGGTGTTCAAGATCAGCAAGGACCCGCGGGTCACGGTGGTGGGCCGCTTCCTGCGCACCACCAGCCTCGACGAGCTGCCCCAGTTCTGGAACGTGCTCTGCGGCGAGATGAGCCTGGTGGGCCCGCGGCCCCCGATTCCAGACGAGGTCTCGCACTACCAGCCGTGGCAGATGCGGCGACTGATCGTGCGCCCGGGCATCACCTGCCTGTGGCAGATCAGCGGCCGCAGCCGCATCGGGTTCGAGGAGTGGATGCGCCTCGACCTCGAGTACATCAACCGCCAGTCCCTGCCGCTCGACGTCCAGATCCTGTTGCGCACCATCCCCGCAGTGCTGTCCCGGGAGGGCGCCTACTGACGGGAGACTCCACGAGCACGAGCGTTTCGTCTCGCGCCCGGCCGGTCACCGCTTCGTCGCCTTCCCTTCCCGCAACCGTGTCGGTTTCACGCTGGAGCCTCGCCGCCGCGCTCATCGTGGCGGCGGTCCTCCGGCTGTTTCGTCTCGGCCACCAGAGCCTGTGGATCGACGAGATCTTCACCTGGCGAGCCGCCGCGGTCGGCGCCCCCTGGACTCCCACCCAGATGCTGGAGGACGTGCATGGCCCGCTCTACAGCACCCTGCTCCACGCCTGGACCAGCCTGGCGGGCGGGTCGGAATGGGCGCTGCGCTTCCCGTCCGCGATCCTCGGCGTCGCCCTGGTCGCGGCGATCGCATGGCTCTCCGGACGCTGGTTGGGCCCCGCGACCGTGGTGCCCGCCGCCTGGCTCGCCGCCGGCTCGCCGTTCCTGGTCTGGTACGCGCAGGAAGCGCGCAACTACACGCTCCTCATGCTGTGCATGACGGTGGCGTCGGCGCTGGTGCTGGGCCAGCGCGGGCGGGCCGGCGTGCGCGGCACGGTGGCGTACATCGCGGTCGCGTGGGCGGGGCTGCTCTCGAACCTCTCGTTCGCGCTCGCCGCCCCGGTCCACCTGCGCTGGTGGCTGGCGGTGCCGGGGAGCCCCGCGCTCCGAGTCGCGCGCGTGGCCCTGGTCGGCATCGTCCTGGTGGTGCTCGCCTCCCCGTGGATCCCGCAGATCGGGCGCATCTGGGACTGGTCGCGGCTCGAGCCCAGCCGTGAAGCCGCGCCGGCCGAAGCGCCGCTGCGCGGTGAGACCACCTTCCACGCCGCCGCACTCCCGTTCGCGGCCGCCAGCATCGCCGGCGGCTACACCCTGGGTCCGTCGCTGCGGGCGCTGCGCGCGGCCCCCGGGATGGAGGCACTCCGGCCGCACGTCGTGTCGCTCGCGGCGCTGGCCCTGGTGTTCGGCACCCTCGCCATCCTCGGCTTCCGCGCGCTCCACGCGCGCGGCCGGCTCCTCGAAGGGCTGCTGTGGCTCCTGGTGCCGGCGCTGATCGTGAGCTACTTCGCCACCCAGAACTTCAAGGTGTTCCATCCGCGCTACCTCGCGGTCGCGGTGCCCGGCTTCATCGCCCTGCTGGCCGCCGCACTCACGGATCTCAAGCCCCGCGCGCGCGCCGCGGCGGCGCTCGCGATCGCGGCCCTCTGGGCGGTGTCGCTCCAGCACCACTACTTCGAGTCCCGCTACGCCAAGGAGGACATGCGCGGCGCCTCCGCGCTGCTCGCGGCCCGGGCGGTGCCCGGCGAGCGCATCGTCGCCGCCAACACCGAGGACCTGCTTTTCTTCTATTATCGCGGGCCGCTCCCCGTGGTGAGCTACTGGCTGGGCTGGGCATCGGATGAAGCGCGCGGCGACCAGCGTCTCGACGCGCTGGTCGGCGACGCGTCCGGCGCCTGGGTGGTGCTGAGCCGGGGCGAGGATCTCGATCCACGGGGCGCGTTCGCGCGCCGGCTCGACGAGCGGTTCCCGGACGCCGAGCAGTTCCGTTTCGAAGGTGTCCGCGTCTGGCATCTGAGGCGCGCCGTTCCGGACGGCGCGCCGTCCACCGCCCGGTCCTGAGCCGGGACCGTCAACCGCTCGGGACAGCGCGGCACTCCAGGAGATCGATCGAACATGCGCGTGGTCGTGGTGGGGCTGGGTTACGTGGGATCGGTGTGCTCGGCGTGCCTCGCGAGCCGCGGGCACACGGTGGTGGGCGTCGACACCAGCGAGTTCAAGGTCGACCACATCCGGCGCGGCAGGAGCCCGATCGTCGAGACCGGGCTCGCCGACCTGATCGCCGAGGCGAGCGCCGCCGGACGCCTGACCGCCACCACCCGGATCGCCGAGGCGATGCCGGGCGCCGAGGTGGTGCTGGTGTGCGTGGGCACGCCCAGCGCCGCGGACGGGGGCCTCGACCTGGGCCACGTGCGCCGCGCCACCGCCGAGGTGGGGGAGGCGCTCGCGCACGCGGGCACGTTCGCGACCGTGGTCATGCGCAGCACGATGCTGCCGGGCAGCGTCGAGGGCGAGCTGGTGCCGGCGCTCGAGCAGGCCTCGGGCGGCCGCGCGGGGCGCGACTTCGGCGTCGCCTACAACCCGGAGTTCCTGCGCGAGGGCAGCGCGATCGCCGACTACTTCGGCGCCGGCTACACCGTGGTGGGGGCGGGCGACGAGCGCAGCGCCCAGGCGCTGCGCAGCCTCTACGACGGCGTGGGCGGCGAGCTGCTGGTCACCTCGATCCGCACCGCGGAGATGCTCAAGTACGTCAACAACTCCTGGCACGCGCTCAAGGTGGCGTTCGCAAACGAGGTGGGGCGGCTCTGCAAGCGCGAGGGCATCGACAGCCACGAGGTCATGGCGCTGTTCAAGCGCGACACGCGGCTCAACCTGGGCCCCAACTACCTGTCGCCGGGGTTCGCGTTCGGCGGCTCGTGCCTGCCCAAGGATCTGCGGGCGCTGAACCAGCGCGCCCGGCGCCACGATCTCGACCTGCCGGTGATCGCCTCGGTGATCCCGTCCAACGACCTCCACATCGACGAGGCGATCCACCTCATCGAGCGCCTGCGCCGGAAGCAGCTCGGATTCCTCGGCCTCTCGTTCAAGGCCGAGACCGACGACCTGCGCGAGAGTCCGGTGCTGCGGGTGATCGGTGCGCTGGTCGGCAAGGGCTACTCGGTGCTGCTCCACGATCCCAACCTCGACATGGAGCGCGTGCTGGGCGCCAACCGCCGCTTCGTCGAGGACGAGGTGCCGTACCTGCCGGAGCGGCTTCGCCCGCGGCTCGAAGACGTGGTGGCGGCCAGCGAGGTGATCGTGGTCGCCAACCGCTCGCCCGCCTACGCGCGGGTGGGCGCGTTGCTCAAGCCCGGCCAGGCGCTGGTGGACCTGGCGCACGCGGTCGATCCCAGGTCCGTGGTCCACGGGGAGTACCATGGCCTTGCGTGGTAGCGTGCTCCACCTCTCCGAGAACCTCACGCTCCCGTTCGACCGACGCGTGTGGATGGAGCTCAACGCCCTCAAGGCGAGCGGCCTCGAGGTGTCGGCGATCTGCCCGATGGGCGAGTCCTATCGCGCCCCGTACGAGGTGATCGACGGCATCCACATCTGGCGCTACCCGGAGCCGCCCCCGACCAAGGGATTCCTCTCCTACGCATGGGAGTTCCTCTACTGCTGGCTCCAGACCGCGCGGCTCTCGGTTCAGGTGCTGGCGCGGCGCGGGTTCGACGTCATCCACGCCGCCAATCCGCCCGACACCTTCTGGGCGCTGGCGCTCCCGTACCGCCTGTTCGGCAAGCGCTACGTGTTCGACCACCACGATCTGTGCCCGGAGCTCTACGTGGCGCGCTTTGGGGAGTCGCGCGAGGGGAACCTCCCGCACCGGGCGCTGCGCTGGCTCGAGTGGCGGCAGTTCCGCACCGCCGACCTGGTGATCTCCACCAACGAGTCCTACCGGCAGGTGGCGATCACGCGCGGCCGCATGGCGCCCGACCGCGTGGTGGTGGTGCGCAGCGGGCCGAGCCGCGAGCGCTTCGCCACCGTGCGCGCCGAGGATCCCGCCTTGAAGCGCGGCCGGCGCCACCTGGTCGCCTACCTCGGGGTGATGGCGCCCCAGGACGGCGTGGACCACCTGCTGCGCGCCGCCCAGACGCTGGTGGGTGCAGGGCGCACCGATGTCGCCTGGACGCTCATGGGCGCCGGCGACTCGTTCGACGACCTGAAGGCGCTGAGCCGCACGCTGGGGCTCGACGGGCACGTGCACTTCACCGGCCGCATCCCGGACGCCGAGGTCGAGGCGATCCTCGCCACCGCCGACGTGTGCGTGAGCCCCGACCCGCTCAACCCGCTGAACGATGTCTCGACGATGAACAAGGTGCTCGAGTACATGGCGTGCGGCAAGCCGATCGTCGCCTTCGACCTGCGCGAGCACCGCTTCTCGGCCGCCGAGGGCGCGCTCTACGCGCGTCCCAACCACGACGACGATCTGGCCGACAAGATCGCGCTCCTGCTCGACGATCCCGAGCGGCGGGCGCGCATGGGCACCTACAACCGGCAGCGGTTCCTGGAGCGCATGGCGTGGGAGCACAACGCCGGCCACCTGATCCGCGCCTACGAGCGGCTATGCGCACCGACCCGCGGGTGAGCGTGGTGCTGGCGGAGAGCGGCACCTCGGTGGGCGGCACCGAGCGGGTCGTGTGGGAGCTCGCCACCCGCCTGCCCGAGGCGCGCTTCGACGTGCAGGTGTGGCTCTCGACCGCGCCGGGCGTGGACGAGTTCGCGGAGTCGCTCGCCGAGGCGGGGGTGCCGGTGGAGCGGATCGCCGAGGTCGACTCGCGCTGGGACTGGCGCGGCATGCTCGACACCTGGAAGCGCCTGCGCAAGCGCCGGCCCGCGCTGCTCCACATCCATCACGTGTGGCCGGCCGCCGACCGCTACCTGCCGTCGCTCGCGCGCGCCGCGGGCGTGCCGCACCTGGTGATCACCGAGCACATCGAGGGCCGCTCGCACTCGCCCGGGCAGCGCGCGCTCAAGCGCAAGGAGCTGCGCGAGGCCGACGCGGTCACCGCGGTGTGCGGGGCGGTCGCCGACACGCTGGTGCGCGACTACGGCATCGCCCGCGCGAGCGTGCGCGTGGTGCCGAACGGCGCCGACCTGCCCGACGAGGAGTCCGAGTGGCCGGCGGCGCGCCAGTGGCGCGACACGCTCGGAGTCGGTCCGTTCCGCCCGCTCTGGGTGTGCCCGGCGAGGCTCGAGGAGCAGAAGGGCCAGGACGTGCTGCTCGACGCCCTCGCCCGGGTCCGGAGCCAGGGGCTCGAGTTCGTGGCGGTGCTGGCGGGGGAGGGCTCGAAGCGCCAGGACCTCGAGCGCCGCGCCCGGGAGCTCGAGCTCGGCGATCACGTGCGCTTCGCGGGGCAGGTCGATCCGATCGGGCCGCTGCTGCTCGCCGCCGACGCGTGCGTGCTCCCCTCGCGCTGGGAGGGCCTGCCGCTGGTGCTGCTCGAGGCGCTGGCGCGCGCCCGGCCGGTGCTCGCCACCCGCGTGGGCGGGGTGCCCGAGGCGATCGAGGACCGGGTGACCGGACGGCTGGTGCCCGCCGGCGACCCTTTGGCGCTGGCCGCCGAGCTCGAG
>DATEMP010000047.1:0-3143 GCA_035275545.1 Candidatus Eiseniibacteriota bacterium | reverse complement strand
GGATCAGGTCGAGGTAGTCGGGCACCTGCGCGAGCGCGGCGCGTGCCTTCCGCTCCAGCCGCCGCGCCACCGCCACCGTGCCGGGGTGCGATCCGTCGACCAGGTCGCGCGTCGTGATGCCCGCCTCGGCCAGCCAGGCGGTCGGCACGTGGCAGCGCCCGTGGCGCACGTCGTGCGGCCAGTCGAGGAGAATGTTGGTGAGTTGCAAGGCCTGGCCCACCACCGGTGCCGTGGCGACCCGTCGCGCCGCCAGCCCCGGATCGACGGCTCCGTACTCGGCATCGAACAACCGCGTCAGCATCACCCCCACACATCCCGCGACCACCCAGCAGTAGTCGTCGAGCTCTTCCTCGGTGTCGAGGTAGGCGACCTCCGAGCCCCGCGCGGCCTCCCGCGCGGCGTAGCGCGACATGCCCGCGGCGAGCGTATCGACGCCTCCCACGAGCGCTTCGCGATGCGGGGCCGGCAGACCGTGCATCACGCGCAGGAGGCGTTCGAGGTCGACGATCAGCCCCAGGTCGGTGCGGTCGGAGCCCAGGGCGCGCGCCTCGGATGACAGGCCCGCCGCGGCGCAGGCGTCGCCCGCGAGCGCTAAGCGGAAGCGGCGGAAGCGGTCCTCGATCGCCGACGGAGCGCCCGGCCAGGAGTCCTCGAGCGCATCGGCCGCCCGGCAGAGCAGATAACCGTCGCGCACCGCCTCGCCCAGCGTGCCATCGAGCAGACGGATGTTGAGCGCGAACGTGCGCGACACCCGCGGCAGCGCCACCCGGCAGAAGTCGAGGTCGGCCGGGTCGGGCGCCACCCGTGGGCGCGGCGGAGCGGTGACGGCGTGAACGGTGGACATGGCGTCCGGCCACCGTAGCACCCGCGCCGGACACGCTCCACCGGGGGCCTCAAGCGGGGCCGGAAACCTGCCGAAAACGACAGGTGGACCCCGAGGTCCATGTCTACCAGGCCGTCATGAGGTGTTGCATGCGCCAACGCACGCCCGATCCGCGGATCCCGGCGCTGGTCGCCGGAATGCTGCTGGCATTCGCGGGCGCCGCGGCTGCCGATGGCTACCCTCGTCTCGGCCTGTACGGCGGGATCGGAGGTCTCGGCGAGCCGTTCATCCTGGGCGGCAACCGCTACGGCCCGCTCGACGTTGCGATGTGTGACTCGGTCGCCCGCTACGACGAGGTCATCCTCGACGCGAGCCCGATCTCCGAGTATCGCCCCGACGTGGTGGCCGCGATGCGCGCGGCCAACCCCGATATCCGCGCGCTCGCCTACGTGACCGCCGGCTTGATCTGGCCGGCCCAGGAGCCGGACTCGACGGTCCACTATCCGACGCGCTTCCACTACATGGTGCGCAACCTGGGCGGGTTCCTCTACAACCGCGCCGGGAACCAATACTCGGGCGGCAATGTGAACATGGCCAAACGCGACGGGCTCGGCCGCTACGTGGTGGCCGAGGGGCTCGCGGACCTGTACTACGACGCGATCGTCCAGTCGGGCGTGTGGGACGGCATCTTCCTGGACTGCTATTGCGACCGGATCGGTTGGACCCAGACGCCCGCCGAGAGCATCGACTGGGTGCGCGCCGGCTATCCGACGCTCGCCGCCTTCGACAACGCGTACGAGGCGGGCACGAATGTGCTCGCCTCCCGGCTGCGCAGCCTGGTCGGCCCATCGTTCATCCTGGCCGGCAACTGCGCGTTCGGCACCAAGTACACCACCCTGAACGGCTGGATGCGCGAGAACTTCCCCAACCAGAACGGCGGGAATTGGTACGAGAACATGTTCCGGCAGCCGGGGGGCTATTTCACGGACGAGGCGAACTTCCTGCCGCCGCGCCACAACTACATCTTCACCGCCGCGGAGCCGCCCTCCGCACCGTACACGCCGAACAACGCGCGCAAGGTCCGCTTCGGGCTCGGCAGCGCGTCGCTCGCCGACGGCTACGGCTCGTTCGGCTTCTCGACCCGCAGCGTCAGCGAGTACAACTACTCGACCTGGTGGTACGACGAATACGCGGTCGACCTCGCCAACGGCCGCTCGAGCGGCCAGATCGCGCATACCGGCTGGCTGGGCCAGCCGCTCGGCCCCGCGAGCCAGATGATCTGGGTCGGCACCGCGCCCGACGCCTCGACCAATCCGGACTTCGAGGTCAACGTCACCAGCGGCTGGACGTTCGTGGCCGGCGTGCCGGCGACCCTCACCCACGACCTGACCACCGCGGCGGCCGGGCTCGCCTCGGCGAAGGTGCACATCCCGACTGCGGGGGACTTCGACTGGCGCGTGAACTTCTCGACCACCGGGACCATCCCGGTCAGCTTCGGGGGCACCTACTCGGCCACCTTCTGGGCCAAGGCGTCGTCGCCACGCCAGCTCCCGGTGATCCTTTCGGTCCCGGGCGCGGGGGAGATCGCGCGGCGCAACGTGGACCTCACCACCCAGTGGCGACGCTACCAGGCGGTCCTGGTCGCGGCCGGAAACGGGAACGGCAAGCCGGTCTTCTACCTCTCGGGCACCGCAGGTGACGTCTGGCTCGACGACGTGCACTTCCAGGCGGGGACCTCGAGCTTCTGGCGCCGCGACTTCCAGAACGGGATCGTGCTGGTGAACCCGGCGATGGTCCCGCTCACCGCGCCGCTCGAGCGCACCTTCCGCAAGCTCACCGGCCTGGTGGACCCGGCGACCAACAACGGCCAGTCGGTGACCCAGGTGACGGTGGCCGGCCAGGACGCCCTGTTCCTGCTCGGCACCGACGCGATGTCCCCGGGCCAGATCGGCGACCTGCACATCGTCCCGAGGTAGACAGCCGTCTACCGGGCGCGCGAGCGTTGTGCTAGCGTCGCGCGCCGTGTCCGCGCGCGCCTTCCGTATCGCATCGAGCCTCGGTCTCGCGACCACGCTCCTCACCTTCGCCCTGATCGTGATCGGCTCGGTGGTGCGCACCACCGGGTCCGGGCTCGCGTGCCCGGACTGGCCGCTCTGCCAGGGGCGGCTCATCCCGCCGTTCCAGTTCAACGTCATGATCGAGTGGTCGCACCGGATGGTCGCGATGCTGGTGAGCCTGCTGGTGGCGGCGATCGCGGTGACGACGCTGGCGCGGCCCGCGCTGCGGCGGCGGCTGGCCGGTCTCGCGCTGCTCGCGGTGG
>DATEMP010000046.1:0-2300 GCA_035275545.1 Candidatus Eiseniibacteriota bacterium | reverse complement strand
CGCACACCGGGCGCAAGCCGGACGCCGCGTCCGATCCCTCGGTGCCGTTCGGCGCCGGGGTGATCGTCGCGAGCGCCGGCGACCTGGTCACCTTCTGGCAGGCGCTGCTCTCGGGGCGCCTCACGGCGGCGCGATCGGTTCGCGACGCGTACCAGGCGCTCTATCCGATGTACGACCAGGGCACGTACTACGGCCGCGGCGTGATGCTCATCGAGTTCCAGGGTGCCGCCGGCGGCGAGACCTGGCTCGGCCACGGCGGCGGCACGCCGTCCGCCAAGGCGGTGATCGCGTGGGACCCGCGCTCGCGCGTGTTCGTCGCAGTGGCGATCAACGGCGACGTGTCCGCCGAGGCGGCCGCGTATCGGCTGATCCGGGAGGTGCGGGCGTATCGGGGACGGTAGGCGTATGCTCCGCCCATCGCCGCACCCACGCATTCCCAGGAGCCACCCATGCGCACTCGCAGACTGCTGTCGATCCCCGCGGCCCTGATCGCCGCGCTCACGCTGGTCGTCGTCGCTGCCGCCCAGACCGGCGACGCGAAGAAGCCCGCGGTGCAGCCCGCCGCGGCGGCGCCCGCTCCGGTCGCGCTCGGCAAGGCGGAGACCGCGAAGTGGACCGCGACCACCATCGAGGCCGCGACCGCCGAGGCGAACAAGAAGATGCTCGAGAGCGGCAAGCCCGCCACCATCACCGGCGAGATCGTGGACGTGTCCTGCTACCTGCAGCTCGGCAAGCGCGGTGAGGCGCACGTCGCCTGCGGCTCCAAGTGCATCGCCAACGGGCAGCCGATCGGGATCGTGGACGCCGAGGACAACCTCACCATCATCATGGCCGAGGAGCATCATCCGCGGCGCGACGGCCAGGTCGAGCTCAAGACCGTGCTCGGGCCGCTGCTGGCGAAGACCGTCACGATCACCGGGATGATGACCGAGATGAAGGGCTACCGCGCGCTGTTCGTCCAGGCGGCGGAGCTGGGCGGCACGGTCAAGCCGGCCGGGACCGGCGCCGCGAAGTAGAGGACCATTTCACCACGCCGGCCGACCCCAATGAATGCGCGGGGCGGCTCGACGGCTGAGCCGGCCCCGCGCGGGTCGCCTGGCGATGGACGACGCGTGAGGGCGTCAGTCCTTACGGCCGTGGCCGTGTCCCTGCTTAGCGACCATGTAGTCGTTCCGCTTCTTCATGTGCCCGGGCGGGCGCCCGTGCGGATGCCGCCAGTACTTGGGCGGCACGTTCGAGATCGCGGTCGGAACGTAGCGTGCGTTCACCGCCGCGAACGGTCCGCGGTGGCTGCGCGCGCGATACCAGTAGCCGTCGTTGCACACGTACCAGAAGACGCCATAGCGAAAGACGTCGTAATTGCAGTCGTCCTCGATCACGTACACGGTGCTGCCGGGCACCACGACCACGCGCGGCTCCCGCTCGAACACCACCACCGGGGGCGGCGGCGAGTTTCCGATCGTGACGCTCCAGCCGACGCTCGACCCGGCCAGCGCTCCCGCCGGCCAGGCGATCACCGCGGCGACCAGGAATCCACACACCCTGTTGCGCAGCATGCGTGAGTCCTTTCTCATGTGGGCGCCGTTCACCCGGTCCTACCGCGGCCGGGCATTCCGACGACCCTCCTGCAGGGGATCACTGCACCCGATGTGCCATCGGGCGGGAGGGGGCGGATTGCCCCATGCTCATGAGGGGCAAGGAGTTGCGGCACGGCATTTCGCCCGGCAATCCGGTCATGTCGCGGGTCCCCGGGTCGGGCCGCGCCGGACGCCCGCGGGGCCGTGCAAAACGGCGGGTCGGCCCGCGGCCCCGGCCGCGGCACGGACGCAGCCGCCGGGGCCCCGCCACCGACGCCCGCACCCAGCATTGACGCCGGGACGCTCGTCGTTCCGTGCTTGATTCCCGCGGCGCGGCGCGCCTAGCTTCCGTCTCTCTGCCCGTTTGCGCCTCCCCCGATCAGGAGCCCGCGATGCCAGAATCCCGCCCACGCCCGGTTTTGGGCTTCGTCTCCGCACTGCTCGTTCTCACCGCGCTCGCCCCACCGCTCCTCGCCGACACGCCCCGCGTGCACGCGATCGTCGGGGCGCGCATCGTCACCGCGCCCGGGCAGTCCATCGAGCGCGGCACGATCGTCATGCGTGACGGCGTCATCACCGCGGTCGGCGCCAACGTGCCGGTGCCCGCGGACGCGCGGGTCTGGGAGGGTGACAGCCTCACCGTCTATCCCGGACTGATCGACGCGTTCGTGCTGGTCGCCGAGCCGCCCGCGGCAGCAGGCGGCGGTGGAGGAGGCGGCGGAC
>DATEMP010000045.1:0-2796 GCA_035275545.1 Candidatus Eiseniibacteriota bacterium | reverse complement strand
CGCTCACGCGCCGATCCGTCCGCGGCGCCGGGCGGTGAAGTAGCGCAGCAGCGTGGGAAGGTACGAACGGTCGGTGCGCACCTCGACCACCGGGATGCGGGCGCGCTTGAGCGCCTGCTCCGAGCGCCGCCGTCGCTCGCGCGCCTCGGCGTGATAGGCCTCGCGCACCTTGCGGCTCCCGGTGTTCACCAGCCGGCGCGTGCCGGATTCGAGGTCCTCCATCTCCACCCAGCCCACCGCGGGCAGCGCCTCGTCGCGCGGATCACGGGTGAGCATCGCGGTCAGCTCGTGGCGGCGGCCCAGCACCCGCCAGTCCTTGGGATCGAGCGTGTCCTCGAAGTCCGAGATCCAGAACAGAACGCTGCGCCGGTGGCTGGTGCGCAGCACGAAGCGCGCCGCCTCGCCGAGCCGCGTGCCGCCCGGGCGCGGCGTGGCGTCGAGCACGTCACGCAGCAGCCGCAGCACGTGGCTCCGGCCGCGCGCCGGGGGCACGAAGTGCTCGACCTTCTCCCCCACCAGCACCAGCCCCACCCGGTCGTCGTTGCGCAGCGCCGCGAACCCCAGCACCGCGCACAGCTCGGCGGCCAGCTCGAGCTTCTGCTGGCCGGAGGTGCCGAAGCGCATCGATCGCGATACGTCCAGCACCAGCAGCACGGTGAGCTCGCGCTCCTCGACGAAGCGCTTGACATAGGGGATGCCGAGGCGCGCGGTGACGTTCCAGTCGATGTCGCGCACCTCGTCGCCGGGGATGTACGGGCGCACTTCCTCGAACTCCATGCCGCGGCCCTTGAAGACGCTCTCGGCATGGCCGGCGAAAAGATCCTCGACCAGATGGCGGCTGCGGATCTCGAGGCGGCGGACCTTGCGCAGCAGCTCCGCGGTCTGCATCAGGGGACGCGCACCTGCTCCAGGATGCGTCGCGCGACCTCTTCCCCGTCGACTCCCTCGGCTTCGGCCTCGTACGAGACGTGGATGCGGTGCCGGAGCACGTCGGGCGCGATCGCCTTGACGTCCTCGGGAAGCACGTAGGGCCGCCCGTCGATCGCCGCCAGCGCCTGGGCGCCGCGTACCAGGAACAGGGTGGCGCGCGGCGACGCGCCGTAGGAGACCAGCGACTCGAGCGCCAGCCCGTAGTCGCGCGGCTTGCGGGTCGCGGTCACCAGGTCGATGACGTAGTCCTGGATCTTGTCGTCCACGTACACCGACGACAACACCTCGCGCGCGGCCATGATCTCGCTGCGCCCCGCCTGCGGCTTGAGCTCGGGCAGGGTGGAGAGGCCGGCACGGCGCAGGATCTCCTTCTCCTCGCTCTTCTCCGGGTAGCCGATCTTGACCTTGAGCATGAAGCGGTCGCTCTGCGCCTCGGGCAGCGGATAGGTGCCCTCCTGCTCGATCGGGTTCTGGGTCGCGAGTACCAGGAACGGCTCCTCGAGCGGATGGCTCTCGTCGCCCAGGGTCACCTGCCGCTCCTGCATCGCCTCGAGCAGGGCCGACTGGACCTTGGCGGGCGCGCGGTTGATCTCGTCGGCGAGCACCAGGTTCGCGAACACCGGGCCCTTCTTGGCGCTGAAGGAGCCCTCGCGCGGGTTGTAGATCATGGTGCCGGTGAGGTCGGCGGGCAGCAGGTCGGGCGTGAACTGGATGCGCCGGAACTTGAGCGAGAGCGCGTCGGAGAGGCTCTTGACCGCGAGCGTCTTGGCGAGCCCCGGCACGCCCTCGAGCAGGATGTGGCCCCCGGTGAGCAGGCCCACCAGCAGGCGGTCCACCATCGCGTGCTGCCCGACGATGACGCGCGCCACCTCGGTGCGCACCTTGGTGAGCACACTGCTCGCGCGCTCGACGCGGCGGGCCGCGTCCTTCGTGTCGACCGTCATGGGATCCATCCTCGTGTGCCATGCGTCCCTGCGCCGGCTGCGCGGGGGACTCGAAACGCCTGTGCCCCGTGCGGTTCGGGGCTTCAGGTCTTATCGGCGCGAGTCCTGAGGCAGTATAGCCAAGCGCCCCGGATCATCCAATCGCGGCACCCGCGGCGGGGGTGCCGGGAACCGCGTTGGGAGGACGCTCAGGCCGCCGCGTCGAGGGCCGCCTCGGCGGGCGGCGACGCGGTCTGCGCGTGGGCGTGCATGCGCGCGGCCAGATGAACCGCCGGGACGAGAGCGAAGGGCGGATCGAGGGATTCGATCCGGTCGAGACGCGCCAGGCGCTGCTCGGCTTCGAGGCGCAAGGACTCTTCGCGCGCCGAGCCGGCCGCGGCCCGCAGGCGCCCGATCAACTGATGCACCCTGAGCCGCGCCAGCGACTCCACCGACACGTCGACGCGATACCGGGCGGCGGCCCGCTCGAAGAGCTGCTCGGCCACCGGCCAGGCTTGGGCGCGCACCGCGTGGAGTGCCGCGACGTGCAGCGCGCGCGCGGTGAAGAGGACCGGCAGCCGCGAGGCGAGCCACCAGGTCGGGGCCGAGTCGAGCACGGTGCCTTTCGTTTGAGGGTCGGGCGTCGAAGGTCGGGGCGGGCCAGCGGATCGCGGCGGAGCCGAGCGGCCCCGCCGTGGGCGGAACCCGGCGCGTGGGGAGCGCAGGCCGGGCCCGGTTTTCCATGTGCAGCTTCGGTGCCACGCCGGAGGCGGGCGCTGCGGGCGCAACCCCTTGTGACGCAGCCGACGCCACGCGGGACCGCACCTGGTTTCGAAGCCCGATGTGCAGGTTGCGGCCTGACTCCCGCACGACGCACGAAGGCGCGCGCGGCCGGTCAGCGAACCGAGCGGGCCTTCTCGGGCTCCCAGGTGAAGAGCGGGAA
>DATEMP010000044.1:0-10712 GCA_035275545.1 Candidatus Eiseniibacteriota bacterium | reverse complement strand
GAGCGACCGCGCCGCCCTGGTGTGCTGGACGGAGCACGGCGAGCGCGCCGACCGCGTGCGGGTGACGCGGCTCACGCGCCGCCCGGCCGGGGCACGGTGAACGTGACGGCGTCACTCGGGCGGACATGGATGCGTGAGCATGGCGAGGGTAGGATGCTGGCGTGAGTCCGACGGTCTTTCGAGATGGTCCCTATCGGTTCTTCTTTTTCTCTCGTGAAGAGCGTCGTCCGCACATTCATGTCAGCCATCCCACCGGAGAAGCCAAGTTCTGGATCGACCCCAGTGTGAAACTCGCCGCGAACTACGGACTAACGGCCCAGCGGCTTGCAAGAGCCCTGCGATTGATCGAGGAGCACGAAGATGAAGTCCGCGCCGCGTGGCAACGACACTTCCCAGGCTGAGGTCTCCGGGATTTCGGCCCATGGAGTCTGGTTGTTCCTCGGGGATCGTGAGGTGTTCCTCCCCTTCAAGGACTTCCCTTGGTTCCGCGAAGCCCCGGTGGCAGGCGTCCTGAACGTGGAGCGCCCGCAGCCGAATCATCTCTATTGGCCGGACCTCGACATCGATCTCGATGTGGAGTCGATACTCGAACCCAAGCGGTTTCCGCTGGTGGCTCGGGAGAAACCCAGCCCGCGTGTGAAGCCGGGAGCGGGCCTACGACGCGCGAAGACGAGTGCTCCGCGTCGGCCCCGCGGCCGCGGAAGGGTCTCGCGCTAGGCGGAGCGGCTCGCTTCCACCACGCGCGCGGCGCGCAGCATCGGGACCTCGTCCCACCGCCTGCCGACGATCTGGAACCCGAGCGGCAGTCCCTCGGCGGTGACGCCCATCGGCACGCTGATCGCGGGCCAGCCGAGCAGGTTGAACGGAGCGGAGTAGCGCGTCGAGGCGGGGACGCCGAGCGGCGGCGCGGGCCCCGGCATCGCCGGCATGCACAGCACGTCGATGCTGCCGCAGGCCGACTCGACCTGGCGCCTCAGCTCGGCCCGCTCCCGCTGAGCGCTCAGGTAGGCGCCCCGCGGATAGGCAAACGCCGAGAGCAGCCTCGCCCGCGCGAACTCGCCGTACTCAGCCGCATGCTTACGCAGCTGGGGCGTGTGCCATGCCGCCGCTTCCATCGCGATCAGCGCCCCGTTGACCACCCGCACGTCGGCCAAGATCGGCAGATCGACCGGCACCAGCGTCGCCCCCGCCCGCGCGAGCGCATCGTGTGCCGCGCGGCATGCGGCATCCACCTCGCGGGTGCCGAGCGGGGCGTCCTCGCCGTCGTTCCCGAGCACGCCGACCCGGAGCCCGGTGACTCCGCCGTCCACCATTTGAGACCAGGCGGGCGCCGCGGCGGACGACGTGCGCGGGTCCGCGTCGTCGCGCCCGGCCAGCACCTCGAGCACGATCGCCGCGTCGGTGACGCTGCGCGTCATGGGACCGAGATGGTCGAGCGACCAGGCGAGCGGAATTGCACCCGCGAGGCTCGCGCGACCGTACGTGGGCTTGAGCCCCACGACCCCGCACAGGGAGGCGGGAATCCGGATCGAGCCGCCGGTGTCGGTGCCGAGGGCGGCGACCACCATCCCCGCCGCCACCGCCGCGCCCGAGCCGCTGCTCGATCCGCCGGTGTCGCGCGTGACATCGCGGGGATTGCGGGTCGGCCCGTAGCTCGAGTTGTTGGAGCCGGGCGAGTAGGCGAACTCGGCGAGCCGCGTCTTGCCGACGATCACCGCACCGGCGGCGCGCAGCCGTGCGACCGCGGTCGCGTCGGATTCGGCGATGTGCCGCTCGCGCAGCTTGGCCCCCGCGGTGGTGGGCGTGCCCGCCATGTCGAGCAGGTCCTTCACCGCCACCGGCACGCCGTGAAGCGGTCCGCGATGGCGGCCGGCCGCGATCTCGCGCTCGGCGTCGCGCGCCGCGGCGAGCGCCTGCTCGCGCGTCACGAGCTGGAACGCGTTGAGCTCCGCGTCACGCTCGGCGATCGCGGCCAGCGAGCGCTCGGCGAGCTCGACCGGCGACACCTCGCCGGCGCGGATCCGCGCCGCGATCGCGACGATCGTGTCCGGGGCTGGGCTCGCGGCAGGCGATGTGCGCGTGGGTGGCGCCGCCGCCGCCGCGCCATCGACCGGCGCGGCGAGGAAGTCCGGCATCCCGTCGTGCGCGATCTCCCGCTCGAGCGCTTCGAAGGCGAACGCGGTCCGGAGCATCCCCTTCTCGAGGATGCGCTCGAGGTCGCCCGCTTCGAGCGGGATCCGCTCCCGCTTCAGGTTGTCGCGCAGCCGATCGACCAGCCAGCCGGGTGCGGTCCAATCGCTCATGCTCGTTTCCTTTCGTTCGGGGGCCGCACATCCTCGCCGCCGGTCAACGCGCCGTCAATTGGCGTGGCCGGGCAAGCGACCCTTGTGGGATCATCACCGCGTCCGGGTGTTCTCGATGGAGTCGCAACCCTTGTCGACAACTGCGCGCGCAATGTTCACCCGGCTGATCCTGGCAATCCTCCCCGCGTTGGCGCTCGCGATAACCGCGTGCAGCCGCCACCCGCTGAGTCCCGAGAACAAGGGGACAATCCTCTCTAGTCCAATACCGCGCTCGGCTCTTTCCAGCCTCTCGCCGATCGAGGATCGGATCGCGGTTCCTCCGGACGAGCGGAACCCACCTCAACGCGGGCTGGTGGACAATTACCCGGCGTGGTCGCCCGACGGCCGATGGGTGGTCTTTCGACGGCTCCGTGCAAGCAGCTATGGGCCGCAGGGGCTCTATATCATTCCCTCGGCCGGGGGAACACCGCGGCTCGTGCTCGCAGGGTTTCCCCCGGTGCAACCGAGGTTCTCCCCCGATGGTCAGCGACTGGTTGGCACACATGGTGGACAGCTGGTCATTATCGATCTTCGGAGCGGCGCGATGACCATGCCCATGTACACGGATAACGGCGTGGACTCCCCGGATTGGTCACCGGATGGTCGATCCATCGTCTACGGACGCACACATCGCGACCAGTTCCCCCCCGAGCCGTTCGATTCCGCGGGTCTGCACGTACTTGATGTGGAGACCGGTCTCGACCGGCCTCTGTATTACAACGGAGAGGTCCTCCCCTCGAGCATCGCCCGCTGGATTCGGAATGGACGGGCGGTGGCACTTCTTCACGGTTTCGCGAATGGCGGCGTGGGGCTGAGCATCGCCTCCCTCGATGGCCGCGAGTTCACGACGGTCTATTCGGTTTCTTCGCCGATGCTGCTTTGGAACCTTCAACGAATTAGTCCGGCGCGCCCAGCATCGGGTCCCCGCGCCCAAGAGTCATTGGTCATGATTCTTATTGGACCAACCGCCTACGAGGGGACGCTGGAAGTGACCCTCGACCCGTTCGACGTCTCTGATCGCCAACAACTTCGCCTATGGGATGCCTTGTCCCCGACCGGGCGCGAAGCGGTCGTAGTCCGCCCCGATCCCAAGGACTCGCTCGCGGTGCTCTATGTCAGACGCGACGACGCGTCCCCACAGGCGAGGATGAGGCAGCTCACCCGATTCGACCCGCCATAGCCGCCGGTCAACGTGCCGTCAATTGCGACCGGCGCGGCCGGCCGGGGCGCGTGCGCCCCCGCGCGCACCGCTCCAGATGGCCCGTTTCGTTGCCGCCCGCGCGCGGCGCGTGCTAGGCTTCGCGCCTCATTTCGCGGCGCGAGGCGCCGGCCGCGGACTCCGCAGCTCCCGATCATCCGAGGCCCCGCGTGACGCTGGACACCGACACCGCCGATCTCAAGGCCGTCGAAACCCTCAAGTCCGCGCGCGACCGCATCCTCTCCGAGCTCCGCAAGGTGATCGTCGGGCAGGACCAGGTCGTCGACCAGCTCCTGACTGCGCTGTTCGCCAACGGCCACGTGCTGCTGGTGGGTGTCCCGGGCCTCGCCAAGACCCTGCTGGTCTCGAGCCTGGCGCGGGTGCTCGATCTCAAGTTCAACCGCATCCAGTTCACGCCCGATCTCATGCCGAGCGACATCACCGGCACCGACGTGCTGGAGGAGGCGGGGAGCGGCAAGCGCGAGATCCGCTTCATCCCCGGGCCGGTGTTCGCCAACATCGTGCTCGCGGACGAGATCAACCGCACGCCGCCCAAGACCCAGGCGGCGCTGCTCCAGGCGATGCAGGAGAAGCAGGTCACGGTGGGCGGCCAGACCTTCAACCTGGCGCTGCCGTTCTTCGTGCTCGCCACCCAGAACCCGATCGAGCTGGAAGGCACCTATCCCCTGCCCGAAGCGCAGCTCGACCGCTTCATGTTCAACGTGCTGGTGGGCTACCCCTCGCAGGAGGAGGAGGAGAAGATCGTCGCCACCACCACGTCGGCGTACGAGGCGAACCTCGACCGGGTGCTGGGCGCCGAGGACATCCTCAACCTCCAGAAGCTCATCCGCCGCGTGCCGGTGGCCGAGCACGTGGTGCGCTACGCGGTCAAGCTCGCGCGCGCGACCCGCGGCGGCCCCGGAGCGCCCGAGCTGGTGAGCCAGTGGGTCTCGTGGGGCGCGGGCCCGCGCGCCTCGCAGTACCTGGTGCTGGGCGCCAAGACGCGCGCGGTGCTGATGGGCCGCTACGCGCCCGGTATCGAGGACGTGAAGGCGGTGGCGCCTTCGGTGCTGCGGCACCGCATCGTCACCAACTTCACCGCCGAGGCCGAGGGCGTCAAGCCCGAGCGCATCATCGAGGAGCTGCTGAAGAGCGTGCCCTCGGAGTAGTCGCGGGGCACGGCCGCCCCGCCCAGTCTGTCGTCCGGAGGACACCCATCCATGGCCGCCACGCCCGCGGTTCCCGCCCGTTCCGAGATCGAGCTCAAGCGTCAGATCGGGCTCTACGCCGCCACCGCGATCACGGTCGGCAACATCGTCGGCTCGGGCATCTTCCGCTCGCCCCACTCGGTCGCCCAGCACCTCGAAGGCTTCTGGCCGGTACTGCTCGCGTGGGTGATCGGCGGCGTGCTCTCGATCTGCGGCGCGCTGGTGCTCGCCGAGCTGGCGGTGACGCATCCGAAGACCGGCGGCCTCTACGTGTTCATCCGCGAGTCGTTCGGCGACGCCTTCGCGTTCGTGTTCGGGTGGGCGAGCCTCTGGGTGATCAAGCCGACCGTGATCGCCTCGATCACCAGCGTGTTCGCGCTCTACCTGTGCCAGGTCATGGGCTGGCCCAAGAGCGCCGAGTTCCCGGTGGGCGCGGCGGCGATCCTGGTGCTCACGGTGATCAACTGGCTGGGCGTCAAGGAGGGCGCGGGCACGCAGTCGCTCTTCACCACGCTCAAGATCATCGGCATCGCCGGGCTCTGCATCGCCGCCTTCACCCTGCCCCAGGTCCATCCCCCCACGGCGGTCGAGGCGGCGGGGCCAGTGACCGACACCACGTTCCTCCAGGCGCTGGCGCTGGCGATGATCTCGGTACTGTTCGCCTACGACGGCTGGACCGACGCCACCTACGTGGCGGGCGAGGTGGTGAACCCGCGGCGCACCATGCCGATCGCGATCGTGTGGGGCACCTGGCTGGTGATCGCGGTCTACGTGCTCACCAACATCGCCTACTTCCACGTGCTGGGCGCCGACGGTGTGGCGCGCTACGAGGCGGTGGGCTCCGAGACCATCCGCCGGCTGCTCGGCGGCGCCGGCGCGGCCGGGCTCGCGGCGCTGGTCGCGATCTCCACCTTCGGCACCACCAACGGCGCCATCCTCACCGGGCCGCGCGTCACCCAGGCGATGGCCGCCGACGGCCTGCTCTGGGGCGCGCTCGCGCGCCTCGATCCCCGGCGCGGCACGCCGACGCTGGCGCTCTGGGTGCAGGGCATCCTGTCGTGCGTGTGGCTCTGGTGCGCGAGCGGCTTCGAGGACGTCTCGGGCTGGTTCGTCACCACCTCGTGGCTCTTCTACGCGCTGGTCACCGCCTCGATCTTCGTCCAGAGGCGGCGGGAAGCGCGGGGCGAGATCGCGACCCCGCACTACCGCACGCCGCTCTATCCCCTGACGCCGATCCTGTTCGTGCTCGCCACCGCGCTCATCATCTTCAGCGACCTGCGCGACAGCGGCTGGAAGGCCTGGGCGGGCGTGGGGATCGCCGCACTCGGCTTCCCGGTCTACTGGCTGTGGAAGGGACGGCGCCCGCGGGCGGCGTGAATGCGATGGAAACGAAGGACATCGAAGCCTACGTCGATCCCGAGGTCTACGACCTCTATTACTCCTGGCTCACCGACGACATCGCCTTCTACGTCGCGCGCGCCAAGGAGGCGCGCGGCCCGGTGCTCGAGGCGGGTTGCGGGACCGGGCGCGTGCTGATCCCCACGCTCCAGGCGGGCGTCGACATCGACGGGCTCGACATCCATCCGGGCATGGTCGACAAGCTGAAGCGCAAGGCGGCCGCAATCGGCCTCTCGCCCGCGGTCACGGTCGGTGACATGCGCGACTTCACCATGCCGCGCCGCTACGCGCTCATCACCATTCCGTTCCGCGCCTTCCAGCACCTGCTCACCACCGCCGACCAGGTGGCGGCACTCCGCTGCATCCGCGAGCACCTCGAGGAGGGCGGGGCGCTGGTGTTCAACGTGTTCTTCCCCAGCCTCGAGAAGCTCGCGCAGCCGGACGGCGAGCAGGCGCTCGACATGGAGTTCCCGCACCCGGAGAGCGGGCTGCCGGTGGCGATGTACTCGACCCGCACCACCGACCGCCCGAACCAGGTGGTCGCGATCGAGCGCGAGGTGGTGGAGTCCGACGCGCGCGGCTATGCGGCCAAGACCCATCGCGACCGGTTCCGCATGCGGTGGATCTGGAAGCCCGAGATGGAGCTGCTGCTGGGCGCCGCCGGGTTCGCGCGCTGGAGTGTGCAGGGCGGCTTCGACGGCCGGCCGCTCGACAACGACGCCCCGGAGATGGTGTGGACAGCGTGGAAGGACTGACCGCCGTGGCTCCGACCGGAGCGCCGGCGCCCTCGCCCTACGTGCGCGCCGACCTCTACGACTTCCTGTTCCGCGACTACACCGCCGATCTCGACTTCTACCTGGCGGCGGCGCGCGCGGCGCGGGGCCCGGTGCTGGATCTGGGCTGCGGCACCGGCCGGGTGCTGCTGCGCGCACTCGCCGCCGGGATCGACATGGACGGCCTCGACGCCTCCGCCGAGATGCTCGATCGACTGCGCGCCAACGCCCGGGCGCGGGGGCTCGATCCGCGCGTGACGCTGGGCGACATGCGCGCGTTCCGGCTCGAGCGCCGCTACGCGTGCGTGATGATCCCGTTCAACGCCTGGGCTCACAATCTCACCACCGACGATCAGCTCGGCACCCTGCGCTCGTGCCGCGAGCACCTGGAGCCGGGCGGACGCCTGGTGTTCGACGCGTTCTCGGCCACGCCGGCGATGATCGCCACCCCGGTCGCCGAGCCGGTGCTCGAGCTCGAGGCGGCGCATCCTGAGACCGGATCGCTCATGCGGCTCTATGATGGGCGGCGCCTGGACGTCGCGGCCCAGACCCAGCACTCGATGATCGAGATCCACGAGGTCCCGGCCGGGGGCGGGGAGACCCGCGTCCACCGCTTCGAGACGCTGGTGCGCTGGGTCTACCCGAGCGAGATGGAGCTGCTGCTGCGGCTGGCGGGGTTCGCGCGCTGGACCATCACGGGCGGATTCGACGACCGCCCGGTGGCGGAGCACCAGGGGTCGATCGTCGTCTCGGCGTTCACAGAGGGGGGATGACATGAAGAACTAC
Source organism: Candidatus Eiseniibacteriota bacterium (assembly GCA_035275545.1). Classification (GTDB taxonomy): domain Bacteria; phylum Eisenbacteria; class RBG-16-71-46; order RBG-16-71-46; family RBG-16-71-46; genus WS-11. The sequence goes on along the minus strand of DATEMP010000044.1, from coordinate 3,007 downwards.
CTCACCGAGTTCATCGGCACCTTCTTCCTGGTCCTCACGATCGGGCTTGCGGTGATCTCGGGCTCGACGCTCGCGCCGTTCGCGATCGGCGCGGCGCTCATGGTCATGGTCTACATGGGCGGGCACGTGTCGGGCGCGCACTACAACCCGGCGGTGACGCTCGCGGTGTGGATGCGCGGCAAGCACCCGGCCTCGCAGATCGTTCCCTACTGGATCGCGCAGGTGGCGGGCGCGATCGTGGCGGCGTTCGTGGTCCACATCATGACCGGCCGCACGTTCGCGCCCGCGCCCTCGCCGATGGCGAGCGGCTTCCAGGCGGTGATGGCCGAGATCCTGTACACGTTCGCGCTCGCGCTGGTGGTGCTCAACGTCGCCACCGCCAAGCAGACCGCGGGGAACTCGTACTACGGCCTGGCGATCGGCTTCACGGTCGCGGCCGGGGCGGTGGCGGGCGGCCCGGTGTCGGGCGGCGCCTTCAACCCCGCGGTGGGCGTCGGGCCGATCATCATTTCGGCGGCCATGGGCGGCGGCGGGTTCGAGCACCTGTGGCTCTACCTGGTGGGCCCGTTCGCGGGCGGAGCGCTCGCGTCGATCGTGTTCAAGCTGCAGCACGGCGGGAGCGCGGATTGAGCGCATCCGCTCCGCGCTCCTCCTCGGGCGCCGGCCCGGACCGCGGCATCGGCCGCGGCGGCCGGGGCAACCGCGCCACCCTCGATCCCTCGGTGGTGGCGCGGCTCGCGCACCTCGACGTGCGGGCGCGGCTGGTGGTCGAGGGCTTCATCGCCGGCATGCACCGCAGCCCGTTCCACGGCTTCAGCGTCGAGTTCGCCGAGCACCGTCCCTACATGCCCGGCGATCCGCTCAAGAACCTGGACTGGAAGGTGTGGGCGCGCAGCGACCGCCTGCTCATCAAGCAGTACACCGAGGAGACCAACCTCCGCTGCCACCTGCTGCTCGACCTCTCGGGGTCGATGGCGTTCCGCTCGCCGCGCGCGGCGATGAGCAAGCTCGAGTACGCGCAGTGCCTGTCGGCCGCGCTCGCCTACCTCATGCTCCAGCAGCAGGACGCGGTGGGCGCGATGCTGTTCGCCGAGAAGCCGCTGCGCTACCTGCCGCCGCGCGCGGTGCGCTCGCACCTGGACGAGGTGCTGAAGGCGCTGGGGAGCGGCACACCGCAGGGCAAGACGAAGCTCGGCCCCGCGCTCCACGAGCTTGCCGAGCGCATCAAGCGGCGCGGGCTGATCGTGCTGCTCTCGGATCTCATGGACACGCCCGCCGACGTGCTGCTCGGGCTCCAGCACTTCCGCCATCGCCGTCACGAGGTGGTGGTGTTCCACATCCTCGATCCCGACGAGATCGACTTCCCGTACACCGACACCTCGACCTTCGTCGACATGGAGAGCGACGCGCGGATCACCACCGAGCCGTGGGAGATCGCCCGCCGCTACCGCGAGCGGCTCGCCGCCTGGTCGGCGCACTACGCGCGCGCCTGCCGCGAGAACCGCATCGACTACGTGCGCCTCGACACCCGCACGCCGTTCGACCAGGCGCTGCTCGCCTACCTCGAGAAGCGGGCGCGGCTCCTGTGACGCGTGTTTGGGGCCGGCGTTGAGCTTCCTCAACCCGCTGTTCCTGTTCGGCCTGGTGGCCGCGGCGCTGCCGATCGTCATCCATCTCTTCACGCGCAAGCGCCCGCGCGAGCGGCAGTTCTCGTCGCTCGAGTTCCTCTCCGAGGTGAACCGCAGCGAGATCCGGCGCCTGCGGCTGCGCCAGTGGCTGCTGCTGCTGCTGCGGACGCTCGCGGTCGCCGCCTTGGCGCTCGCGATCAGCCGCCCGGCGCTGCGTGGGACCGCCGGCCTCCTGCGCGGCGCTTCGACCACGGTGGTGGCGCTGGTCGACCGCAGCGGCAGCATGGGAGCCGCGGCCGGCGGCGGCACGCTGCTGGCCGATGCACGGCGCGCGGTCGAGGGCCTGCTCGCCACGCTGGGCCCCGAGGACGACCTGCTGCTGGTGCCCTACGACCAGGGACCGCATCCCGCCTCGTCCAAGCCGCTCGCCGATCTCGGGCGCCTGCGCGCCGAGACCCAGGCGCTCCAGCCCACCGCGCGCGCCACGGATCACACGCGAGCGCTCGAGCTCGCCGCCCGTGCGCTCGCCGAGAGCCACGCGCTCAATCGCGAGCTGTTCTGGCTCTCCGACTTCCAGGCCACCGGCTTCGGCGCGCCCGGCGCCACCAACGGCGAGGCGGGCGCGGTGCGCGTCCCCGACGGACCCTGGGCGCAGGCGCGCGTCTACCTCATGCCCTTCACCCCGGCGAGCCGCGCCAACGTCGGCCTCACCGACGCTTCGCTGGCCCCCACCGAGTCCGGCACCGCGCTCTCGGTGAGCGCGATGGCCCACGGGGCGCGCGCCGGGGACCTGAGCGTGGCGGCACGCGACCTCACCGGCGACGCCGAGCTCGGGCGCGGCTACCTCTCGATTCCCGAGGACGGCGAGGCGGCGGCACTTCTGCCGCTCGCGCGGCTGCCGGAGCTCGGCGGGGTCGCGGTGATCCCGGACGATGCGCTGCCGCTCGACAACCGCCGCGTGTTCGCCGCCGGCCGCGCCGGGACGGTGCGCGTCCTGGTGCGCGAGGAGGGCCCCGCCTCGCCGCTGCGACTGGCGCTCGAGGCGGGATCGCCCGCCTCCGGCATCGCGGTCACCCTGGTGGACGCGTCGGCGCTCACCGCGCGGATCGGCGAGGCGGACGTGGTGGTGATCAACGATCTCCCGCGCCTGGGGCCGATCGAGCAGCAGGCGGTGCTCGACTTCCATCGCGGCGGCGGCGGCGTGCTGCTGGTGCTGGGCGCGCGCGCCGACCGTGCGTTCTGGAACGGCTCGCTGCTCGGCGAGCTGGGCGCGGGCATGCTCGGCACCATGGAGTCCGCCGCCCCCGGCGCCGCGTGGCGGCTGCGCCGAGCGATCGCGGGGCATCCGGTGCTGGCGGGATTCCCGGCCCGGCCCGGTG
>DATEMP010000043.1:0-19410 GCA_035275545.1 Candidatus Eiseniibacteriota bacterium | reverse complement strand
TCGCGCGTGCCGCGTCCACCGCGGCGCGGCGCGAGCGATCGAGCGCCTCCCCGGCTCCCAGGCGCCGCGCGGTCTCGAGCGCCTCCGTCCGATCCCATCCCGTGGCCAGCACCAGATCGATTCGGACGCTGGCCCCGCGGGCGAGCTCGACCACGTGCTGCAGCGCCAGGATGGGGTCGAGCACGTCCCCGCTGGTGCCCGACAACTTCGGGTCGATCCCCACCCGGAACGGCGCGTCGGGCCCTCTCCCGCGGCCGATGAACTCGCGGCGATCGGTCGTGTGGGAGACACTGCCTGGGCCGCGCGATGCGTGCGCGATCCACGGATGCCGGTCGTCGGAGCTCCGCGGGCGCCGGTGCGCGAGCAGCAGGCCGTGCTCGGGCACCCACTCGGTCTGGACGAACAGCTTGGAGAACCCGGGATGCGCCTCGTGCCTGCGCGCGTCCTGGAGCACCACCTCCATCGAGCTCGTGAGCCCGATGCGGCGCCCGCGCCCGCTCGTATTGCGCAGCGTGATGACGCGGCACTCGGCTCCCAGGCCCGGGTCGACCCACGCCTCCATGCGGCTCTCGATCCCGGCCTGGCGGCGCTCGATCTCCATCCAACCGGGCCCGCTCCTGGTCGCGTACGCGTCCGGCACCGCGGGCACCGGCCGCTCGCCCACCGACCAGAACGACCCGTCCGTGAGGTCGTGCAGATAGACGAACCAGCCGTCCGCGTCCTCGACCGGGTCGCCGCGCCATGGGGTGAGCGCCTGCCCCTCGAGCCATGCGCCACCGGTGCCCGCGCCGGTCAGGACGGTGAGGAACCGCCCGTTTCCGAGCAGCCGGTCGTGCGGGCGCGCCACGGTCGCCCCGGAGGGTACGGCCGGGCGGACGGGCGCCGAGACCGCGTCGCCCGGGTGGCGGCGGCGGGGCATCAGCGCAGCCGAACGACGATCCGCTCGCGCACCGCTCCATCCGTGGTCAGCCGGCAGCGGTAGACACCGCTCGGGAGTCGGGCGCCGTCGAGGCGGGCCTCGTGCGGACCCTCCTCGAGCTCGCCATCCATGAGCCGCGCCACCTCGCGTCCGCTCACGTCATAGACCGCGAGCGTGACGGGACCCGCCTTCGCGAGCCGGAACCGCAGCATGGTCTGCGCGGCGAACGGATTCGGGCCGGCCTCGAGCGAGCCGATGAGGGGCGAGGGCGCCGGCTGCTCGACCCCGACGATCGCGTTGAAGCCGGCGAGCTGGAGCCCGGTGACGATCTCGGGATTCTTCATGAAGCGGTGCCACACCAGCCCGGTGCGGTAGTTCTCGATCATGATGATGATCGGGCCCTGATCGATCCCGAGCACGTCGGCGCCGTACCAGTCGGGATTGACCGCGAGGTTGAACGCGTCGCGGAACCCGTAGGGTCCCCACAACACGCTCTTGTAGTTGTTCCACAGGTTCTCGATCACCGGGATGACGATCTCGGGCGCGAACGGGATCGAGCTGATCGCCGCAGTCGGCGTGATCGTTCCGTTGTCGTTCTCCGCGGGCGGCGCGCCGTGCGCGACGTAGAGGGGCGCGGGCGGCGGATCGTCGGACGCGGTCAGGCCCCAGAGATCCGCGCCGTACCCCTGGAAGCCGCCGGGGTTGGCGATGCAGTAGGCGCGCTGGGCGTAGGTAGCGCGGCGCGAGTTCTCGAAGTAGGTGAGGCCGCGCGAGGCCATGTAGTTGTCGTTCCAGCCGCGGAAATCGATCCAGCAGTGCGAGTACTGATGGCCGAACAGCGGCGGGAACCGCACGTACGTCTGGCCGAAGTGGGTCTCGTATGCGTAGCCGGCCTGCCACGTGGACCACGAGCAGCCCACGATCGGGAAGGTCGGCGAGCCGATCGCGAGCAGGTACATGATGCTCGCCTCGTTGTAGCCGAACCACGCGCCGAAGCCGGAGAACCCGGACTCGGGCTTCCAGCCCATGTAGATCGCGGTGCAGCAGGGCGGGCTGCAGGTGCGCACGAACGTCCAGTCGACGCGGCGGTTGATGGAGTCGGCGAGCGCCCGGATCTGGACCTCGTCCGGGTCCGCCCCGTTGAAGTACTGCTTCACGTCCAGGATCCCGGCCAGCAGCAGCGCGGTGTCGATGGTCGACAGCTCGCTGTTCCAGGCCCGGACCCCGGTCTGCAGATCCAGGAAGTGGAAGTAGAGCCCCTTGTAGCCCGAGACGTTGGTGGTGGCCAGCCCCTGCGGCGCGTTCCACAGCGTCTGGAGCGCGGTGAGCACCCGGGTCGCGCCCTGGGCGCGCGTGATCCAGCCGTGGTCGATGCCGATGCAGATCGCCGAGAACCCGAACCCCTGCGCCGCGATGCTGCACGGCGACCCCACCTGGCTGCGGTCCCGGATCAGGCCGGAGATGGGATGCGCCTGGTACCAGAAGTAGCGGAAGGCGCTGTACTGGAGGCTGTCCAGGATTGCACCGGTCTGGGCGGTCGCCGCGCGCGGGGCGCCCAGTGCTCCGAGCGTCAGCGCCGCGAGCAGGAGCCACGGCCGTGGGAGGAATCGCAGGTGTCGGATCATCGTCGCAGTGCCCCCGTGCAGGTCCTTAATCATCGCACCAGCGCGACGGTGAAGCGATGGACGTCTCCGAGACGTCCGTAGTCGGCCCACGCGTAGTCGATGCGGTAGTCGAACGATTCGAGATTGCCATGGAAGCCGGTGCCGAGCGTCAGCCCCTGCTCGGCCTCCGGCAGGAACAGGCTCTGATAGCCGGCGCGGATCGAGATCAGGTCGCGGTAGGTCGCCTCGACGCCTCCGTTCACGGTCTCCGGGTTGAAGTTGGCATGCTGGGCGTCGGCGCTCACCCACACCTTCCATTCGGGCGCCGGACGCCAGGGGTAGCCCACGCCGACGCGGAACAGCACCGGGACCGAGTAGCTCTGGAGCGACCGCTCCCCCGGCAGCGCGCCGTTGTCGCCGAAGCGGGTCGGGTCCCCGTCGTAGGTGATGCTCAGGTCGCGCCCCGAGTAGCGTGCCCCGGTGCCGAAGTTCGTGATGCTGGAGCCGATGTGGAGGCCGTCCGCCCGGATCCGGTAGACGGACCCGACGTCGAACGCGACCGTGCCCGCCGAGGTGTGCCACACCGTCTCCTGGAAGTACTTCACCTGGACGCCGGCGGTGAACCGGTCGCTGATCGGACGCGCGATGCCCACGCCGAGCGCGATGTCCGAGACCGTGTAGCGCTCGCCGGTGCCGAGCGGCTGGCTCACGGTGCGGACGTCGATCTCCCCCGAGTTGAGCGACGAGAGCGTGCCGAAGGCGGTGCCCCAGCTCCCGAGCGGCACCGCCGCCGCCACGTGCTCGAAGCGGATGCCGGCCAGCCAGTCGATGTGCGCGAGCTGGATCTCGAAACGCGTGAGCCGGCCCGCGGCCGCAGGATTGAAGTAGGCCCCGCCCAGGCCGCCCTCCATCGCCACCCCGGCGTTGCCGAGCCCGGTCATGCGCGCGTCCGGCTCGATGAGCAGGAACTGTCCGATCGTGGTCCCGGTGCGGGTCTGCGCCGCGCACGGCCACGCGACCGCCAGCAGGCCGGCGAGGAGCGCCGACACGGCCAGCGCCAATGCACCGATTCCGATTCCAGGGCGTGCAATCATTTGATGATCGCGAACTTGCCCACGTGGGTGCCGATTCCGGGCGCGTCCACGTGGAAGATGTAGAGACCGGGCGCCACCTCGAGATTGTCCCGCGTGCGCAGGTCCCAGGCCACGAATCCCTCGAACGACGCCTCGTGGCGCAGCGTCTGGACCAGGTCGCCGCGCACCGTGTAGATGCGCACCGTGCACGAGCTCGGCAGGCCGCGGAACTCGATGCGCCGCTCCCCACGACCGGTGAGGTTGAAGCGCGCGGGCTCGAAGCTCGCCGCCTCGATGTAGGGATTGGGCACCACGTAGGGCAGGGTCTCGAATCCCGCCTGCCCCGCACTCGCGGCGATCCGCTGGCCGCGGGTCGTGAACGTGAACACGTCCCCCTCGGCGATCGGCGTCTCGAGCCGCAGGTGGTACACGTCACCGCTCCGCGGGGCCACGATCGGAGCCGAGGTGGTGCCGTTGTAGCGGACGATCCAGGTGATCTGGGCCCCTACCGTCGCGTTCGGGATCGGGCACAGGATGTCGATCCGCTCGCCGGGGCCGCTCAGCGTGCCGTCCAGGTTGCCGGGCGCGCCAGCGGAGCTGCTGTCGCGGAATACGAAATCGAGCTGGATGTCGCCGGTGGCGGTGTGGGCAAAGACACGGAAGCGGGCCGGGCGCGCCGGGGTCTGAAGATTCGGAGAGAGGCCCGTATCCACGATGGCATCCTCGAACACGATCGAGATGTCGTCCGGGTAGCCGGGCCGCCGGCGGTCGGCGGGCTGCACCGGCGAGTAGGAGGGCAGGAGACGGACGTTGGTCTGCCCCCCCGGAGCGAAGCCGGTGCGCGTGGTGTCGACCCGGACGTCCGGAATGGTGGTGACCAGCGGCAGCAGCCCGCATCCCACCGCGCCCGCCCCGGTGGCGTGGAAGTCCCTGCCGTTCGAGAAGCATGGGACGGCGGCGGTGCCGGCGGCGAGACCGGCGGTGCTGTCGGCGAGCACGTAGCGCGTGGCGCGCACGCTCTCGGGGCTCGACGCGAGGAAGGCGACCTTGAACAGGTGGTTCTCGGGAATCAGGTTCGAGTTCACCACCCCGACCGACACCTGCCCGACCCCCTTCCCCAGCACGTGCGTCGCGGTGTCGGCGCTGGCGCCCACGAAGCCCTGCGCGCGCGGGTTGGGGCGGATGTTCACGATGTTCTTGGGGAGCACGATCCCGCCCCGGGTGGTGCGGCTCACCGCGACCGCGTTCTGCGACGGGTAGATGCGGAGCGAATCGTAGGGCGACTCCACGCCGTAGTCGAAGGCGACCACCGCGTAGTAGTACTCCTGCCCGTTGGTGACAGTGGTGTCGGTCCAGGTGTGGGTGATGCCGGTCTCGTCCCCCAGCCAGTACTGCACGCCTTCGACCGCCCGGTTGGAGAAGCCGCGCCGCCCGTCGACGATGTCCATCTGGAGGATCGGCTTGCGCAGCCCGATGTCGCCGCCCCGCCCGGTGGTGATCAGCTCCGGGTCGCGGAAGTCGGGCTCGGTCGAGCGATAGATCTTGTAGCCCTCGAAGTCGAACTCGCTGCTCACCGGGTCCACCCCGCGCTCGGCCACGTCGTCCCACGAGAGGCGCACGAAGCGGTCCCCCGCCTCCGCGGTCAGCGTGGGCATCGGCGGCGGCACCGCGAACTGGTAGTTCGCGTTGTAGATCTGCTGCACGGTCCCGACCGTGGTGCGCAGCTCCGCGAGGTCGGCGCCGAACGCGAGCGCGAGGCTGAAGCGCTCGCGCTGGCCCGCCTTGAGGATGAACGGGCCCGAGGCGAACAGGAACCCGATGTTGTAGTTCGACGCCAGCGCCGAGTCGAAGCGCGCCGGCTCGTACGGATCGGAGAACTTGTTGTAGAGCCGCTCCGGCCAGCTGTTGGCGTCGGTGTAGAAGAGGATGCCGTCGGTTTCGCTGTTCGGATTGTTTGCGCCCGCCTTGATCCGGTTCATCTTGAAGCCGGTGAGCCCGATCTGGTCGGACTCGTTGAGGTCGGTGCGGTCGAAGTTGGGCTCGCCGTCGGTCGGCATGCCGTCGCCCTCGCCTGCGTCGCCGGTCTCGGGCACGCCGTCTCCGCCCACGTCGTGGAGCTCGGGGACCCAGTCCATGTCCTCGTCGCCGGTCCACCAGCGGCCGATGCGATACGGCGGCCGGTTCTCGAGCGGCCCGTAGGCGGATTGGAACTGCGCGAGATCGTAGTGGGCGACCACGTACGCGCGGATTTCGTCCTGTCCCACGATCAGCGTGCCGGGCCCGCCATCGCGCCGCTCGTCGACGAACCCGTCCTCGTCGTTGTCGAGTCCGTCGAACGGATTGCCGGGGGTCTCGAGGTACGCGTAGCCGAGGTAGCCGGTGCGCGAGCAGTTCCCGCTCAGGTCACGGCCGTGACCGAAGCGGTCCCAGGTGTAGACCAGATTGAGCCGCGACGACTTGTCGAAGAATGCGTTGTCGTCGTCCGACTCGAAGATCCCGTCGCACGAGAGCGCCGACCCGCCGACCCCCGAGTCCATGTAGAGGCCGAAGATGATGTCGTTGTAGTCGATGGTGCTCTCGTTGGCGATGTCGTAATGCCAGAAGATGACGTTGCCGGCCTGCGGATTGGCCCACTGGAAGCCGCGCACCTCGACCCGGAGCCCGAGCCCGCGGCGCGTCGGGTCGCGGGAGTCCGGCGTGTAGAGCCACCGGTCGTAGAAGTCGTCGTCCATGACCGTGTAGCTCTCCTGGTCGGCGGCGGGACGCTTGCCGAAGTAGCCGTTCCACGCTCCGGCCCAGCCGGGATCACCGGGATCGTCCAGCCGGTCGGGCCAGCTCGAGGGCCAGGTGCGCGGATCGCTGCTGATCGCCGGCGAGCGCGCGGGGTTCAGGGTCGGGTTGGGCTCGAAGTAGCCGGGCCTCGGCTCGAAGCGCATGATCCGATTGAACTGCGGGCTGATCTCCTGGCGCTCCCGGAACCCGGTCTCCATGAGGAACACGTCCTGGCCGTCCTGGGTACGGATCTTGTTGAGGACGAACGGGGTGATGCCGTCCGAGTAGTTCATGCCGGAGCCCTTGGGCACCTCGACCGAGTGGAACGCGCTCAGGTCGACGTCGCCGGGGTTGGACGGGTAATCGCCGACCATGCCGAAGTTCCAGAACACGGTGCGGATGTTGTTGGCGTCGTGGAACCCCGAGCGCTCGGCGTCGAGGCGGCCGCGCTGGCCCGGCGGCACCGGCACCGGCACGTCGGCGGTGGCCCCCAGGGTCGCACTCGGAAGCGACAGGGCCATCAGCGCGGCGGCGAGCAGGGCGGGGAATCGACGCGCCATCATCGCGTTCCTCCCTCCCAGCGGATCCCCAGCTCGACGCGCCGCGGCGGGTAGTAGCGCGTGGGATTGGCCAGGGCCTTCTGCTCGTCATAGCCGTTGAGGCGCGGGTAGAACGGGCTCCCGGTCTCCGTGAACACGCTCCCGTTGAAGAAGCGGGTGTCGAACACATTGTAGACCACGCCGAACAGACTCCAGGTCGCTCCCAGGCGGCCGAGCGTCTTCTCGCCGCGCAGGTCCATCAGGAACGAGGTCGGCTTGCGCGCCGAGTTCCGCTCGGTCGTGCCGACGTCGCTCGAGGGCTTGTACGGCTGGCCGCTCGCCACCCGGAACACGCCGCCCACGTTGAACGAGGCGGGCCGCGCCAGCGTGACCGTCAAGTTGGCGGTGTGCCGCTGGTCCCAGTTGAGCGGGATCGCCTTGGGCCGGAGGTCCTCGTGCGCGTCGCGGCGGGAGGCGGCCTCGTAGGGATCGCTCGAGTTGCCGTTGGCCACCTGCCAGGTGTAGTCGAGCGCCGTGCTCACCAGCCCGAGCGCGCGCTGATCGAGCGCCACGGTCGCGCCGATCACGCTGCCGAAGTCCAGGTTTGCGAGGCGCTCGTAGTCGGCGTTGTTGTAGGTGGTCTGGATCTCGGTGCCGAGCAGATCGCTGATGTCCTTGTAGAACAGGGTGACGTCCAGGCCCAGCCAGTCTTGAAGCTGCTGCTTCCAACCGAATTGATACTGCACGGTCTTCTCCGGCTTCACGTCGGGATTGCCGAGCACGCCGAAATCCCGGTCCGAGACCGCCTGGAGGTTCGTGAGCACCGAGTAGTCGGCGTTGCCGAAGATCTGCCCGAGCTGCGGCATCTGGTAGAAATGCCCGTACGAGAAGAACAGCGAGGTCTTGGTGGTCACCGGGTACGAGACCCCGAGCCGCGGTGAGATCCTGAGCTTGCGGCTCGCCCAGCGCGCGTCCACGGGCGTCGCGCCCGGGATCGAGTTGGCGGGGTTCGCCAGGTCACCGGGCACCGTGGTCTTGGCGTTGAAGTACTCGTAGCGCAGGCCGGCCCGGAAGCGCAGGTCGTTCCACTCGATGTCGTCCTGGGCGTAGATCGATCCCATCACCGGATGGTAGGTCTGCGGGGCGAGGAAGCCTTCGGCGGGCTCGTTGCCGTGGCGGATCCACGCATTCCCCGACCACACCAGGTAGCCGGGCGTCCCGAAGTGCAGGCGGGCCGGCTGCCACTCGAAGCCTCCCTTGAGCTGGTGGTCCTTCCCCACCACGTGGTTCACCGAGCCGGCGAATACCATCGCGTTCGTGCTGCGGATGATGCGGGTCGGCGACACACCGCCCAGGATCGCGTCGAACAGGAATCCGGGCGGCGCGATCCCCATCTGGTTCCCGCTCCTCGCCGCTCCACGCCGGTCGTAGAGGGAATCGTTGACGTCGTCGAACACCATCTCCTTGTAGTCGAAATAGTTCTGCCGCACGTTCAGGCGATAGAACGTGGTCGGGCGCAGCGTGTGCGTCCACTCCACGCCGTGCACCGCCGAGAACGTGCGTTTCTTCGGCAGGCCGTCCACGTCGAGGCGCCAGTCCCAGTTCTCGTCCCGGGACTCGATCCGGTTCAGGATCCCCTGGTAGCCGATCTCGATTCCCGGCAGCGACCGGTTCGTGAGCTTGGCCACGCCCAGCCACTCCTTCGTGTAGCCGACCGGCACGGCCTCGCCCGGGGACAGGAGGAAGGGTTCGGGCCGCCGGTAGTCGACGTCCACCAGGCGGCCCAGGCCCTCCATGTACCCGTTCCTCCCGCCGTAGCGCCCGCTCGCCAGGAAGATCGTGTTCGGAAGTCCGGTCGGCCCGCTCACCGTGAGCTGGTAGTTCTTGATCGTGTTCGGCCGCAGCTCGTCCGGCTCCGGCCGGCGTGTGCCCGAGTACAAGTAGTCTCCCGCCAGCGCCTCGCCCGACCACTCGAACCGATCGCTTCCGCGCCGCAGCACCGCGTTCACCACGCCGCTCATCGCGTTGCCGTACTCGGCGTCGAAGGTGCCGCTGATGACCTGCACCTCCTCCAGCACCGAGCGGTCGAGCTGCACCGACGACCGGTTGTCGAACGGGTTGTTCACGGTCAGGCCGTCGACCTGGTACTGGACCTCGCCCTGGCGGCCGCCCCGGATGTGGCCGTCCACCACGCCCGCCTGGAGATTGACGAGATCTTCGAGCTTCTGCACCGGAAGCTGCGCGATCTCCCCGCGCGTCACGGTCGCGACGTTGCTGGTGAGGCCCAGCTCGACCACCGGCCGCCTTGCGCTCACCACCACTTCCTGGAGCTGGACCGCGTTCTCCTGGAGCGTCACGTCCTGCGTGGTGGTGCGGTCGGCGGGAATCGCAACCCCGGTGAGGGTGGTGGCCGCGTAGCCCATCAGGCTCACGCGCACCGTGTAGGTGCCGGCCGGCACGTTGAAGATCGCGTAACGGCCCTCGGCGTCGGTGATCGCACCCAGCCGCGCATCGGGGATCGCCACGTTGACGCCGGCGAGCGGCTGCTTCTTCGCGTCGAGGACCTGGCCCGAGAGCCTGCCGGTGGTGCCCGCGCGCGCGGCCGAGGCGCCACAAAGCGCGAGCGCCGCCAATACGGCGACGCTCGACCACTTCCGCACGGTCTTGCGGGACGTCATGCCGGACTCGAACTCCTCGGGCGGATGAGGATCCGGCTGCCGCCGGCCCTCCCCGCCGCCACTAACGGGTGAGCATCATTCTCCCCGCCATCGTGGCGATCTGTCCGGTTCCTTCCTCGGTAATGCGCAGCCGATAGGCGTAGAGCCCGCTCTTGAGGCCCTCGCCGTTGAAGATCACGTGATTCTCACCGCTCGGCTGCTTGCCGTACTCGCGCGTGGCCACCTTGCGTCCCATGAGGTCGAACACCTCGAGCCGCACGTCGCCGGCGCGCACCAGGGTGAAGAACACCGAGGTGAGCTTGTTGAACGGATTGGGGCTGTTCCCGAGCAGCGCGACCCGCTCCGCCTGCGGCAGCTCGGGCATCGGAATGCCCACCACCTGGGCCACGGGATCGAGGTAGCCCCAGGCCGGCCCGTCCTTGCTCCCGCCGTCCGCCCCGCTCCCGCCCGCGTGCTCGCGCTGCCACCAGACGCGCGCGCTGTAGCTGTCGGGCCAGTTCGTGAACGAGTCGCCGTCGAGATGGTCGATGCCGAGGAAGATGCGTCGGTCCCCGAGCCCCGCCGGATAACCGATCTTGGTGAGGTCGATCCACATCTCCGCCGTGTAGCCGATGTCCGACGAGGTGCGATCCAGCGTGTCGAGCGGCGAGGCCGCCTTGAGCTGGAGCGCGACCTGGGCCCCGCTGTTGCTGATGAGGCCCGGCAGCTCGTCCTGGGCGAGCGCCTGCCCGGTGGGGCCGACCTGGAAGCTGTAGCGGTAGGCCTTGAGCTGATGGTTGCTGGCGCTGCGCGCCGCGTAGTCGTTGAGCGTGACGATGAAGCCGTCCCAGCGGCTGTCGATCGAGTAGTACTGGACGATCTGGTCGCGCACGTCGAATCCCAGGTAGAGCCGGTTGCCCTTGTGGAAGTACTTCACGGTGCAGTCGGCGGGATCGAGGATCGGCGGGACCGGGTGCTGCTCGTCGTGACCGTCGTAGCCGTTCACCCCGATCTGGTACTGCCCGCTCCGCCACGGCCCCTGCCCGGGATAGGCGCTGCGCAGCAGCAGGTCGTCGTAGCGGATGTCGAACCTGGGCGCGCCCTGCCACACCGCGTCGCTGAGCGAGCCGTCCATGACCGGCGCCGCGTAGTTGTCGGCGGCGCGGATGCGGATGTCGGGCCCCAGGGCCGGCGCGGGACCGGAGTTGATGGTCACCGACGGCTTGGCCATGACCCGCACGTTGTGGAACCAGAAATCGTTCCCCCACGGGTTCTGCCACCACACACGGTTGGCGCTGAAGGTCGCCTGGAACGGCCACAGCCAGTCGCAGTCGTAGACCGAGACGTTCCACTCGACCACGTCGCCGTGGGGCCCGGTGATGTTGTAGCCCATGACGCCGAGATCGAACTTCATCTCGACCACGTAGCCCCAGTCATCGTTGTCGTTGGGATTGGCGTCGACGTTGTTGTCGTCGTTCGAGATCCCGCCCACGGTGGTGACCGCGTCCCAGGCGGCGATCTCGGCCGGGGTGCGCGGGCGCGGGCAGTTCGAGGGATTGTCGCTGCATCCCGTCCACCAGCCGCGGAATCGCGGCAGGGCGCCCGGCGCGTTGGCCGCCACCGGATCCTCCGGATACCACCAGGAATAGAAGTACTCGGTGGCCGGCGCGGGACGCGTCGAGTTCGAGTGATTCTTGACCGACATGAGCAGGCCGTCGAACCGGTTGAAGGTCTCGGATCCGCCCACCGATTTGTCGCGGATGTAGGCGCCCATGTAGAGCGTGTTGCCCACGGTCAGGAAGCGGATCGTGGCGTTGGTGGGATCGCCGGGCGAGATGCCGGACTCGAAGAAATAGCCGCTGCCCGGGATGCCGGTGTCCTGTCCGAACACGATGTTCACCGAGTCGGCGAGCGCCCACGCCGGCTCGTTGAGGATGCCGTTCAACGTGATGGGCGCGCCCGCGGTGGAACGCGCCCAGATGAAATCTTTTCGGGGGGCCTGCGCGAGACCCGGATGTGCGCAACACACGGTGACAGCAAATACGAAGACCGCAATGGAACCGCGATTCATGTCGGGGCCTCCTGCGATGGTGTCGCGGTCAGAGAGGATACCGGGAGGGTCGGAACTCCGAGGACAATTCCGCGGGAATCGGGACTCCGCGGACAAATCCGCTGCGGCAGGCGGTGAAAACGATTACATTCCGTCCGGCGGCTGTCAAGAACCAACGGGCGACCGGGCGTCGCCAAGCGCCCAACCCAGTCTCCCCGGGCAACCCCCGGTGCACTCCGAGGAGGCCCATTGGCCGACACCAGCTTTCCAGCGAGCTTCCTGTGGGGGGCGGCCACCTCGTCCTACCAGATCGAGGGCTCGCCATTGGCGGACGGGGCCGGCCCGGGCATCTGGCATCGCTTCTCCCGCACCCCCGGCCGCATCACCTCCGGGCACACCGGCGACGTCGCCTGCGACCACTACCGGCGCTGGCGGGACGATGTCGATCTCGTGCGGGAGCTCGGCCTCGGCGCCTACCGGCTGAGCCTCGCCTGGACCCGGCTCCTGCCCGAAGGGC
The DNA here is from genome assembly GCA_035275545.1 of Candidatus Eiseniibacteriota bacterium. Taxonomy (GTDB): domain Bacteria; phylum Eisenbacteria; class RBG-16-71-46; order RBG-16-71-46; family RBG-16-71-46; genus WS-11. The sequence goes on along the minus strand of DATEMP010000043.1, from coordinate 7,279 downwards.
GCGGCCGGGTCAATCCCAAGGGGCTCGACTTCTACTCGCGCCTGATCGACCGGCTGCTGGACCGCGGCATCCAGCCCTCGGTGACGCTTTTCCATTGGGACCTGCCAGCCGCGCTGGACGATCGCGGCGGGTGGCTCAATCCCGACAGCCCGAAGTGGTTCGCCGACTACGCGGCACTCGCGTTCCGCGCCCTCGGCGACCGCGTGCCGATGTGGAGCACGATCAACGAGCCCTGGGTGATTGTGGACGCCGGCTACCTGCACGGCGTGAACGCCCCCGGCCATCGCAACGCGGTGGAGGCGCCGATCGCGATGCACCACCTGCTGCTCGCCCACGCCGCCGCCGTGCGCGTCTATCGCGGCGGCTGGAAGCAGAAGATCGGGCTGGTGGTGAATCTCGAGCCCAAGGATGCCGCGACCGACGCGCCGGAGGACCTCGCCGCCGCGCGCCGCGCCGACGTCTACAACAACGCCTGGCACCTGGACCCGGTGTTCTTCGGACGCTACCCGGAGGAGATGGGCGAGATCTTCGGCGAGGCCTGGCAGGAGTTCGCGAGCGAGGACCTGGCGCGGATGCGCGAGCCGGTGGACTTCATCGGCGTGAACTACTACACGCGGCGGGTGGTCGCTCACGACGCGCATGCGCTCCCGCCGCGGGTGAGCCCGGTCGCCGTGGAGGGCGCGGTCACCATGGAGACCGGCTGGGAGGTGCACCCGCCCGGCCTGACGCGCACGCTGCTCTGGATGCGCGAGCGCTACGGCCCCGTGCCGTTGTACGTCACGGAGAATGGCGCCGCGTTCGCGGACCCCGAGAGCGCGCTCGACGGCCGCGTCGACGACCCCCTACGGGTGAGCTACTACCGCGAGCACCTGCTGGCGGTGCGCGAGGCAATTCGAATGGGCGTGGACGTGCGCGGCTACTTCGCCTGGTCGCTGCTCGACAACTTCGAGTGGGCCAACGGGTACACGCTGCGCTTCGGGCTGTATCACGTGGAATACGCGACGCAGGTGCGGACGCTCAAGGGGAGCGGGGCGTTCTACCGGGAGGTGGTGCGGAGCAATGGCGCCGTGCTGGCGGAGCCGGTGCCGACGGCTGCCGGGTGAACATGCCCCGGGGCATGTTGAGTGTTTCAGATTGAACTTTCCCCGGGGAGAGTTATCCGCCCCGGGGCGGATGAACATGCCGCGCGGCATGTTCACCTGCGCCGGCACGGGTGACTACGGGCTCATCACGACGCGCGCCGGGAGCGCGCGGACCACGACACCGCCCTCGGCGTTGACACGGGTGTCCACACCGTTGACGGTCGCGCGGGTGAACGGCCGGCGTGCGGGCGGGATCACGACGATGCCACCGCGCGGCAGGCGCGGGCCGGGCTCGAGCGAGACCTCCACGGTCTCCGCCCGCGCGCGCATGGTGTAGGACACGGGCCCCGAGGTGGTCCGCAGCCCGTGCACCGCCAAGCCGGCCGAATCCGCGACCCACGCCCACGGCACGCCGGCCGCGACCACCAGCGCGCTGTCGCGGCCCCGCTCGTAGACGAACATGTCGACCACCGAGCGCACGAAATCCGAGCCCACCCAGGTGTGCGGGATGTCGCCGACGTATTTCGGCGCGCGCTTCTCGCGGTAGGCCACCTCGCCCCACTGGCGCCAGCCGGGCGGGTTGCGATAGTCCATGAACCACTGGAGTGCCTGGTTCGCGCGGTCACGCCAGCCGAGACGGACGAACGAGCCGATCACGCGCATCTCGTAGGGCGTGAAGCCGTCCCATTCGATCTTCCCGTCGCGGCGGTCGGTGAAGAACTTCCAGTAGCGCTCGAACGTCCTGCGGATCGCGAGGTCCGGAAGCAGGTCCACGGCGCCGGTGGGCTCGAGCGCGACCGTGGTCGAGGTGGCGTCGAAGTCGCCGAGCTCGGCGCAGCCGGGCACGTAGTCGAGCTTCTTCTCCGCCATCGCCGCCTTCACCGACGCGGCCAGGTCACGGGCGAACGTTTCGCGCGACGCCGCGATCCGCCGTCGCTCCGCCATGCGACCGAGCACGCCGGCGAGATACCCAGCGTCCGTGTAGCCCTGGTAGGCGAAGAAGTCGTCCCAGTACGAATGCATCGGGTTTGGATAGCCCTCGTGGCTGATCGACGGCGTCAGCAGGCCGAAGAACTTGCGTTTGTCCGGCGCCCGCCACTCGGCGGTGCGGCGCTGACCGCGCAGCGAGTCCATGTGCGCGACCGCCGCCGCGACGTGCGGCCACATGCGCTCGACCAGCGACCGGTCACCGGTATGCCGGTGAAACTCGGCGACCAGCCCGATGAACTGCCCGTGACTGTCGTTCTCGGTGACCGGGTCCGGCCCCTTGTCGCTCGCGCAGCAGGGGATCTTGCCGTTCTCGTACTGGAACGGCGCGAACCACTCGATGAAGTCCCGGACCACGTCCGGCTGTCCCATCCGCAGCAGGGCCGACGAGGTGAGCGCCCCGTCGCGGATCCACGAGCGGTCGTAGTTGCGCGAGCCGGGCTGGATCGCGCCGCCGTCGCGGTTGACCAGGATCCAGCCGAGCTGGGCGTAGAGCGTCTCCACCACCTCACGCGCCGATCCGGGCGCGACCAAACCGACACGCCTGAGATTCCGCTCCGGACGATCGGCGACCGAGAGGCGCGAGCTCTCGGATGACTTCGAGCGCAGAGGGATCCGCAGCTCCACGCGGCTCGAGTCACCCGCCGGCACGGTGAGGTCGAACACCAGCACCCCGCACGCGAAGCCTTTCGGGTTCACGGCCGCCGACGCCGAAGGGAGATGCTCCGCCCGCAGTGCTTCGACCAGATCCCCGTCGTCGGACTCCATCCCGAAGAAACGCGTGATGGGTGTGTCGACGACGATCCGCCGGTCACCGTTCACCGTGACGATCGGACCCTCGCGACCGACGCGAAACACGCGCGCGGTGCCGCCCGCGAAGCCGATGTTCTGCCAGGGCGGGTTCACCTGGAAGGGCCGGAGCGCCAGGTAGAGCGTCATCCGCTGTGCCGTCGCCCGCGGGTTCACGATCTCGTAGATGGCGCGCACCCGCGGGTCGGCGGTGTCGCCGTACGCCTTGCAGCTCACCCGCATCGTTGCGAACGGGCTCGCCCAGCGGACCACCGGCTCGGGCAGCGCCCCGCCGGCGAGCGACTGCGACACCGTGACGTCAGCCCAGGTCGCGAGCCCGCCCTCGGTGCGAAGGAAAGGCTCGATCGAGAACTGGCGCTTGCCGGTCTCCACCATCCCGTCCTCGCTGAGCAGCGCCTCCTCGTGCCCGGCATCGGGACCGATCACCGACCAGGCGCACTGCTCACCCACGTAGGGCCTGGGGAACGCGCCGCGCGTCGCGTCGCGCGCGAGCGCGGTGAAGTACGTCTCGGGGGTGGTCGTCCAGTCGAGCGGCTGAACCGTCGCTTCGAGCAGCTCCACGTTCCGGCGTCCGACCGGTCGCAGCGCGCTCACCCGCACGAACCGCGCCTCGCTCTCCGGAAGGTACAGGGGATCCCGGCCGCCGTTGCCGGCCCGCACGGTATCGGCGCCGGTCCACGTGACGCTGTCGAGCGAGAACGCCACCGTGTAGTCGGTGAGCTGGCCGTCAGGCGCCCATCGCAGGTCGAGGCCGCCGAACTCACGCGGGCGACCGAGGTCGAGCTCGATCCACGGCAGGGCATCCGACGCGACCGGTCGCCACTCGGTCCCACGATCTCCGTCCACGGCCCGCGCCGCCGACTTGCCGGGAGCCTCGCTCGACGCCCGCGCCACCACCGGCGGCATCGTCGAATCCGCCGCCAGCGGCTCGAGCGTGAAGTCGTCGAGCCACACCGAGCCGGCGCCGCCCTCGCCCGCGGTCACCGCGATCTCGATCGCCGCGACGTGCCGGATCTCGCCCCCTCCCGCCGGGCCCCACGCGAACCGGATCTGGCGCTTGCGGGTGCTGATGGTGCGCCACTCGCGCGGGAACTCGAGGTCGCGCCGCACGTACCACCACACGTTGTTGCCGGTCGAGTCCACCAGCTTGAACTCGAGCGCGTTGGTCGGGATGTTCCCGCGCATGCGGAACCGGAACACGTAATCGGCGGGAAGATCGAGCGACACCGCGCGCCGGGCGACCGCGTAGCCGGTACCGCGCGTGAAGTGAACGTCCATGCGCAGCGCCTGCCCGTGCTCGCCGGCGTCGGACTTCAAGTCGAGCGTCACGCCCTCGGCGGGATGGGCGGTCCAGGCGGAGACGTCCTCGAAGCGATCCACCACCACCGTGGAGTCCGCGGCCCCCGCCACGGCGGGCACCATCCCGGCGAGCGCCAGCAGAAGCAGTAGCCGCCGGCGCATCAACCCTTGACGCCGCCCAGCAGCAGGCCGCGCACGTAGTGGCGCTGCAGGAACAGGAACACCAGCAGCACGGGCATCACCGTGAGCACCGCACCCGCCATCATGAGCTCGGTGTCCTGCACGTGCTCGCCCGAGAGGTTGGCGAGCGCGACCGGGAGCGTGTAGCGCGCGTCGTCGCTCAGCACGATCAGCGGCCACAGGAAGTCGTTCCAGCTCGAGAGGAAGATGAAGATCGCGAGCGTGGCGAGGATCGGGCGGAGCAGCGGCATCACGATCCGCCAGTAGATCCGCCACTCGCTCGCGCCATCCACGCGGGCGGCGTCCATCAGCTCGCGCGGGATACCGAGCGCGAACTGGCGCACCATGAAGATCCCGAAGATCGGCGCCATCATCGGGATCACCACGCCGATCACGGTGTTGACCAGGCCCATCGCCTTGAGCAGCAGGAACAGCGGCAGCATGCCCACCTGCGCGGGGATCAGCATGCCCATCACCAGCAGCTGGAACACGCGCTCGCGCCCTTTGAACTCGAGCCGCGCGAACGCGTAGCCGGCCATGCCGCAGAGCAGCACGCACAGCAGCGTCGACGCGGTCGCGATTGCGAGGCTGTTGCCGAGGTTCTTGGCCAGGTCGAGGCTGGTGAACAGCGTCGCATAGTGCTCGAGCGTGGGCGGGCTCGGCAGCAGCCGCGGCGGGAGCTGGTTCGACTGCCCGGCGGGCATGAACGACGCCGAGAGCATCCAGAGCAGCGGCGTGGCGGTGACGATCGCGCCCAGCACCAGCATCGCGTTCACGACGATCGACGGCAGGAGGCGCTTCATGCCCGCTCCCGCTGGATCCGGAGCTGCACCATGGTGGCGATCAGCATGATGACGAACAGCACGAACGCGATCGCCGCCGCGTAGCCCATGCGCCACCAGCGGAAGCCCTCCTCGTACATGAGCAGCACGATGCTGGTCGTGCTTTTCAAGGGACCGCCCTGGGTCATCACGTAGGGCTCGGCGAACAGCTGGAACTGCTCGATCATCGTCATGATCGAGACGAACAGCAGCGTGGGCGCCAGGCCCGGGATGGTCACGTTGCGCAGCCGCGCCCACCACCCGGCGCCGTCCAGCGCCGCCGCCTCGTAGAGATCGTCGGGGATGGCGCGCAGGCCGGCGAGCAGGATGAGCATGTTGTATCCGAACTTCTTCCACACGTTGAGCAGGACGATCGCGGGCATCGCCCAGCGCGGATCGCCGAGCCAGTCGATGGGCCCGATCCCCACCAGCCCCAGCACGTGATTGATGAGCCCGTAGTGCGGGTGATAGAGGTATCGGAACACCACCGACATCGCCACCAGCGTCGTCACCACCGGAACGAAGTAGAGCGAGCGGAAGAAGCCCGGGGCGCGCGCGAGCTTCGAGTTCACCAGCAGGGCGGCACTCAGCGACACGATCACCGTGAGCGGCCCGCCCACCAGCACGAAGAACATGGTGTTGCGGAGCGCGATCCAGAACACCGGGTCGCGGAAGATCGCGGCGAAGTTGGCGAGCCCCACGAACCGCGCGGTGTCCGGCGACGCGATCGCGTAGATGTCGAAGTCGGTGAGGCTCAGCACCAGCCCCGCGATCACCGGGACGAAGAAGAAGAGCCCGATGAGCGCGAGCGCCGGGCTCGCGAACCACCACCCCGCCCGCGACTGCGCGCTCTCGATCCCGCTCATGGCGTCCCCGCGTGCGCGCGCGCAATCAGCCAGCGCCGCTTCTCGAGCAGCCGGTCGACGTCGCGGTCGAGCTCCGCCAGCGTCGAGTCGGCCCGCGCCCCGCCACGCACCACCTTCTCGGCGTAGTCGCGCAGGCGGTTGGCGATCAGCTCCCACTCCGGCACCGCCGGCATCGCCACCGTGCGCGCGAGCTGATCGCCGAAGGCGCGGATGCGCGGGTCACGCGCGAGCGCGGTGTCGGCCCACGCCTCCCGGCGCGCCGGCAGGTCGCCGGTCAGGCGGTAGAAGCGCAGCTGCTGCTCCGGGCGAGAGAGGAACTCGACCAGGCGCCACGCCTCCTGCTTGTGGCGCGAGCCCTTGAACACGACCAGGCTCGCCCCGCCCGCGAGCGAGGCGCCCGGGCCATCGGGCCCGGGCATCGGCGCGGTCGCCCACGCGCCCTGGAGGTTCGCCGGCAGCCGCCGCTCGAACTCGCCCAGGTTCCAGGGGCCGGTGATGTAGGCGGCGAAGTAGCCGCGCTCGAACTCCTGGTAGATGTTCGCGACCTCGTTGTTGCGGAGCGGCGGCGCGAGCTGGTCCCGGAACATGCTCGCGTAGTAGTCGAACGCGCGCCGGAAGCGCGGCTCCGAGAACGCGCCCCGCGTGCCGTCGTCGGCGAGGAACGGCGCCCCGGCCGAGGCGCCCAGCACCAGCAGCGGCTCGAACTCGTTGGGCGGCAGGAACAGCGCGTAGCCGGAGGTTCCCGCCTGCCGCTTGACCGCCGACAGCGCCTCGCGCCATTCATCCCAGCGCGACGGCATCGCCGGATACCCGGCGCGGGCGAACAGGTCCTTGCGGTAGAAGAGCACCCGCGTGTCCACGTACCACGGCAGGCCGTAGAGCTCGCGGTCCACGACGTTCGTGTTCCAGATGCCGCCGAAGTACGAGCTCTCGGCGATCGCCGACTGCGCCAGCCGGGGCCCGAGCGGTTCGAGCGCCCGCAGCGCCGCGAACTCCGGGATCCAGGTGTTGCCGAGCTGGGCGATGTCGGGTGTCGCCTCGCCCACGAAGGCGGTGAGCAGCTTCTCGTGGGCGGCCGACCAGGGGATCTGCTGCACCCGCACTCGCACGCCGGGGTTCTCGCGCTCGAAGTCGCGCACCAGCTCCTGGACCACTTCTCCCTCGCGCCCCATCGCCCAGAAGCGCAGCGTGACGCCACCGCGCGCGGCCGAGCCGCAGCCCCACGCGGTGAGGG
>DATEMP010000042.1:0-9121 GCA_035275545.1 Candidatus Eiseniibacteriota bacterium | reverse complement strand
CGTGCGTCGCCCGCCTCCGCGCCGCGCCGAGCTCCGGCTCCGCGCCCGAGGCGCGCAGCATGATCGCCGCCAGCTCGAGCGTCAGCGCGCGCACGTCGTCGGGACCGCGGCCCAGCAGCAGGTCGACCGACTCGCGCACCTCGAGCGCGTTGCCCACCGCCTCCCCGAGCGGCTGGCTCATGTCGGTCACCAGTGCGGCCGCCTGGCGTCCGAGCGATCGCGTCGTGTCGACCAGGCGCCGGGCCAGGTGGAGTGCGGTGTCGCGTGACTTCATGAACGCGCCGTTGCCGCACTTCACGTCGTAGGCGACCGCACCCGCGCCCTCGGCCACCTTCTTGCTCACGATGCTCGAGACGATGAAGGGCTCGAACTCGACGGTGCTGGTGACGTCGCGCAGCGCATAGAGGGCGCCGTCCGCAGGCGCCAGGTCGGGCCCCTGCCCGACCATGACGACCCCCACCCGGTCGAGCTGCGAGCGCATCGCCTCGGGGGTGAGCTGGGTGCTGAAACCGGGGATCGCCTCGAGCTTGTCGAGCGTGCCGCCGGTGTGGCCGAGCCCGCGCCCGGACACCATCGGCACCATCACGCCGCACGCGGCCACCAGCGGGGCGAGGACCAGCGAGACCTTGTCGCCCACCCCGCCGGTCGAGTGCTTGTCGGCGCTCGGACGCCCGAGGTCGCTCCAGTCGAAGACGCGGCCCGAGTGGAGCAATGCTCCCGTGAGCGCATCGCACTCCGAGGCGTCGAGCCCGTTGAGATACGCGGCCATGAGCCACGCGCTCATCTGGTAGTCGGGCACCTCGCCGCGTGCGTAGCTCTCGATCAGCGCGCGCAGGTCGTCGGGGCGATGGGTCCCGCGATCACGCTTGGCGCGGATCAGGGCGCGAACGTCGAGCGGTGCGCTCAATAGGCCTGGGGGCCCGGGGAGGGCGTGCCGGGCGCGGCGGACGCCTCGCCCCGCACGATCTTGACGCTCGCCGAGGCGCCGATGCGGGTCGCGCCCGCCTCCACCATCTTCTGGGCGTCCTCCACCGTGCGGATCCCGCCCGAGGCCTTGACGCCGATCTCGGGGCCCACGGTCTCGCGCATGAGCCGGATGTCCTCGACGGTCGCCCCGCCGCCCGCGAACCCGGTCGAGGTCTTGACGAAGTCCGCTCCCGCCGCCTTCGCCAGCGAGGAGCCCATGATCTTCTCGTCGCGCGTGAGCAGCGAGGTCTCGAGGATCACCTTGACGATCGTATCCTTGCCGACCGCCTTGACCACGCCGCGCATGTCCTGCTCGACCAGCGCGTAGTCCTTGGACTTGAGTGCGCCGATGTTGATGACCATGTCGACCTCGTCGGCGCCCTGCTCGACTGCGCGGCGCGCCTCGTAGGCCTTGACGTCCGGCAGGTGGGCGCCGAACGGGAATCCGATCACGGTGCACACCTTGACGCCCTTGCCACCCAGGAGCGAAGCGCACAGCGGCACCCAGTTGGGGTTGACGCACACCGAGGCGAAGCAGAACTGGAGTGCCTCGCGGCAGAGCTGGTCGATCTCCTCTTTCGTGGCGTCGGGCTTGAGCATCGTGTGGTCGATAAGCGAGGCGAGCCCGTCCGAGGCCGGGCAGTAGCCCATGGTGGCGGCGACGCGCGACGCACCCGCCTCGTGGAGCCTGCGGGTCTCCTCGGGCGACTTGGCGCCCGAGATGTTGAAGAGCCGCAGGCGCTCGCGCGTCTCGGCGTCGGACTCGGGGGGCGGTGCGGGCGCGGCGGGCGTGGCGGGCGACGGCGCAGGCGACGAGCCGCGGCCAGAGCGCGCGAGCTCCTCCATCACCTTGCCGGTGATGAGATCGACCAGCTTGTCGCGATCGACACTCATCGCGTGCCCTTCTTCGGCCGGCGGCGGGCGCGCTGGAATACGAACGCCGCCGGCAGGAGGGCCGTGAGCCGGCGCTTGAGGAGGCGCCCGGAGCCGTTCCGCCAGCAGACCCAAATCCGGGGCGCGAACTCGTGCAGCACCTGGCGGCACGCGCCGCAGGGCGGAGCGCCCCGGCCTTCCCGTGCAGTGACGGCGATCGCCACGAACTCGCGCTCGCCCTGACTGACCGCCGTGAACACGGCACTGCGCTCGGCGCAGGTCGTGAGCCCGAACGAGGCGTTCTCGACGTTGCAACCGTGGTAGATGCGGCCGCTCGCTCCGAGCAGCGCCGCACCGACCGAGAACTCCGAGTAGGGCGCGTACGCGTGCTCCCGCGCGCGCTCCGCCTCGGCCATCAGGACTCGCGGCGTCATCGAGCGGGACTTGGGTGCCGAGCTCTTCCGCTTCACGCGCGCACCTCCCGCAGGAAGCTCGTCCCGGCGGCCGGCCGCGTGACCCCGAACACCTCGGCGAGCGTGGCGGCGATGTCGGCGAACGTCTCGCGCGTCCCCAGATCGACCCCGGCGCGCACCCGCGGGCCGGTCACGAGCAGCGGCACGTACTCGCGCGCGTGATCGGTGCTGCCGGTGGTGGGGTCGTTCCCGTGGTCCGCGGTGATGAGGCACATCTCGTCGCTCCTCAGGTGGCCGATCAGCTCGGCCGCGCGTCCGTCGAACTGCTCCAGGGCGCGGCCGAAGCCCGCCGGATCGTTGCGATGACCGTACAGCTGATCGAAGTCGACGAGGTTGGCGAACACCAGGCCCTCGCCTCCACTACGCACCAGGTCGCACAGCACCGTCTCGCCCTCGGCGTTGTTGCTGGTGTGGAACGCCTCGGTGACCCCCCGCCCCGCGAACAGCTCGTTCACCTTGCCGACCGTGATCACCGGCAGCCCGCGCTCGACCATCCGGTCGAGCAGCGTCGGCGCCGGCGGCTCGAGCGAGAAGTCGCGCCGGTTGCCGGTCCGCTTGTAGGCGCCGGGCGACCCCTCGAACGGGCGCGCGATGACACGTCCCACGGCGTGCTGGCCCGCGAGCAGCGTCCGCGCGCGGCGGCACGCCTCGTACAGCTCCTCGAGCGGCACGGTCTGCTCGTGCGCGGCGATCTGGAACACGCTGTCGGCCGAAGTGTACACGATGAGTTTGCCGGTCCGTTGATGCTCCTCGCCGAGCCGGGCGATGATCTCGGTGCCCGACGCCGCCACGTTGCCGATCCAGCCGCGACCGATCTGCTCGGCGAAGCGCTCGAGCAGCGGCAGCGGGAACCCGTGCGGATAGGTGGGGAACGCGCGGTCCAGGACCACGCCCGCCATCTCCCAGTGACCGGTCGTGCTGTCCTTGCCCTTCGAGCGCTCCGCCATGCGCCCGTAGGCCCCGCGCGGGTCCATGAGCGCGCGCACGCCCGGCAGGTCGTCGATGCGCCCGAGCCCGAGACGCTCGAGCGTCGGCACCCGCAGCCCTCCGGTCGCCTCCCCCACGTGTCGCAGCGTGTGGCTGCCGGCGTCTCCGTAGTCAGCCGCGTCGGGAAGCGCGCCGATGCCCACGCCGTCCATGATGATCAGGAACACGCGCATGCGGTCAGCGACGGCGGGCCGCGGCGATCGCTTCCTCGCGCTTGCGGAAGTGATCGGCCGCCCGGTGGGTCCAGTCCTCGCTCTCGCCCACCAGGGTCGTGAGCCGCACCGGCCGGCCGCCGCGCACGTAGATGCGCGTGACGCGCTTGCCGATCGTGCACATGACCTCGTAGGGAAGCGTCTCGCTGCCGCGCGCGACCTCCTCGAGCGGCAGCGACGCATCGCCCTGGTCGCCGAACAGCACCACCTCGTCCCCGACGGTCGCCCCCGGCACGTCGGTGACGTCCACCATCGTGAGGTCCATGGTGACGCGGCCCAGGATCGGCACGCGGCGCCCGCGCACCAGCATGTGGCCGCGGTTCGAGAGCAGCCACGAGTAGCCGTGCCCGTAGCCCACCGCGACCACGCCGGTGCGGGTGGGCCGGCGGGTCACGAACGTGCGCGCGTAGCTGATCGGCGTTCCCTCCGGGAGCTCGCGCACCTGGACCAGCCGGCTCTTGAACGACATGACCGGCTCGAGCGCGAGCGGCGGGTGCGGCCCGGCGGGCGGGTGGCCGTAGGCGATCAGCCCGACCCGCACCCAGTCGAAGCGCACCTCGGGAAGGTTGACCGTGCCGGCGCTGTTCGCGGCGTGGACGCGCGGCGCCCGGATGCCGCGGCGCTCGAGCCGCTCGAGCAGCGCCTGGAACCGGCGCGCCTGTTCGTGCGAGTACGCGAGGTCGTCGTTGTCGGCATCCGGGAAGTGCGTGAACAGGCTCGCGAGCCTGAGGCCGGGGAGCGCGACCACGCGCTCGAGGAACGGCTCGGCGTCCTCCTCGCGCACGCCGATGCGGCCCATGCCGGTGTCGATCTCGACGTGGATGCGCTGCGCCTGGTCCGCGGAGACCGCGGCGTCCGAGAGCGCGCGGGCGAAGGCGAGGTCGCACACCGTGGGGTCGAGCCCGTGGGCGACCGTCTCGGGGATCTCGCCGGGCAGCAGCGGCGAGAGCACGATGATCGGCAGCGTGCATCCGGTCTGCCGGAGCTGGATCCCCTCGTGGAGCGTCGCGACGCCGAGCACCGCGACCCCCTCGGCGGCGGCCGCGCGCGCCATCTCGACCGCGCCGTGGCCGTACGCGTCGGCCTTGACGACCAGCAGCAGGTCGCGCACCGGCTCCGCGAGTGCCCGCACCTCGCGCAGGTTGGCGGCGAAGCGGTCGAGATCCACCTCGACCCAGGTCGAGACCGGCATCGTCACGGCGCCACCTCCCCCCGCGCGCCGGCTGGGATGGGCCGCCGCGGCCGGGTAGGATAAGCGCCGCCCGGGAGCACCGGCAAACGCCGGTGGCGGACGCAACGCCGGCGACCCTTCGGACGTAATAGGAGCACGATGGACGCGGGACTCTGGCTGGCGCTGGTGAGCGGTGTCGGGATCGCGGCGGCGTGCGGGCTGCGCGCGTTCCTGCCGCTCCTGCTCGTGGGCCTCGCCGCGCGCGCCGGGATCGTCGGCCTGCGCGGCAGCGTCGCGTGGCTGGGCAGCGATCTGGCCCTGGTCGCGCTCGCGGTCGCCACGGTCGTCGAGGTGGCGGGCGACAAGATCCCGATCGTGGATCACGCGCTCGACGCGATCGGCACCGCGCTGCGCCCGGCGGCCGCGTTCCTCGGGGCCTACGCGGTGCTCGACGGCTGGCCGACCCCCTGGGCCCAGATCGCCGCGATCGTCCTGGGCACCACGGCACTCGGGGTCCACGCGCTCAAGGCCAAGCTCAGGATCGGGAGCACGGCGACCACGCTCGGCACCGCGAACCCGGTGCTCTCGGTGCTCGAGGACGTGGCGACGTTCGTGACCGTGGCCCTGGCGGTGCTCGCCCCGCTGCTCGCCCTCGTGGTCGTGCTCGGGCTGATCCTGGCCGTGTCCCGCCGCCGGCGGCACCACGCGGAGCAGAATGCTATCGTAGGTCCATGAGCGACCGGGAGCAGAAGGCCTTCGCCGAGCTGGTGGCGGTGTGCCGGCGGCTGCGGGGGCCGGACGGATGCCCCTGGGACCGCGCCCAGACGCTCGAATCGATGACCCCCTACCTCACCGAGGAAGCGGTGGAATCGGGCGAGGCGATCGCCTCGGGCGCGACCGAGCACATCGCCGAGGAGCTGGGCGACCTGGCGTTCCTCGCCATCTTCTGCCTCGAGCTGCTGGGCGAGAAGGGCGGCATCGGGATCGCAGACGCGCTCGAGCGCGCATCGGCCAAGCTCATCCGGCGCCACCCGCACGTCTACGGCGCGGGCAAGGCGGTGTCCGACGGCGACGCTGCCTACCGCCAGTGGCAGGAGATCAAGCGGGAGGAGAAGGGCGAAGCCGGCGCCTCGCTGCTGGGCGAGCAGCCCAAGGGGCTCCCGGCGCTGGTCGCCGCCTACCGCGTGCAGGAGAAGGCGGGTGCGGTGGGCTTCGACTGGCCCGACGCGAGCGGGGCGCTCGCCAAGATCCGCGAGGAGGCGACCGAGATCGAGCAGGAGATGGGCGGCGACACCGACCCCCAGCTCGCGCGCGAGGTCGGCGATCTCCTGTTCGCGATGGTCAACCTGTCGCGCCACCTGGGCGTCGATCCCGAGCGCGAGCTGCGCGCCGCCACCCACCGGTTCCGCGACCGCTTCCACCACATCGAGCGCCGGCTCGCCGAGCGCGGGGCCACGCCGGCCGATGCGAGCCTCGAGGAGATGGACGCGCTCTGGGAGGAGGCCAAGGCGCTCGCCCGCGCGCGCGCGGCGACCCCTGGGACACCCAAGCCGTGAGCCCGACCCCCTCCCGCGACGCCGCGCTGTTCCTGCAGCTCGTGATCGGGCTCCAGCAGAGCGCCATGATTGCGCTCGGCAAGCTCATGAACCCGATCACGCGCAAGGTCGAGACCGATCTCGAGATGGCGCGCGACACGATCGACACGCTCGGGGCGCTGGAGGCGCGCACGCGCGGCAACCTCGAGACCGACGAGGCGCGCGTGCTGAAGCAGGTGCTCGCCGACTTGCGCCTGAACTACGTCGACGCGATCAAGAAGGGCGCGGCACCCGCCCCGGCGCCTTCAGAGCCTTCGGGGTCGCCTTCGAGCCCGCCGTCGGAGCCACCAGCCGAATGAGCGCCTCCCGGCGCGCCGCCGGGAGCTTCTCCGATCCTTCGCGCACCACGCTCCTATGCGCACGCGCCGCGCGGGACTTTAGGAATGCCTCCACCGCGGCGGGGTCGTGCTTGCAGGCCTCGCGCAGCGCCCAGCCCACCGCCTTGCGCACGTTCGGCGACGGGTCGGCGATCAGGGGATCGCACACCGCGAGCGTCTCCTGCACGTGTGAGCGGCCCTTCTGGTTCAGGGCGCTCGCGGTCGCGAGCGCGAACCGCCGCGTCCACTCGGAAGGCGACGCCGTCAGCCGCACGAGCGCCGGAACGTTCGCGAGATCGGCCGCCACGACGCGCGCCGCGACCCCCATCGCCAGCTGGTCGCAGGTCTCCCAGTTGTCGAGCGCGGGCAGCCAGGCGGCGATCCGGCGCCACGGGAGCGCTTCGATCTTCTTTCCGTAGCGGGCGAGCCAGAAGGCGCCGATCAGGATCTCCTCGCGCACTTTCGCCTTCGCGAACGTGTCCATGAGGTCGGCGACCGTCTCGAGCGGCAGGCTCTTGTGTGCGGCGCGGAGCTGCGCGGAATAGACGCGCAGCGCGGGCACCTTGACGCCCACGGCGCGGGCGCCCGGGATCAAGGTCTCGAGCCAGACACGCACGTCCGGATCGGCGGTCTTCGCGAGCCACGCGCGGATCTCGCGGGCGAGTGCCGCCGGGCTGTCGTTCGCGCTCAAATCGCCTGGAGGACCGCGCACTTCAGATAGTGTGTCTCGGGCACCGCGAGGAGCTGCGGATGGTCCGGCGCCTCCGCCGCCCAGTCGAGCACGCGGAACGGGCGATGGGCGGCGCGGGCGGCCTCGATCAGGACCTGGCGGAACAGCGGATCCTCGAGATGGTGGCTGCAGGAGCAGGTGACGAGTGTCCCGCCCTCGGCGAGCAGGCCCATCGCCGCGCGGTTGATCTCGCGGTAAGCGCGGGCGCCGGCGGCCAGGCTGCTCCGCGACTTGATGAGCGCCGGAGGGTCGAGGATGACGAGGCCGAAGCGCTCGGCGCCGCGCTCCAGCTCGCGCACGATGTCGAAGCAGTCGCCCTGGCGGAAGCTCACGCGGTCCGCGCATCCGTTGCGCTCCGCGTTGCGTCGGGCGATCTCGAGGGCCGGTGCCGAGGAATCGACCGCCAGCACCTGGGCGGCGCCGCCGCGGGCCGCGTGGAGCGCCCACTCCCCCTGGTAGCAGAACAGGTCGAGCACCCGCTGATCGGCGGCGCGCGCCTCGGCGCGGCGCCGGTTCTCGCGCTGGTCCAGGTAGAGCCCGGTCTTCTGGCCGGCGCCCGGACGCACGCCGAGCCGTACACCCGCCTCGTCCACGACGATCTCCTCGGGCCCCGGACGATCGAGCCAGCCACTCGCCGGCGTGAACCCCTCGAGCGCCGCCATGGCCCCGTCGTCGGCGCCGGCCACCGGCAGGTCCCCGACACTGCGCCGCAGCGCCGCGACGATCGCGTCACGCCAGCGCGCGATCCCCAGCGTCAGACACTGCACCGCCAGCGCGGGCCCATAACGGTCCACCACGAGCCCCGGAAGGCCGTCCGCCTCACTCCACACCAGCCGCACGGCCTCACGTTGGATTCCGGCGCGCGCGGCCACCGCTGCCTGCACACGCCGCCCAAGCCACGCCGCATCCACCGCTTCGTCCACCCACGTGAAGATCCGGCAGCACAGCGCCGGCCTGGGATTGAACAACCCCCGCCCAACGAACCGCCCTCCCGAATCGAGCACGGTGACCGCATCCCCCGCCGCCACATCACTCACGTCCGCGACATCCCCCTTGAAAATCCAGGGATGCGTCCGCGCCCGCTGATCCCGCCCCTTCTTCAAACGAAGCACCGCACTCTTCTTCGGCACGGCAGAGAGCTTACGCTGCTCGAGGCTAACGCTTGCGGAGGACGACAACCATCAGGAGTGGATGCTTCGACTTCTCGAGCACCCACTTGGGCTTGAAGCCGAAAAACCACTGCACGAACTCGAACCCGCCGGCCAGGTCTACCAGCGCGCGGAGCTCCTGGGGGAACACCATGCGCGACATGTGGGTCTGCCGGTAGATGCGCCGGGTGCCGTTCTCGACCGCCTCCAGCGTCATGTGCTCCTTGAAGACCTGCGAGACCGGGTCGACGTCGTGCAGCGCCGAGAACGAGGCGCGCACGATGAGGCCGCCGCGCCGCCGCGACCACGACCACGCCCGCGCCGGATCGGTCCAGGATGAGGCCATGTAGCGGTCGAAGACGTACACGCCGCCGCGCCGGAGGTTGCGCGCCACGGTGCGCAGGTGGGCCAGGAGCTGGGCATTCGTCAGCAGGTGGCCCTGCGAGTCCTGCATGCAGATGGCCGCGTCCACGGGCTGCGCCAGGCGGAAGTTCGTCATGTCGCCGACGACCAGCTCGCCGGCGAGCTTCTTGGCGGCGAGCCGCTCGCCGAGGAACTCGATGTTGCGGCGCGAGAGATCGAGGCCGGACATCCGGTAACCGCGCTCGGCCAGCCGGACCAGGTGCGGACCGGTCCCGCACGCGATATC
>DATEMP010000041.1:0-5382 GCA_035275545.1 Candidatus Eiseniibacteriota bacterium | reverse complement strand
CACTCCAGCGGCCGCGCGGCAGCTCGGGTGCGGCGGGCGGCGGCTCCTCGGGCGCGGCGTCGTCCTGCGCCGGGTCCTCGCGCCGCACCTCCTCGGGCTTCTTGTCGGTGCGCATCCCGAGGAACACCGGATGCCGGAGCCCGCCGTCGCCGGTCCACTCGGTGAAGCGCACCTCACAGACGAGCTTCGGCTCGACCCAGTGGTTGTCCTTGTCCTTGGGGCTGTCCTTGAACGGCGAGGTGTCGCGGCGCAGCGCCTGGAGCTGCTCCCAGACCGAGTCCTGGAGCTTGCGGTCGAACCCGCCCCCCACACGCGAGACGTATTGCAGCGTGCCGTTCGCGTACACCCCCACGTGCAGCGCTCCGAAGTGCCGGCCACCGCCCTTGGGGTCGCTGTAGCCGCCGATCACGAATTCCTGCCGGCGCTGGCACTTGAGCTTGATCCAGTCGGTCGAGCGCCGGCCCACGTAGGCGCTGTCGGCGCGCTTGGCGATGATCCCCTCGAGACCCAGCTCCGAAGCCGCCTCGTAGAACGCCTCCCCCATCTCGGGCACGTGGTCGCCGGCCTGGACGATCCCCGCGGGCGGCAGGACCCGGCTCAGGCACTCCTTGCGGACCAGCAGCGGCCGGTCGCGAAGGTCGCGCCCCTCGAGCGCCAGGCAGTCGAAGAACACCGCGCGCACCGGCACGCGCGCCATGGCGGCGGCGATGTCGCGCGGCTTGTTGAGGAGCATGCGCTTCTGGAGCCGCCCGAAGCTCGGCTTGCCCGCCGCGTCGAAGGCGATGATCTCGCCGTCCAGCACCCAGTCCTGGGCGATCAGCCCGCGCAGCGCGTCGGCGACCTCGGGGTAGCGCGCGGTGATGTCCTCTCCGCTCCGGCCCAGCATCCTGACCGTGTCGCCGCGCCGCTCGGCGATCACGCGCACGCCGTCGTACTTGATCTCGAACACCCAGCCCTTGCGGGTGAACGGCGTCTCCTCGAGGGTCGCGAGCATGTGCTTGACCTGGCTCGCGCGCAGGTCGCCGCGCGGCGCCCCGAGCGACTCGACGTGCTTCTTGAGCGCGGCGAGCCAGCCGGCCGGGTCCTTCATCTCCTCGACCGTGAGGCCCGAGATCACCGAGCGCGGCCAGCGCTCGAGTGCCTCGGTGTCCTGGGCGGCGGTGTCCACCTTCTTGAGCAGCAGCCAGTCCTTGGGGCTCTTGCTCATGCGCACCAGCGTCCAGCGTCCGCCCAGCTTGTGGCCGAACAGCTCGAGCTCGAGCTTGCCGCGCGCGTACTGCTCGTCGATCGGCTCGGGCTTGAACGAGCGGTAGGTGCCGCGGTCCCACACGATCACCGAGCCGGCGCCGTAGTTGCCGGAGGGGATCACGCCCTCGAAGTTCGCGTACTCGAGCGGATGGTCCTCGACGTGGACCGCGAGCCGCTTCTCCTCCGCGCGCACCGAGGGTCCCTTGGGCACCGCCCAGCTCTTGAGCACCCCCTCCATCTCGAGGCGGAGATCGCAGTGGAGATTGCGCGCCCAGTGCTGCTGGACGACGAAGCGCGCACCCGGCGCGCCGGTCGGCGCGGTGACGGGCTCGGCCTTCGCGGGTGCCGCCGCTCCGAACGGCTCGAGCGTCCGCTCGGGATCGCGCTTACGACGGTATGCCTCGAGCGGATCGCCCTTGGCGCGCGCCTTCCCGGGCTCGGGGGCCGGCTTCTCGGGACGTGGTTTGCCGCGCGGGCGGGAGGGCATGAGGGCAGTCTAAGGTCCTGCGGCACTCCAGGGTGGGCGGATACCACGTTGAGCGGAGTAAAACACGGTGCTAGCCTTGGTTGCCACCTCACGACTGGAGGAACACCGACATGCCTCCGCATTCCACGGGATCAGGCACCATCTCCTTCGGCCTGGTCTCGATCCCGATCCGGATGTACCCCGCTGCGAGCTCCCAGTCCGTATCGTTCAACCAGATCCACGAGAAGTGCGGAGGGCGCATCCGCCAGCAGCTCATCTGCCCCACCTGCAACGAGGTGGTGGACCGGAGCAAGCTGGTCAAGGGGTACGAGTTCGCGAAGGACCAGTACGTGCACTTCACCGCCGACGAGATCAAGGCGATGGAGGGCGAGGCGTCGCGGATGATCGACATCGAGGAGTTCGTCCCGCTCGCCAAGGTGGATCCGATCTACTTCGAGAACACCTACTACCTGGGTCCGGACAAGGGCGGCGAGAAGGCCTACCAGTTGCTCTCCCAGGCGATGGGGAAGGCGGGGCGCGTGGCGCTCGCCAAGTTCGTCATGCGCGGCAAGGAGAGCCTGGTCTTGATCCGCCCGGCGCAGAATGGGCTCATGCTCCACACGATGTACTTCGCCGACGAGGTGCGCGACTTCGGCGAGATCGACAAGGGCGAGGACGGCAAGATCAAGGCCGGGGAGCTCGACCTGGCGGAGCGGCTGGTCAAGGAGCTCACCAACGAGAAGTTCCAGCCCGAGAAGTACGCCGACGAGTACCGCGACCGGGTGATGGCGGCGGTCGAGCAGAAGGTGGAAGGCAAGGAAGTAACGACGCTCGCCCCGCAGGCGCAACGCGCCCAGGTCATCGACCTCATGGACGCGCTCAAGCAAAGCCTCGGCAAGCGCGGCGAAAGCGAGTCGGCGGGCGCCGGCAAGACGCGCGCCGCCAAGACCGAGAAGCTCGAGAAGAAGCCCGCCGCCCGAGCGCGCGCCAAGGCGCAGCCGGCACCACGGGAGAAGAAAGTGAGCGGCGGCAGACGCTGACGCTGATCCGCTGAACGCGTCGCCAGGGAGGGCAGGATGAAGTCAGGTGTGGGAATCGCGGGCACGGTGCCGGGACGCGCCGAGCCGCAGACCGAGCAGCGTTTCTCGCTGCGCGAGGCGGCGCGCATCCTCGAGGTGCCCGAGGCGCGGCTGCGCGCCCTGGCGCGCGCGGGGTTCCTGGCGCCGCAACGCGGCCCGATCGGGCCGCTCTCGTTCGGGTTCCAGGACCTGATCCTGCTCCGCACCACCAAGGGACTGCTCGAGGCGGGCGTGCCGATGCGGCGCATCCGCACCATCTGGTCCTCGCTCCGCGCGCAGCTCACCGACGACCTGCCGCTCACCAGCATCTCGATCCACACCGACGGCGAGGCGGTCGTGGCCTCGGACGGCAGCGTGCTGTGGCAGCCCGACTCGGGGCAGTTCATCCTCGACTTCGAGGCGAGCGAGATCGCCGAGCGTGCGGTCGAGGCGCCCGAGCTCGCGGTCCTGCCGGAGCCCGCCACGGGCGAGGGGCTCGGGGGACGACCGACGAGCGGCGTGTTCACCAGCGAGGAGCGTCGTCCCCCGAGCCCCTTGACCGTGCTCCCCGGCGGCGCGGTCGACGCGGATTTGAGCGCCGACGAGTGGTACGAGGAGGGCTGCGAGCTCGAGAGCTCCTCTCCGGAGCGCGCGTTCGAGGCCTACCAGCGTGCGCTCGAGCTCGACCCGAGCATCGCCGGGGCGCACGTGAACCTCGGGCGCCAGCTCCACATCGCCGGCGAGCTGGGCCGCGCCGAGCCCCACTACCGCGAGGCGGTGCGGCTCGACCCCGACGATCCCACCCCCCACCACAATCTCGGGGTGCTGCTCGAGGAGCTGGGGCGCAAGGACGAGGCGGTGCATGCCTACCGCCAGGCGATCCTGCGCGACCCGGACTTCGCCGACGCCCACTGCAACCTGGGCCTGCTGCTGGAGTCGCTCGGCCGCCGCCAGGAGGCGGTCCGCCACCTCATGGCCGCCCGCAAGCTGAGCGGCGAGCCGGAATAGCGCCTCAAGTCCCGGCGGGTTCGGCCGATAACCGGGACATCATGAGCGAGTTCGTCATCCTCCTCGAGACCGTGACCGGGTTCGCCGGGGTCGCCCTCGGCTGCCTGTTCCTGCTCTCGACCGGGCTGCTCCTGTTCGATCGCGGTCCCCGCAAGCCGGACACAGGCGCAACTGCGGCCCGGCCCCGCCTGGTCGTGTCGGCTCGCGATCAGGCCGCCGACGCGCCGGAACAGCACCGCGCCGCGTAATCTCGGCTCAATCAGCTCCTCCCCGAAGCCGATAACTGGCGAGACCGCTGGGCCCTAGCGTCGTCATGCCCGGGCTCAACACACTCACGTGGTCCGCCGGAGCACGCCCGCCTTGAGACGACGCAAGTTCACCATCATCCTGCGCTCGTACCATCTCACGCGCCTCAAGCGTTTCGCGCGCGCGCTCGCCGGCAGGCTGTTCAAGAAGCAGATCCTCGCGGTATTCGCGTCGTTGTGCGTGGTCGGCATCATCGTCGGGATCCAGGCCCGCCCCGCGCCCGGAACGTTCCCCTACGCCGAGCTGTTCGAGCAGATGCGGGTCGTATCGTTCCGCGATTCGCCGTCGGACACCACCACCCGTTTCGTGGTCCAGCTCAGCGCCGGCGGTGACGTGTTCTGCCAGTACGACCTCGACTCGCACCAGTTCCTGCCGCCGCCGCGCGGGCGCTCGTACGGCCGCACGATCACCGGCACGCACTACGGTCCACTGCGCGCGCGGGGACACGTGGGCTACGGCTTCTGGCTCGACATGCCCAATTCCAACCGGCGATCGCTGCTGCCCGGGCAATTCGAGGAGCTCTACCGGACCACGCTCGACATCGTGAAGCCGGTCTCGAACGTCACCAACGTGTTGGGAATTCTCACCGGCTATTCGGTGGGCTTCCGGATCGGGAGCTGGAACAGCTCGCTCCGGAGCCGCGCGGTCCAGGAGCGCGTGCTCGCCACCCCCGACCTGGGCCGCACCATCGCCCGCGAGGCGTGGCGCCGCGTGCTGCTCGAGCCTATGGTCATGACCGGCGAGGACGACGTGGACCGCGTCGCCGAGCTCAACGGCACCCAGCGCCTGTACGCCAACTTCTTCCGCCTGGCGCTCGCCGACAGCGACGGGTTCGTGCCGCGCGAAGCGCAACGCCTGGCGTCGCTCGGCCGCGTGGAGGAGGCGGGCGCCATGCTGGCGTTCGCCGGGGCGGTGCAGCGCGCCGCCGCCGACAGCGTCCAGCTGGTGAGCGCCGACCTGGCCGCGATCGAGCGCTGGGCGGCGCTGCTCGACCGGCGCGGTCACTGGGCGCAGGGGGCGATCCCGCCGCCCGGCGAGGAGCGCATCAAGCTGCTCGGCGCCTACGCCTGGTACGGGCTCGCGCCCGCTCCCCCCCACACCGATCGCATCTGGGTGGGCCCGCGCATGCTGGTGCGCGCCGGCGACGCGGAGGGCTTCGTGACCGACGACATCGCCGGCACCCGCGTGGGCTGCCCGGTCTCGTGGCGGCCGCACCTGCGCGAGGAGCGCACCGGCGCGGGCGCCAACGCGAGCGCGTGGCTCTCGGACCGCCCCGAGTTCGCGGCGCTGATCGTG
>DATEMP010000040.1:0-2878 GCA_035275545.1 Candidatus Eiseniibacteriota bacterium | reverse complement strand
GATCATCGGCGTGGTGTCGCGCCGCAAGGCGCAGGAGGTGCTGCTGCGCGCCGCGCGCCAGATCGCGCGCCCGCTCAACATCGCGTTCGTGGGGATCGCCTCCGAGCCCCTGCTCGCGCGCCTCGCCGCCGAGGCGCCGCAGCACGCGGTGACGTTCGTGCCGTTCGTCAAGGATCCGCGCCCCTACTACGCATGCCTCGACGTGTCGGCGCTCCCCTCGCGCCAGGAGGGGCTCTCGATCGCCCAGCTCGAGTCGATGGCGCTCGGCATCCCGTTCGTGGGCAGCCGCTACGCGGGCATCCCCGACCTGGTGACCGACGGCGTCGACGGGCTCCTGGTCGAGCACGCGGACACGCGCGCGTGGGCGGCCGCGATCGAGCGGCTGCTCGACGATCCGGCGCTGGCGGCGCGGCTGAGCGGCGCGGCTCGCACCAAGGTGCTCGAGACGTTCACCTTCGACCGCACGCTCGCGCGCACCGAGGCGGTCTACCGCGAGGCGATCGCGGTGCGGCGCGGCTGACAGGCCCGCGCCGCTGTAGCGAACGGCCCCGCCTCTCAAACGAGACGGGGCCGTGCTGCATCGGGGCTCCGGATTCCTCCGGAGCCTCATCTCATTGCCGTGTGCCGGTCCAGGTGCCGGAGTTCCCGGTGCCGGTATCGAATGTTCCGCTGGCGTTGCCATCGAGGAGCAGCTTGCCGGTCGCGAGCGGCGGCCCGGCGGGAAGCTGCGGATTCACGATCGAGATGTCGAAGCCGCCCAGACCGTCCGCTGTGGCGGTGCCGTCGAGCGGGATGGGTGTCGTGACCCCGCTGTCGAACGCGTTCCCGTGGAGGTTCTGCCCGCTGGTGATCGACGGTCGGAAGGCAAAGTTGAAGTTGCCGCTCCCGGTGCCCACGGTGGCGGAGTAGGTGCCGACCACGACGATGACCGTGTCGGTGCCCGTGCCGCTCCTCTGGACCGAGAACACGCCCTGGACGCCTCCCGGTCCCGAATACGTTCCTTCGAGGCCGAAGCTCGTGAGCCCTCCGGCGAGCGTCCAGCCGCCGCCGGTGAGCGAGACCTGATCGGACTGATCGTCGTAGGTTCCGGTGAGCGCGACTCCCGGGCCGCCCGCAGGGGTGACGGTGCCGGTCGCGGTCACGACCGCGCTCGCGCCCATCGGGCGTGGCTGCGGCGACGGGTTCGACGTGGCGACCGTGATCGTGAGCGTGCCGCTCGAGGTCTGACCGGCAATCGTGCCCTCGAACGTCGTGGATCCGGACGGGCCCGGTGCGTTGGGCGGAGGATCATCGCCGCAACCCGTGAGGCCCAGGCAGGCGAGGGCCGCAACGAGCGCGATGGACATGGCAAGGCGTATGGACGAGCGATGCAGGAACCGCGACATCACATCCTCCTTGATGGGGGTCAATCCCCCGTGGTGAAGCAAACGGGCCGCTCCTTGCGGGCGGCCCGGGGGAACCACATTAGAAACTGTAGCAGATGATCTCGGTGCCGCTCTTCATGAAGAACACGCGCCCGTCGATGGCGTCCATCTCGTACTCGGGCGTCTTGTCCCCCGGCACCACGCGCACTCAGCGGCGGATCATGGATTCATCGCGAACCGGTCGGCGGAATCGTGACCCGGGGCGTCTTCTTCCAGGCGTGCAGTCCCAGTCCATAGCCCGTGAAGTACACGACGTAGAAGGCGAGCAGCAGCGTGACGGCGGCCACCAGGCCCGCGGCGCCCGCCGGGCGCCAACGCTTCCGGAGCACGAGCAGGCCGCCGATCACGGCGCAGGTGAGTGCGACCACCCATGCGCCCCCGAAGTCGTACGCGGCCGCGTAGCCGTGCGGGGCGTTGAGGGCGGACCAGGCGAACACGACACCGGCCGCGGCCGGCAGGGCGAGCAGAATCAGCCGTCGTCTCATCGTATCGATCCTCGGCGCGCGGGGATCACGCGGAAGCGCCCGAGATCGACGATCAGCCGGCGCTCGGCGAGCGTCGAGTCGTCGGGCGCCGAGAGCGCCGGCTTGCCTTCGCGCCACCACGCAACCCGGAGCCCGAGCACGTAGTCGCCCGGCGGCACGTGGGAGGGCACCACCAGGCGATAGGACTCGCGCACCGTGGTGTCGGCCGGCCACGCGCTCAGGGGATAGAGGAGGTAGCCGAGGTGCCGCGCCACCGAGAACGCCGCCTTGCCGGTGGCGTCGGTGAGCACGAACTGCGTCACGTACTGGCGGTCCGCTTTGCCGACCCGCTGCCAGAAGGTCTGCAGCGGCAGCACGCCTTCGACCTCCACCGTCGAATCCGGCATCGCGAAGCCGGTGAACGCGAGCTGCCGGTCGTAGACGACGCGGCGCCCGCCGGCGGGCGCCGATACGCCGACGCGCATCAGCTCGACCGTGTCCCGGGGTGCCCGCAGGAACAGCACCAGGTCGCCCGCGGCATCCGCGGGATGCAGATCGTTCTTGGTCACCAGCTCGCGCAGCCGGCCCGCGGTCCCGGGCTGTACATAGATCGCGAGCCGCTCGTCGCCGATATCGGCCAGCATCGCCGCGATCCCGTCCGGGATCGGGTAGCGCTCGGTCGAGAACGTGTAGAAACCGGTATAGATGTGGTGAATCGAGTGCACGTCGCGGCGCGAGGCGAGCCGCGCCAGGAACTCGAAGGCCGCGACCACGCCGCCGTCGGAGGGGATGCGCGTCGCCATGCGGTCGCGGTAGATCTTCTGCGTGCGGTCGAACACCGTGGGCCCGTTCTGCTCGGGGAGCGTCGGCACCTGGATCCATCCCCGTCTGAGAATTGGACCGTAGAGGAGGTTGCACAGCAGCGTGGACGCGAGTGCCAACCCGGTGGCGGCGAGCGCGATCGTGCGCGCGGTCCCCGGGCGCCGGAGG
>DATEMP010000039.1:0-2303 GCA_035275545.1 Candidatus Eiseniibacteriota bacterium | reverse complement strand
CACCGGGCGCGCTTGCGGCGCGGGGCGGAACCACCTGCGCCGGAATCACTTGCGGCCGAGGCCGCGCGCCGGGCCGCGGCCGCCTCCCGACCGCTGCTGCGCCGGGTGCTCAACGCCACCGGGGTGGTGCTCCACACCAATCTCGGCCGGGCGCCGCTCTCACCCGCGGCCCTCGAGGCGATCACCCAGGTGGGACGCGGTTACTGCAGCGTCGAGCTCGATCTCGCCAGCGGACGCCGCGGCGAGCGCGGGAGCGGGGTCGAGCGCTGGATCACGCGGCTCACCGGGGCGGAGGGGGCGCTGGTGGTGAACAACGGCGCCGCGGCGGTGCTGCTCGCCCTCTCGTCGCTCGCCGCGGGGAAGGGCGTGGTGGTGTCGCGGGGCGAGCTGGTCGAGATCGGCGGCTCGTTCCGCATCCCCGAGGTGCTCGAGCGCAGCGGTGCGCGCCTGATCGAGGTCGGCACCACGAACCGCACCCACCTGCGTGACTACGAGCGCGTGCTGGCCAAGGCGGGCCACGGGGTGGGTGCGATCCTGCGCGTCCATCCCAGCAACTTCCGCGTCGCGGGGTTCACCACCCGGCCGACGCTCGACGAGCTGGTGCGGCTCGCGCGCCGCAAGCGCGTGCCGCTCATCGAGGATCTGGGCAGCGGCGCGCTGACCGACCTCGGCGCCTTGGGGCTGGAACGCGAGCCGACGGTGAGAGAGAGTTTGACCGCCGGGTGTGACGTCGTTACTTTCTCCGGCGACAAGCTGCTCGGGGCAACACAGGCCGGTCTGATCGTGGGCCGGCGCCGCCTGATCGAACGCCTGCGCAAGGATCCCCTGGCGCGGGCGCTTCGTGTGGACAAGCTGACCCTGGCCGCGCTGGAGGCCACGCTTCCGGCCTACAGCGACCCGGTCCGGGCGGCGCGGGAGATCCCCGCGCTGGCGATGCTCGGCCTGCCCGCGGCGGTGCTCGAGGAGCGGGCCCGGTCGCTGGCCGACGCGCTCCACCGGCGGGTGCCGGAGCTTCAGGTGACCGTCGAGCAGGGTTCGGGAGAGGTCGGTGGCGGGGCGCTGCCCCTTCAGCGGCTGCCGGGGTGGGTGGTCGCGATCGCGCACCCCGGACGCACCGCAGACGAGCTGGACCGATGGGCCCGCGGCGCGGACCCGCCGGTGATCGGATACATCCGGACAGGGAAGTTCAGGATGGACGTGCGCACGCTCCTCGACGGCGAGCCGCTCGAGGTGGCCGAAGCGCTCGAACGAGCCTCCTTCCCGCCATCCGCTGCCCCGGTCGACGGGTCGGCGCCTTCGGAGGGATGACAGGGATGTTCCTCTACAAGCTCGAGCTGCAGGGCTTCAAGTCCTTCGTCGACAAGACCTCGCTCGCCTTCGGCAACGGCATCACCGGCGTCATCGGGCCGAACGGCTGTGGCAAGACCAACGTCTCGGACGCGATCCGCTGGGTCATGGGCGAGCAGAGCGCCAAGCAGCTCCGCGGCGACACCATGGAAGACGTGATCTTCAACGGAGCGCCGAGCCGCAAGCCGCTCGGCATGGCCGAGGTCCACCTCACCTTCAAGAACGATCGCGGCATCCTGCCCACCGAGTTCAGCGAGGTCACGATCTCGCGCCGCGTGTTCCGCTCCGGGCTCTCCGAGTACTTCATCAACAAGACGCCCTGCCGCCTCAAGGACGTGCGCGACCTGTTCTTCGACACCGGCATGGGCAGCCACGCCTACTCGGTGATCGAGCGGCAGATGGTGGACCACGTGCTCTCGGACAACTCGGGGCACCGGCGCTTCCTGTTCGAGGAGGCGGCCGGGATCACCAAGTACAAGGCGCGCAAGCGGGAGGCGCTCAACAAGCTGGACGCCACCGAAGGCGACCTCACGCGCCTCAACGACATCGTGTTCGAGATCGAGCGCGAGCTACGGTCGCTGGCGCGCCAGGTCGGCAAGGCGCGCCGCTACCAGCGCCTCCGGGACCAGGTCCAGGAGCTCGACCTCTCGCTCACCGCCGGCCGGGTCGCCGAGCTGCGGCAGAAGGGCGCCGACGCGAAGGAGCGCTGGCAGGAGGAGGCGGTGCGCCGCGAAGGCGTCACGGTCGAGCTGGACGCCCTCGAGGCGAAGCTCAACGACCGCAAGCTGGTGCTGCTCGAGTGCGAGCGCGAGCTGTCGTTCGCCCAGTCGGCGCTCCGCGACCGCGAGGAGGCGCGCGGGCAGGCGGAGCACCAGATCGTGCTCCTGGGCGAGCGGTCCGGCGGGCTCGGGCGGCGCGCCGAGGAGGCGGCGGCGGAGAGCGAGCGGATCCGCGAG
>DATEMP010000038.1:0-5340 GCA_035275545.1 Candidatus Eiseniibacteriota bacterium | reverse complement strand
CCCAGGCGGAGCCGCGCGACCACACCGCGAGCCCGGCGAACGCGAAGGTCTCGGCGAAGCGGTCGAGCGTCGAGTCGATGAACGCCCCGGCGTTCGAGACCAGGCCGCGCGCCCGCGCGATCCGGCCGTCGAAGATGTCGGCGGCGCCCCCGAGCAGCACCAGCCAGCCGCCGAGCGGGAAGTCGCCGCGCGCGTAGGCGACGCCGGCGAGCGCGCCGAACGCGACCCCCGCCCAGTTGAAGACGATCGGCTGGAGGCGCAGCGCCAGGAACAGGCGCTCGAGCGGGGAGATCGCCCACATGAGCCAGTCGCGCACCCAATAGCCGAGCAGCACGGTGCGCGGCCGTGCCGCCACCTCGGGATCGCCGGGGCGCCCGCGCGATACCAGCGCGTAGACCGGCATGGTGAGCAGCAGGAGCAGGGCGGCCGCGAGGCCGACGGCGGCGGATCCGTTCATCGCGCGCGCCGGTGGGCGATGAACTGGATCGCCTTCGGCCAGAGGAAGATCAGCGGCCAGCGCCGCTCGCGCTCGGTGAGCTCGAGGGTCACGCCGCTCCGGCGCTCGACCTTGCGCACCACGTAGTCGAGCCAGTCGTCGTAGAGCGCCACGTACTTGGCCCAGCGCAGGGTCGCGCGCGCCTTGCTCCACTGGAACCACGCGCGTGCGAGTGCCCGGTCGAGCGGCCCGGGCGGCCAGGGATCGCGGTAGAGGTCGCCGGTGCGGTCGAGCCGCCCTCGCGCCGCCAGGTGCGCGAGCAGCGTCTCCGCCATGGGGACGAGCGTGCCCGCCTGGGCGGCGAGCAGCACGTCCAGGTGGTGGTCATTCTCGGGGCGGATCTCCGAGGCGTAGGAGACCTGGAGCAGGGTTCTCAGGTAGGCGCGCGCGTCGAAGCGCTGCGGCAGGAACGGCCGGCTCCACTCGAAGCTGCCGCCGCGTGCCGCCATGATCGCCTCCGCCACGCGCTCGCGCGCCGCCTCGTCGCGGCTCCAGAGCACGTGCACCTGCTGGAAGAGCCGCGCGCGCACGAAGTGGTCGCGGGGCCTGGCGGAGCAGGCGTGCTCGAGCTGGGGCGCGCTCAGGACGCACACCTTGGCGATCCGCGGCGGGTCGGGTGCGATGACCGAGACCACGTTGGGCGGCAGCAGCCGATTGAGGAGCGCCGCGCGTCGCGCGGGAAAGCCGCGCGGCAGGGTGCGCCCGAGCGCCCGGTAGGCCTTGACCGGATCGTCGACCACGACGAAGAAGTCCCACGCGCTCCCTTCGCCCGGGCTCCGCTGGGCGTGGGATCCATAGTGGATGAGCGCCACGGTCGAAGGTCCGAACGCGCCCGCCAGGTACGTGCCGAGACGCTGGGCGTCCGGCCCGGCCGGCTGCTCCAAGCCGAGCGCCAGCGCGGCGCGCAGCGCTGCGTCATCCGACCGGGTGGGCAAGGGGCGCCGAGGCGGAGCCGGGCGAGCCGGCGGGATCGCTCCCGCGCAGGCGCGCGAGCGTGCCGACCATCTGCTCGCGCAGCGAGGCGATGAACGCTTCGTGGTCGCGCTTGTCGGGCGGCACGGCGAAGGGGCCGAGCACGCGCATGCGCGCGACCTGCCCCGGGAGCCGGAAGGCGATATCGCCGAAGCTGCGCAGCCGCCACACGCCGTCGATGACCACCACGTAGACCGGGCGCGAGTGGGCGTGGCGGAACACCAGCTTCATCCCCTGGGTCATCCACGGCTGGATCTCGCCGTCCTTGGTGCGATGCCCCTCGGGATAGATGATCATCGTGCGCTCGCCGCGCTCCACCGACTCCGCCGCCGTCACCATCGCCGTGTGCTCGGCGCGCGACGCGTGCCCGCTCTGGCGCAGCGCCGGGAAGCCCCCGAGCCGCGCCAGGCCCGAGATCCCCGGGATCCACTTGGTGTAGCGGGCGCGGGTGGGGATCACCGGGTAGGGGCCGTAGAGCAGCCGTACCACCGCCGGGATGTCGAGCAGCGACTGGTGGTTCATGACCACGATCATGGGCTCGGCGGGAAGCTCGCCCTGGACGTCGAGCTTGAGGCCTCCGATGTGACGGGCCATCCCGATCACCCAGACCGCCTGCCAGCGGAACCAGGTGCGCAGTATCGCTGGGCGCCGCTTGGGGTTGAGCGCGCACAGGGGCCTGAGAATCAGCTCCTGGGCAGGCAGCATGACGGCCACCAGATAGATGGAGTAGATTACGGCAAAGCAAAAGCTCTGTATGGCACGACTCACGGATCCTGCCCGGGTGAGGGGGGTGAGAGTCGGACCCCATTGGGTGGGGAAGTCACGCCAACCGGAGGTCGACGATGACGGTGAAGTCCCAAACGACGCCGCAGGTCCAGGGCGATCCTTTCGACTACGACTACAGTAGCTTCTACTACTCGTCAAGCGACGACGTCTTCGCCATTCTCGAGCCGTACACCGAGTGGTACGACGACGCGCAGCTGCGGGGCTACTACCTCTACGGACAGCCGATCTCGTCGCGGCCGCAGC
Source organism: Candidatus Eiseniibacteriota bacterium (assembly GCA_035275545.1). Lineage (GTDB taxonomy): Bacteria > Eisenbacteria > RBG-16-71-46 > RBG-16-71-46 > RBG-16-71-46 > WS-11. The sequence goes on along the minus strand of DATEMP010000038.1, from coordinate 2,843 downwards.
CGCGGGTCGAGCTGCAGGAGAAGCTCGAGCAGCGCCAGCTGAACCTGCTCAATCTGTCCTCCTACAATTACCTGGGCCTCTCGTACCGGCCGGAAGTGATCGAGGCGGCCAAGCGCGGGCTCGATCGTTACGGGCTGGGCGCCGCCGGGTCGCCGCTGCTCTCCGGCACGATGGACGTTCATCTCGAGCTCGAGCGCGAGCTGGCGGCGTTCAAGAACAAGCCGGCGTGCATGCTTTTCCCGACCGGCTACAGCACCAACATCGGGCTCATCCAGGGCATCATGCGCCCCGGCGACCTGATCGTCGCCGACCAGAACTCGCACGCCAGCATCGTCGACGGCGCGATCCTCTCCAAGGCGGACGTGCGGTTCTTCCGCCACAACAAGCCCGAGGATCTCGAGAAGAAGCTCAAAGGCGCGAGCGGCGGCCGGAAGCTGGTGGTCGTCGAAGGCGTGTACTCGATGGACGGCGACGTGTGCCGCCTGCCCGAGATCGTCGAGATCGCGAAGCGTTACGACGCCCGCATCCTCATCGACGAGGCCCACTCGACCTTCATCTACGGCGAGAACGGGCGCGGCGTCGCCGAGGTGTACGGCCTCGAGGACCAGATCGACATCCACGTCGGCACGCTCTCCAAGGCGCTGGGCGGCCAGGGCGGCTACGTCGCCGGCTCGGCGAGCCTCTACAAGTACCTCGAGGGCTTCGCGCGCGCCCGGCTGTTCTCGTGCGCGCTCTCGCCGGTGGTCGCCACCGGCGTGCTCGAGGCGCTGCGCATCGCGGGCCGCGAGCCCGGGCTGCGCGGGCGCCTGTGGGCGAACGTCGCCCACATCCGCCGCCTGCTGCGCGAGGAGGGGATCGACGTGGGCGAGTCGACCTCGCAGGTGATCCCGGTCATGATCCGCAACGACCGGAGAATCTTCGAGATCGGCCACCGCCTGCAGCGCGCCGGTCTCTACCTGCAGCCGATCGTTTTCCCGGCGGTCGCCAAGCACCGCTCGCGCTTCCGCATCTCGGTCTCCGCGGCCCACACCCAGGACCAGCTCAACGAGGGCGTGGCGATCCTGTCGCACGTCCTGCGCGAGGAAGGGCTCCTGTGAGCGGGTCCGACGAGGCGCCACGCAAGTATCTGTACCGGGACGCGATCAACGGCTTCTTCGAGTTCCCGACCGAGAACGCCCGGGCGATCCTGCCGCACGGCATCCAGCCGGTCGAGCCGCACCACGGGCAGAGCATCCTGACGGTGACCGCGTTCGACTTCCACGACAGCGCGGCGGGTGTGTACCGCGAGATCGCGCTCTCGGTGATCGTGGCGCCGCGCGTCCGGCACGGCGAGCCGATGGCGCGCGCGGCGATGTTCCCGTTCCTGGTCGGCACCACCACCGCCGCCTCGCGCCAGCACGGGATCGAGGTATGGCACCTGCCGCACTTCCCGGCCGACCTGGACGTGACCTTCGAGCGCGGCGACGGTCTGATCACGGCGAGTGCCGCGGAGGGCGGCAAGCCGATCCTCACGCTCAAGATCACCGACAGCGGCGAGTCGCCCTGGGAGACGGTCGAGCACCGCTACCAGACCTTCATGCACGACGACGCGGGGCCCTACATGAGCCCGCTGGTCATGAAGGGTCCGTTCATGGAGCACGAGGGGGAGCGCGGCAGCCTCACGCTCCATTCCCATCTCTTCACGCGCGCGATCGACGCCGACCAGGTCGACACGACGCCGTTCCGCGAGCAGTGGATGCGCGACGGCGTCGAGCTCATCCATCCCCTCCAGCACCTCGCCGCCACCGTCGGGCGGTGACGCCACCGCGGGGCCGCGCGAGGTCGTGACGCACGCACCGGGCTCCGCGCGCGACACCGCGCGCTCCAGGATCCGCGTGATCGTGAACCCCGCCGCCGGGCGAGGCCGCGGCGGCCGGCAGCTGCCCGCGATCCGCGAGGCGTTCGCGACCGTGGGCGTCTCGGACGTGGTGGTCACGGGCGAGGCGGGCGACGAGCGGGCACTCGCGGCCCAGGCGCTGGACGAGGGCTGCACCACCCTGGTCGCGGCGGGCGGCGACGGCACGTGGAGCAATGTCGCCAACGCGATCCTCGAGCGCAACGCCGACTGCCGCCTGGCGCTGCTCGCCGCCGGCACCGGGAACGACTTCGCGAAGACCCTCGGTGTCCCGGCGGGGGACATCGCGGCGACCGCGCGGCTCGCGGCCGAGGGCCCCGACACGCGGATCGACGTGGGCCGGATCGAGGGCCGGCACTTCCTCAACATCGCCGGCTTCGGCTTCGACATCGCGGTGCTCGAGGACTGCGCCCGCATCACCTGGATGAAGGGCGGCCAGCTCTACCTGGTCTCGGCGCTGCGCCAGCTGTTCGGCTATCCCGGGATCGAGATCGACGTGGGCTCGCCGCACGGCCGCCGCGGCACGTCGCGCCACCTGATGCTGATCGTCGCCAACGCGAAGCATTTCGGGGGTTCGTTCCACATCGCCCCGGCCGCGGATCTCATGGACGGGCGCCTCGACGCGATCTCGATCCTGGACGCGCCGCCGCTCGGCCGGATCGGCCTGTTCGTGGCGGCGACCCGCGGCACCCACACCGGCAAGGCGCGCGTGGTCACCGAGCAGGCGGACCGCTTCACGCTGCGCTTCGCCTCGCCGCCCGCCTACGAGACCGACGGCGAGTACCGGCAGGCCCTGAGCGCCGAGCTCGAGATCACCTGCGTGCCGCGCGCCCTGCGCGTGGTCGTGGACCCGGGCGCCACGGTCATGCAGCCCGCGCGCGTCGCGGCGCCCGCGGCGGCCGCGGCCGGAGCGTAGGACGCGCACCCGTCGATGAAGGCGATCACTTTC
>DATEMP010000037.1:0-10581 GCA_035275545.1 Candidatus Eiseniibacteriota bacterium | reverse complement strand
CTCCAGCGCGGCGAGCTCGCGGCCCAGGTGCAGGCTCAGGTCGCGCAGGCCGGGCGCGCCGCCGCCGAGTCGCGCGAGGTGGTCACCGGTCCGCGCGCCGAGGAGATCCGCATCGCCCGCGCCGATCTCGCCTCCGCCCGTGCCGAGCTGGACTGGGCGGAGAAGCAGCTCGCCCGCTCCGAAGAGCTGCTCAAGGGCAACGTCATCGCCCAGGCCGACGTCGATCGCGCGCGGGCCGAGCGTGACGCGGCGATCGCCAAGCGTGACGGCCTGCAGCAGCGCCTGACGCTGCTCGAGAAGGGCAGCCGGCGCGAGGACGTCACGGCCGCGCGCGAGGCGGCGGTGGCGGCGCGCGCACAGCTCCAGGCGCTGCGCAGCCGCGAGGGCGAGCTGCTCATCACGGCTCCGGTCCCGGGCGTGGTGCTGCTGCGCAACTTCGAGGCGGGCGAGCTGGTGCTGCCGGGGCAGCCGGTGCTCACGCTCGGCAACCCGGACAGCCTCTGGGTGCGCGTCTACGTCGCCGCGCCCGAGATCGTGCGCGTGGCGCTCGGCGCGCGCGTCGAGGTGTCGCCGGACGGATTCCGCCGCCAGCGCTTCGGCGGGCGCGTGGTCACGATCGCCACCCAGGCCGAGTTCACGCCGCGCGCGGCACTCACCGAGGAGGAGCGCGCCAACCTCGTGTTCGCGATCAAGGTGGTGCTCGATCCCGGGCCGGCGCTCAAGGCGGGGCTTCCGGTCGACGTGCGGATCGCGGCGGCGACCCCGGCGGCGCGATGAGCGTGGCGGCGGTCGCGAGCCGCGTCGCGGTCGAGGTGCGCGCGCTCGCCAAGCACTTCGGCCCGGTCAAGGCGGTGGACGGCGTCACGTTCGAGATCCGGGGCGGCGAGATCTTCGGCATCCTCGGACCGAACGGCTCCGGCAAGACCACGACCATCCGCATGCTGTGCGGCCTGCTCAAGCCGACCTCGGGCACCGCCACGGTCGCGGGCGCCGACGTCGCCGAGCATCCCGAGCGCGTGAAGGCGGCGATCGGCTACATGTCGCAGGCGTTCGGACTCTACGGCGACCTCACGGTCGCCGAGAACCTCCGCTTCTACGGCGGCGTCTACAGCCTCGGGGCCGGCCTCGCGGGGCGCATCGCCTGGGCAATGGAGCGCATGATGCTCGCCGAGATCGGCGACCGGCTGGCGGCGCGGCTCTCGGGAGGGCAGCGCCAGCGGCTGGCGCTCGGCTGCTCGCTGCTCCACCGGCCACCGGTGCTGTTCCTCGACGAGCCCACCGCGGGCGTGGACCCGGCGGCACGGCGGCTCTTCTGGCAGATCATCCGCGGGCTCTCCACCGAGGGCACGACCATCATCGTCACCACCCACTACATGGACGAGGCGGAGCGCTTCGACCGACTGGCGTTCCTCTCGCGCGGCCGACTCACGGCGTTCGGAACGCCCGCCGAGGTGCGGCGCACCTTCGGCGAGAACATGAGCCTCGAGGACATCTTCGTGCATCTCCAGGAGAGCGACGCGTGAACCTGGGCCGCCTGCGCTCGATCGTCTGGAAGGAGTTCATCCAGATGCGGCGCGACCGCGCCACGCTCGGGCTCATGCTGGGCGTACCGGTCATGCAGCTCACCCTGTTCGGCTACGCGATCCGCCAGGACGTGCGCAACCTCCCGACGCTCGTGTACGACACCAGCCGCACCCAGGAGAGCCGCGCGCTCGTGCAGCAGTTCGGCGCCACCGGGAACTTCCGCATCCGCGGCGACGCGCTCTCGTACCAGGACGCGATCCACCGGATCGACGCCGGCAAGGCGGCGGCGGCGATCGTGATCCCCGAGGACTTCGCGCGCAGCATCAAGCGCGGGCGTCCGGTCTCGGTGCAGGTGCTGGTCGACGCGACCGACCCGACCGCGTCGCAGAGCGCGATCAGCTCCGCGCTGATGGTGGGACAGCGCACCAACGTGCGCCTGGTCTCGGGCACGGTGGGCGCCGATCTCGAGGATGGGCGCCTGCCGTTCGACGTGCGCGTGCGGCCGCTTTACAACCCGGCGCTCAAGAGCGTGCTGTTCATCGTGCCCGGCATCATCGGCATGATCCTGTCCAACCTGCTCATCATCATGACCGCGCTCGCGGTGGTGCGCGAGCGCGAGACCGGCACGCTCGAGCAGCTGATCGTCACGCCGCTCACCCGCAGCGAGATCATGATCGGCAAGATCGCGCCCTACGTGCTGGTGGGCCTGGTGCAGCTCACCGCGGTGCTGATCGCGGCCCGGCTGCTCTTCCACGTCCCGATCCGTGGCAGCGTGGCGCTCATCTATGTGGTCTCGCTGCTGTTCATCGTCGCCAGCCTCGGGCTCGGGCTCTTCATCTCGACGCTGGTCACCCGGCAGGCACAGGCGATCCAGACCTCGTTCTTCTTCCTGCTGCCCAACGTGCTGCTGTCCGGTTTCATGTTCCCGCGCGAGGCGATGCCGCCGCTGGCGGGCGCGCTCGGGCTGGCGCTGCCGCTCACGCACTTCCTCCAGATCATGCGCGGCATCGTGCTCAAGGGCGTGGGCCTCGAGGCGCTCTGGCCGCAGGCGCTGGCGCTGGTGGGCTTCTCGACGCTGTTCATCACCTTCAGCACCCTGCGGTTCCACAAGCAGCTGGGGTGAGCCAGCCTACCGGACGACCGCCGCCTTCGCCGAGACCGAGCGCGCGCCCTGGGTGAGGCGCACGACGTAGATTCCCGCGGCGAGCCGGGACCCCTCCGCCAGGTTGACGAGGTGGCTGCCGGGGCCAAGCGAGCCCACGGATCGTGTCCTCACCAGCCGTCCGGCGACGTCGTAGAGGGCAAGCGTCGCGTCCTCGCGCGTGGAGAGCGAGAAGGAGACCAGGAGGTCGTCGGTCGCCGGGTTCGGACGGGCGCCGGTGAGCGCGAGGTGGAAGGCCGTGGGGACATCGATCCAGACTTCGCCCGCGAACTCCTCGCCCGCGCCCGAGCGCAGCCCCAGGCGGTAGCCGTAGCGCACACCGGACACGACCTCGCGGTCCTCGAAGCGGATCATGCCACTGCCATCCACCGAGACTTGCGCGCGCACGGTCCAGTCCTCCTGTGCATCGCGCCGGTAGAGGGTCGCCTCCGACACTGCCCCACCGCCCGCGTACCATGTCAGCTCGACGCGGCCGGGCTCGGCGGTTGCGCCCACCAGCGATGCGAGCACGGGGGTGGCGCCGCCACATACCTCGCCGATCCCCACGCCGTGGTTGATGGGATCCAGGCAGCCGAGGATGTTCATGTAGGTCTCCAGGACCTCCGGATCGCTCAACGGCCGGCCCTCGAGGTCGATGAGCAACCCATCCACGCTCGGATGTGGAGGCAGTCCCCACACGAAGCGGAACGCGTCGCCGTCATCGATCGGCACCGGATTGCCGGTCCCGTCGTCCACGGCCACCGGCCAGACCACGTACTGGAAGTCGATCAGGTCCGCCTCGTTCAGCGCGTCGTCGCGGACCGGATCGAAGTAGTAAGGATCGGGTGCCTCGCTATAGGTGGAAGCCATGGGCCAGATGAGCTCGCGGTTGCCCGCTGCGTCGACCGTGGCGGTGACCGGGTTCCACTGACTATCCGCGGTCACCTCGTTTTCCAGCCAACCGGCATTGAGCTGGACCGGGTGGGACGGGTCGTCCACGTTCCAGACCGTCCACGGGACATGAATGAAGTCCTGCAGCAGATACATGCGCGGGACTGTTGCGCTCCGCACGTAGCGATAGGCCTTCTGCCCCGGCGCGCCTCCGGTGAAGCGGATCGCGACGTCGTGGAAGTCCTTCCCCTGGCCGGGGGCGATCGACGAGCCGAACAGATTCCATGCGATGTCGGCGCCGTGGTCGAAGAACCTCAGGCCCACATCCACGCCGGCCAGGGCGGTCGGGTGCATCGGGTTGGTGTTCTGGTAGAAGGCGTCCAGGAGCTGGGGGGTGAGATCCGCCGGTTCGATCAACTCACCGATCGAGTTGGGTTCGAGGCCCGCGCACGAGATCGGCGTGGCCACAAGAAGGAGCACCCTGCTTCCGTTCGCCTCGGCGAGCGATAGACGACCGGCGCAAACGTTGGCGAGCAGAGCGGCGAACTCGGCCTTGGCCTCTTTGCCGGGATCCGAGGGTCCTGGCGGGCTCAGCGTGGCGCAGAACGAGGCCAGCTCCGCCCCCTCCGGCCAGTCGAAGAACGTGGACTGCCCCTTGATGCATAGCGCGATCTGGGTGAGCTGTGCCTGGGTGAATCCGCCGCCGCCCATACACTGCTGGCGCCAGAACTCGGCCGTCCGCGGGCAATTCACGGGCTGCGCGCACACCATGCCCGGCGCCGGGCTGATCCCCACGAAGTTTCGTTCGAAGGCCTGCTGCACGTACGTGTCGGCACACCGGAGGTCGGAAATCGAAGTCAGCCGGTTGTCGGATTGGCCGATCACCATCGCCGCCATCACTTCCTGGCTGTCCCCGGGGGCCATCGTGAAGGGCCCCGAGGTCATCAGGAAGCGCCGGTCGGCCCCGTTGATGTCAAGCCAGCCCTGCCCCGTGACCGGATCCCCGGAATGGGTGTAGGTCGTCACTAGCCCGGTGGTGGGATCGATCACGGGGTCACCGAAGCGGCTCAACCCCTGCATGAAGTTGTAGGTCTGGCTGAAGTGGTCCGGATCGCCGCCCGCTTCGCTCGAGAACTTGTTGAACGACGTCATCCCCAGTGGGGTCCCAGCGGGCCCGATCGGCCCGCGCAGAAAGTCGTAGCCCAGGGCGGGGGGTGAGAACCCGTAGATGGCGTCTTCGTTGTCAGCGTTGTAGCAGAAGCCGACGGACAACGCGGGATCACAGCCCACCAGATCGTCGGTGAAGCCACCCAGGTCCGGATCGCTCCAGAGCGACACGTAGGCCTGCTCCAGAAGGTTCGAGCCTCTGTTGAAGAGCTTGAACTTCAGGAACACGGTTCGACCGAGCGGGCCCAGATGATTGAAGGCGAAGGTACTCTGCCGCACCTCGATGCCGAGCGGGGCTGTTCTGCCCTCGTCGTTGAGGTGGAGTCCCGGGTCGGCGTCGTTATAGACCGCCCACAGCATCTGGCTTCCGGTTACGTCCGGGCCGAGGACGTCCACCGAATCATCCGGGGCCGGCGTGCTGGTGTCGGGCAGGCGATGGATGCGGGTGGGCGCGCCGAAAGGCGCGGCTCCCGCCATGTACTCGCTCCACGAATGGTGGTCGAGCGGATCGAGCTGCGGGTCGGCCCCCAGCTCGGCGGCGCTGCGGTCGACGTGCTCCGTATCGGACGGACTGCCGGAGAACGGGACCACCTTGTAGACCTTGTACTCGGGTCGGTTCGGATCGTCGAACGACCCGCCAAGCATTGCGCCGGGTCCGTATTCCCCCGAGTACGAGGCGACCGCGACGCGAACCCCTCCATTCACGATGCATCCAAGCCAGAGGCCGGAGGCGAACACCGCGGGCTTGCCGCTCCCTTTGGGAAAGACGAGGCCGGGGGCGCCGGTGCCATTGTCGAACGCGAACGAGCCGAAGTTGCTCACCGCCATGTTGATCTGGTTGATATCGACCCGCCGGAGGTTATCGAGTGATCGAACGCTACGCGGGCGGGAGCGGCCGGACGAGCTTCCATCCGCTGGCGGTGCGGCCAGCGGTTGGGACGCCCAGAAGAAGAGCGCGGCAACAGCCATCATCGAGGCTGGCGCGAAACGGCGGCGGCGCATGGTGGTCCCAGGACAATCCGGCGCTTCGAGGGAGCCGTGGGAGCAACGTCCCCGGAGGTTCCGTCGTGCGCGCTGCGAAGTCTGCGCCCCGTGCCCGTGTGATTCAAGCCCTGATCCACCACGTTCAGCGCTACTTACCTGATCAGTCTCCGGTCGGCACGATCCCCGCGCCCTCGACCATCAGGATCACGGTCTTCTCCGGCGCCCGCGGCCGGTGCCGCACGCCCTTCGGCACCACGAATCCCTGGCGCGGTCCCAGGTCCACGGTGCGATCCTCGAGGTCGATCAGGAAGCGCCCGTCGACCACGTAGAAGAACTCGTCCTCGTGGTCGTGCTTGTGCCAATGGTACTCGCCGTGGACGATCCCGAGCCGCACCACCGACTCGTTCACCTTGCAGAGCGTCTGGTTCCACCAGCGGTCGGTCACGCGATCGATGAGCGCCTGGACATCCACCACCTCTCCCGGCGCGTGCAGGATGTTGAGGTGGGTCACGTAGGGGTACGGCGGCTCGGGACTCATCAGCGCTTCCTTTCGTTCGGCCGTGGGGACAGCGTCAGCTTTCTCGCGAGCGCGGTGAGCGGCACGCCGGGGCGCCTGGGATCCACCCATCGCAAGTGCGCACGCCGCGGCATCGCGCCCGAGATCGCCCCCTCCCACACCTCGGCGGTGATGACGCGGTGCGTGATCGTGTGCCGCACCGCGCGGCCGGTATCCGCGAGCCGCGCGCGCACGCCGAGGCGCGCCAGTGTCCCACGCAGCGCGTGCGCCGGCGCGGTGCCGTTCGCCAACTCGACGCCGGGCGGCTCCCACAGGCCGGAGAGCAGCGCTCCCTCCCGGCGCTCCATGAGCACGCGGCCGCGACGCTCGATCAGCGCCACCGCCCGCCGGACCGTCTCGGGCGCGCGCCGCGCGACCACCGGCGGGTAATCCGCGACGCGGCCGAGGCGTCGTGCGTTGCATAGCCCGCGGACCGGGCAACGCGGGCATGTGGGGGCGCGCGGGGTGCACACGGTGGCACCCAGCTCCATCATCGCCTGATTCCAATCCCCGGGCCGGCGCATCGGAATCAGCGCCTGTGCGGCGGCCCACAACCGGGGCGCCCCGCGCGGGTCCCGGATCGCGACCGGGATCGCTTCCAGCCGCGCCAGGACGCGGGCGACGTTGCCGTCAAGCACCGCCAGCGGACGGTCGAAACATATGGAGAGCACCGCGGCGGTCGTGTACCGGCCCACGCCCGGCAGGGCGCCGAACGCCTCCGGGTCGTCCGGAACCCGGCCTCCGTGGTCGCGCCGCACGCGGCGCACCGCCTCGTGCAGGTGGCGGGCGCGGCGGTAGTAGCCGAGCCCCGACCAGGCCGAGAGCACCTCTGCAGGGCGGGCGTCGGCGAGCGCGTCAAGGGTCGGAAAGCGTTTCAGGAAACGCTCGTAGTAGGGTCGCGCGGTCGCGACCTGGGTCTGCTGCAGCATGATTTCGGAGAGCCAGACCGGGTAGGGCTCGCGGGTGCGGCGCCACGGCATGTCGCGCCCGTGGCGGTCGTACCAGGCGAGCAGTCGGCGGCGCAGGGACGCGGTGCGGGGATCGGGGGCCATGGCGGTGCCTGAGAACATACGCGACGATTTCGTCCGCACGGTAGCGCGGCCCGAGCCGGCGCTCGACCTGGCGCGCGCGGCGTTGCTGGTGGCGGCAGAGTCCGATCCGCGCGTGGACGTCGACAGCCAGATCCACACGCTCGACTCGTGGGCCGCCGAGCTGCGCGCCCGGCTCCGGCCCGACTGGAACAACCTCCAGAAGCTCGCCCGATTACGCAATTTCGTGTTCGAGGAGCTGGGCTTCAAGGGCGACAGCAAGGACTACTTCAGCCCCAGCAACTCCCTGCTCCACGAGGTCATGTCGCGCCGCCTCGGCGTGCCGCTCACCCTCAGCATCATCTTCATGGAGCTGGGCTGGCGGATCGGGATGCCCCTGGAGGGGATCGGATTCCCCGGCCACTTCCTGATCCGCCTCACCGGCGAGCCGCGCGATCTGGTGCTCGACCCCTACAACCACGCCCGCACGATGCACGAGGAGGACTGCCGCCGGCTCCTCGACGAGGTCACCGGCGGCCGGCTCGAGTTCGACGGCCGCATGCTGGCGTCGTGCACCAAGCGCGAGATCATCACCCGGCTGCTGCGGAACCTGAAGGGCGCCTACCTGCGCGCGAACCAGGACGAGGAGGCGCTGGCCGCGGTCGAGCGTCTGCTCCTGATCGACCCCCAGGATCACGACGAGGTGCGGGACCGCGGGCTGCTGCTCTTCCGCCTGCACCGCTACGGCGAGGCGCTGGATGCGCTCAAGGGGTATCTCGCCGCGCGGCCCGAAGCGCCCGATCGCACCAGCATCGAGCAGCACGTCGCGACCCTGCGCCAGCTGGTCGCGAGCTTGAACTAGCGGCCGCCGACGCGGGCGTCAGATCCCCGGGCGCGGCTCCGGCACTGATACGTTCTTGAGGTTGGGAGTGGGCGCCTGGCTGCCGGTCCAGGCGCACTGCATGGGCTCGCCGCAGCGGGGGCACTCGATGCGCGCCTCCTGCCCCTCCTCGGGGCTCATCATCCAGCGCTCGACCTTCTGCTCGCAGCCCGGCGTGTAGCAAAGATAGACGCACAAAGGCATGACGTTCGCTCCGTGACGAGGAAGGCGGGTCTGACCTGAGGCTCCGGCCCGCGGCCCGCATCATAACGCATGCGACCGGCACACGGCGGCCGCCGGACGGGCTGTGCTAGACTGCCCGCCGCGAAACCGGCCACGACCTCGCAGGCGCCCCCGCCCGCATCCCGGGCCGAATACCATTTCCAGACCCGCGATCACGCGGTTCAAGGAGCGACCACCATGTTGAAGAGCCTCCCCGTCGCCGTCGCCCTCGTGGCGTTGGCCGCGACGCTCGGTTGCTCGGCGCAGAGCCCCAGGTCACAGGACGCGAGCCAGCCCGCCGCGCAGGTCGCGGGCTTCAAGATCGGCATCATGACCGGAACGGTCTCCCAGAACGAGGAGGAGTTCCGCGCCGGCCAGCAGCTCGCCGCCAAGTACGGGACCCGCATCAAGCACGTCACCTACCCCGACAACTTCATGCAGGAGCAGGAGACGGTGATCGCCCAGCTCGTGGGCCTGGCCGCCGATCCCGAGGTCAAGGTGATCGTCGTGGGCCAGGCGATCCCGGGCAGCGTCGCCGCGGCGCGCAAGATCCGCGAGCAGCGCCCGGACATCCTGATCGGCTTCGTCGAGCCGCACGAGGATCCGCCGATGGTGAACGAAGTGGCGGACATCGCGGTCCAGCCCGACCAGCTCGAGCGCGGCAAGACCATCATCGCCGAGGCCGCGTCGATGGGCGCCAAGAACTTCATCCATTATTCGTTCCCGCGCCACATGTCGCAGGAGCTGCTCGCGCGCCGGCGCGACATCATGAAGCAGGCGGCCGCCTCGCAGGGCGTCCAGTTCATCTTCGTGACCGCGCCCGACCCGATGGCCGAGGGCGGACTGCCGGCCACCCAGCAGTTCGTGCTCGAGGACGTGCCCCGGGAGATCAAGAAGTACGGAGGGCAGACCGCGTTCTTCTCCACCAATTGCGGGATGCAGGACCCGATGATCCGCTCGGTGCTGTCGAGCGGCGGCTACGTGCCCGAGCAGTGCTGCCCGAGCCCGACCCACGGCTATCCCACCGCGCTCGGCATCAAGGTCCCGCCCGACAAGGCCGGTGACATCGCCTACATCAGCTCCGAGAACAAGCGCGTGATCGCCGAGCACAACATGAGCGGGCACTTCGGCACCTGGGTCGCGCCCGAGAGCATGGTGGGTGTGCGCGCGGTCACCAACCTGCTGGTCGACGCGGTGGACAAGAAGGCGGACTTCAAGGACATGGCGACCGTTCAGAAGTACCTCGAGCTCGAGGCGGGCAGCCCGGTCCGGGTCAAGAAGTACGACGAGAAGCAGGGCAACCAGTACCTGATCCTGCTCGACCACATCATCTATTAGCTCACGCACACCACACGGCGCGGGGGACGGGGCTTCCACCTCGTCCCCCGCGCCGCGAGGGGCGGGTTCGATGGCCGCTTCCATCCTCGAGCTGCGCGATATCTCCAAGGAGTACTACGGGAATCGCGTGCTGAAGAGCGTCTCGCTCACGGTGCGTCCCGGCACCATCCACGGCCTGGTGGGCGAGAACGGCGCCGGCAAGTCCACGCTCATGAACCTCTTGTTCGGCATGCCGGTGATCCGCGACACCGGCGGCTACCGCGGCGAGGTGGTGCTCGAGGGACGCACCGTGGTCTTCCAGTCGCCCGAGGAGGCGATGGCGGCCGGGATCGGCATGGTTCACCAGGAGTTCATGCTGATCCCGGGCTTCACGGTGGCGGAGAACATCAAGCTCAACCGCGAGCCCACCCGGCCCAACCTGGTCTCGCGCATCGCCGGCCGCAAGCTCGAGATCGTCGACAAGACCCGCTGCGGCACCGACGCGCGCGCGGCACTCGACCGCGTGGGCCTCACGGTCGACGAGTGGGTGACGGTGGCGGGGCTCCCGGTCGGGCACAAGCAGTTCATCGAGATCGCGCGCGAGGTCGACAAGCAGAACGTGCGCCTGCTGATCTTCGACGAGCCCACCGCGGTGCTCACCGAGGGCGAGGCCGACCAGCTGCTCGCGGTGATGAAGACCCTCGCGGCCAAGGGGCTCGGGATCCTGTTCATCACCCACCGGCTCGACGAGGTGCTGGCGGTGTGCGACGACGTCACCGTGCTGCGCGACGGCGAGACCGTCGGGCGCCCGGATCCCAAGACCACCAGCGTGGTGCGGATCGCCGAGCTCATGGTGGGACGCCCCGCGATG
>DATEMP010000036.1:0-5178 GCA_035275545.1 Candidatus Eiseniibacteriota bacterium | reverse complement strand
CCACGCCCGGGGGCCGCGCCCCGAACGGCGGCCCGCCCGCGGACTCGCTCCAGCCCGGCGCCGCGGTCGCGGTCGACGTGCTCACCGGCGACCTCCAGCTCGCCGCGATCGGCACGGTCACCTGGCGCGACGGCGACCGCGTCCTCATCTTCGGGCATCCTCTCTTCCAGTCGGGCAACGTGCGTCTGCCGCTCGCGACCGCCGAGATCGCCACGATCGTCGCCAGCGACCTCACCTCGTTCAAGCTCGGGGTGCGCGGGCGCGCGGTCGGCACGCTCACCCAGGACCGGCGCGTGGCGATGGCGGGGCGCGTGGGCGCGACGCCCCAGCTGCTGCCGATCAGCGTCGACGTGAACACGCCCGGCCGCGGCCGGCAGCGCTTCCGGTTCGCGAGCGTCGAGGATCGGCTGCTCGCCCCGCAGCTGGTCGGCATGGCGGCGCTCAACAGCGTGCTCGAGTCCGGCGGCGTGGGGGCCAACCAGACGCTGCGGTGGACCATGCGGCTCAAGCGCCGCGGCGTGCCGCCGCTCACGCTCGACGACGTGGTCGCGAGCGACGCGCCGGTGAGCGACCTGATGGGCGCGATCGCCGCACCGTTGCGCTTCCTGTTCAACAACCCCTACGACCCGCTCAAGCTCGACAGCGTCGCGGTGACGGTGACCACGGAGCCCTCGCGCGAGCAATGGATCCTGCGCTCCGCGCGGCTGCTCGACGCGGCGGTCCGCCCCGGCGGGCGGGTGCGCGTCGAGTGCGAGGTCGAGCGCTGGCATGGCGAGCGCACCGTGGTGCCGATCACGCTCACGATGCCGGAGGAGGTGCCCGAGGGCCGCTACGTGCTGTGGATGGGAGGCGGCGCCGAGCTGTCGCGCTACGAGGCGTCGCGGCTGCCGGGGCGCTTCCGTCCCACCTCGCTCGACGACGCATGGCGCCGGCTCGCCCAGACCCGCTCGAGCGACGCGCTCTACGCGATGCTGTTCGCCTCGGCCCCCGAGGTGACCCGCGAGGGCCGCGACTATCCCGAGCTGCCGGTCTCGGCGCTCGCGCTGCTCGCGAGCGGACAGGCGACCGGCGACGCGGGACGCCGCGGCGACGCGGCGCGCCTCGACGAACGCCACGTTCCGTTCGCGGGCCCGGTGCGCGGCGAGCTGCTGCTCTACGTACAGGTGGACGAGCAGGCGCCCTGATTCCCCGATCCCCACGATCCCTTCGTCCCGGAGGACCCTTGCATCCAACCCGCGCCGTCGCCCGCCCGCCGTCCCTGCGTCGTCTCCTGTCGATCGTGGCGTTCGCGATCGGGTGGGGGCTGGTCGCCGCGCCCGGCCGCGCCTCCGAGACGCAATGGTGGGTGAGCGACAGCCCCGACGATTACGCGAAGGCCGAGACCAAGGGCATCGTCGTGCGCCCGGACGGCGCGCTGGTGCTGGGACCGGCGGCGCGGTTCGCGGCCGCGGAGAGCCTGGGCGTGGTGTGGGCGGTCGCGGTGCTCAAGGACGGCTCGGTGGCCCTGGGCGGCGACCGCGGCCGCATCCTGCGTTACCGCGAGTCGGGCGGGTTCAGCGTGATGGCGCGGCTGCCCGCGGGACAGATCCTCTCGCTGGCGGTGGACGGAGACGGCGTGGTGGCGGGCACCGGGCCCGAGGGGCTGGTCTATCGCATCGGGGCGCGGGGTGACACGACGCTGCTCGCGCGCACCGGAGAGCGGTACGTCTGGGGCCTGGCCCCGGGCGGGGACGGGACCTGGTACGCGGCCACCGGCACCCGCGGCCGGCTCATGCGGATCCGCGGCGGTTCGGCCGAGATCGTGCTCGACACCGAGGAGAGCAACCTGGTCTCGCTGGTGGCGGGCGGCAAGGGCGCGGTGTACGCGGGCGGCGATTCGCGCGGCCGCGTCTACCGGGTGGTGAACGGGCGCGATCCGCGCACCGTCTACGATGCAGGCGAGGACGAGGTGCGGGCACTCGCCTTCGGCGCCGACGGCGCGCTCTACGCCGCGGCCCTCAGCGCATCGGCGGTGACCGAGGACACGCCCAGCGAGGGCGACGTGGCGCAGCGGCCCTCGCCGGTGCGTAGCGCGGTGAGCGGCGGACGCGCGGTCGTCTACCGCATCGTTCCCGACAGCGTGGCATCGACCGTCTGGACCTCGCCGCAGCCGTTCGTGTTCGCGCTCGCGGGAGGGGCGGCATCGGGACCGGGCGGGGTTATCGCCGCGACCGGCAACCGCGCGGGTCTGTACCGGATCGAGCCCGGCGCCGGCGCCACGCAGTGGCTCCAGGGTCCGCAGGGCCAGATCACCGCCCTCGCGGTCGACGCGCGCGGCCGCGTCTTCGCGGCCACCTCGAACCCCGCCGGCCTGTGGACGGTCGGTCCCGGCACCGCGGGGGAGGGCGAGGTGCTCTCGCAGGTCTACGACGCGCGCCGGTTCGCGACCTTCGGCGCGGTGCGCTGGCGCGGCGAGGCGGGGGGGAGCGCGGTGCGGCTCTCGACCCGGAGCGGCAACAGCGACCCGATCGACTCGACCTGGAGCGCGTGGAGCCGGAGCGGGAGCGACGACCGCCCGCGCAGCGGCGCGCCGGCCGCCCGCTACTTCCAGTGGCGGCTCACCGCCGACGGCGGCACGCCGAGGATCGAAGCGGTCGAGATCGCGTGGCGCGAGCAGAACCTGCCGCCCCGGGTCGACGAGCTGGTGGTGGCCCCGCAGGGGCAGGGCGTCCGCGAGGGCGGCATGACGCCGCGCAGCGAAGCGGTGACCCAGACGCTGCCGGGCGGCCAGAAGGTGGAGTACTCGATCCCTCCGTCCGGAGGCTCCAAGCCGCTCCGCGACCTGCCGGTGTACGCGCGCGGCCTGCGCACGCTCCAGTGGCGCGGCACCGATCCCAACGGCGACCCGCTCACCTACCGGGTGGAGGTGAAGAACGAGAGCGCCGAGGCGTGGATCCAGGTCGACAAGGACCTGGACGCGAGCGCGTTCACCTGGGACACGGGAGCGCTGCCCGACGGGCGCTACCGCGTCAAGGTGATCGCCAGCGACGGAGGCGGGAACGCGATCGGCGAGGCGCTCACCGGCGAGGCGGTCAGCGCGCCGTTCGCGGTCGACAACACCGCTCCGACGCTGCCGGAGGTCGCCGCCACGCCCGGACCGGGCACCATCCTGGTCTCGGGACGCGCCGAGGACGCGGCGAGCGCGCTCTCGCGCATCGAGGTCTCGGTCGACAACGGGGACTGGCGCACGGTGACGCCCGACGGAGGATTCGCCGACGAGCGCGCGCATGCCTTCCACGCGCGGATCCCGGACGTGACGCCCGGCGAGCACACCGTCTCGGTGCGCGTCGTGGACCAGGCGGGCAACACCGCGACCGGGGCGCGCCGCGTCACGGTGGCACGCGCCCGCTGAGCGATTCGCGGTGCCGGGCGAGCGAGCCGCCCGCGACCTGATCGCGCTGGGCACGGCGCTGGTGCTGGCGTTCGTGCTCATGGCCCGCCTGGGCTCGTGGATCCAGGCCCTGCCCGCGTTCCAGACGCTGGTGGCGATCGCGTTCGCCTGCTTCGGCTGGGCACTCCTGCGCGCCCGCGGGGCGACGGTGCCGCGCGCCGGGCTGCTGGTGTTCGGCGTCGCGCTCGCCGCGCGCCTGGCACTCCTGCCGGTCAGTCCCAGCCTCTCCGACGACGTCTACCGCTACGTGTGGGAGGGCAGGGTCGCTGCGGCGGGCGGCGATCCCTGGCACCAGGGACCGCTCGATCCGCGGCTCGCGTCCCTGAGGGATGGCGAGATCCACCCGCGGATCAACCACCCCGAGCTCACCACCATCTACCCGCCGCTCGCGATCGCGGGCTTCGCGCTGGTGGCGGCCCTCTCGCCCACGGTGTGGGCGATGAAGCTGTGGGTGGTGCTCCACGACCTGGCGCTGATCGCGATCCTGCTCGCGTGGGTGCGCCGGCGGGGCGGCGCGCCGCTCATGGTGATCGCCTACGCGTGGAATCCGCTGGTGGTGATCGAGCACGCGGGGAGCGGCCATCACGATCCCACCGCGATCGTGTGGCTGGTCGCGGCATTCGCCTGGGCCGAGCGCAGGCCGGTGCTCTCGGCGCTGGCGCTCGCGGCGGGGGTGCTCGTGAAGCTGGCACCGCTGGTGGCGCTGCCCTTTCTCGTGCCGCGCTGGACCCCG
Source organism: Candidatus Eiseniibacteriota bacterium (assembly GCA_035275545.1). Lineage (GTDB taxonomy): Bacteria > Eisenbacteria > RBG-16-71-46 > RBG-16-71-46 > RBG-16-71-46 > WS-11. The sequence goes on along the minus strand of DATEMP010000036.1, from coordinate 1,015 downwards.
CGGGCACGGGTCGTGGGCGTGACGCTCATCGCGCTCGGCCTCGCCTGGTTCTGGGCCCTCACCCGCGGTCCGCAATCGGGGCTCGACGCCTACGGGCGCGCCTGGGCGAACAACGAGCTCCTGTTCGCATACCTCCTCCGCCTGGCCGGGGACCCCGCCCGGGCGCGCGCGGCGGCGCTCGCGGCGCTGATCGCGGTGCTCGCGGGGCTGGTCGCGCGACGGATCGAAGCCGCTCAGGCGACGCGGCAGGGCCTGCGCGCCGCGTTCCTGCTCTCGCCGGTCGCCCATCCCTGGTACCTCGCCTGGGTGATGGTGTTCGAGCCGCTCGCGCCCTCGGCGCCCTGGATCTTGCTTTCGGCGACCGCGTTCCTGTCTTATGGCGTCTTCGCGACGCCGGACCTGGGCACGAGCTTCCACCTGCCGCTCGCGTGGCGCTGGCTGGAGTACGGACTTCCAGCGGCGCTCGCGGTCGTGCTCGCGATCGGGGGCCGGGCGCGATCCGCATCGATCTGACGCGCAGGCGGGAGGCGGGGATGTTCCAGGAGCTGCTCGAGGCGGTGCGGCGGGAGGCGTCGGGCGAGCGCGCGCTCGAATCGGTGCGCGCGCTCGCGCGCTTCCACCGCGTGCAGGCAAGCCCGGGGTACGACCATGCCGCCGAGTGGCTCGCCGCCCAGCTGGAGACATTCGGTCTCGCGCCCGAGATCGAGCAGGTCACGGGCGACGGTCACACCCGGCACCTGGGGCACCTCATGCCCGAGGGCTGGGCCTGTGACGCGGCGGTGGCGACCCTGGTCGAGGGCTCGAGCCGCGAGCGGCTGTGCGACTACGCCGCCGAGAAGCTCTCCCTGGTGCTGCGCAGCACTCCTGCGCGCGGGCGCTATCCGGTGGTGGCGCTCGCGGACGGCACCCGCGACGCGGATTACCAGGGCGTCGAGGTGCGCGGGCGGGTGGTGCTGACCCGCGGCGCGGTGCAGCGCGTGCACGCGCTCGCCGTGGTCGAGCGCGGCGCCGCCGG
>DATEMP010000035.1:0-27713 GCA_035275545.1 Candidatus Eiseniibacteriota bacterium | reverse complement strand
GCTCGCGCGCGCGTAGGTCTCGGCCAGGCTCCCGCCCCACTCCGGGTCGTCGCGCGAGGCGGCCAGCGAGTAGGTCCATTCCTGGTCGTGGAAGATCGCCCGCCCGCCGGTGGGACGCACCGCCCACGCCACGCCCTCGTGCGCGCAGCGGGCGAGATCCAGCTCGCGCGCGGGATCCTGGCTCACGCCCAGGGTGATGCCGGGCGGGGTGAAGGCGAACAGGCGCAGCACCGGCGGGGCGCCCGCTTCGGCGGCGGCGAGCAGCGCCGTGTCGCGGGCCATGTTCTCGACCGCGTCGTGTGCCCCATCACACCAGAGTGTCACGTCCATGGTCGCTACCTGAGGCCGAGACAGTCCTCGATCAGGAACTGGAAGCGACCGATGAGGAGCGAGATGCGCGACATGACCGTGTAGCCGTAGCCGGCGCCGAAGGACACCATGAGGAAGTAGATGCCGAGCTTCGAGGCGACACCCAGCCCGCCCTTGTGCTCGCGGCTGTAGAAGAAGAACAGGATCGACGTGATCATGCCGACCGAGAACACGATCGCGTTGAGGCTCGCACCCAGGTTGCCCTGCACCCAGAGCGGCTGGAGGCTCCCCTGCACCTGGGCGACGAAGTCGGCCTGGGCGGCGCCGGTGGTGCGAATGCCGGCGTACACGCCGATGATCACCGCCAGCGACCAGCGCGAGAGCCAGCCGATCTTCCCGAACAGGCGGGTGAACAGCAGCAGGCCGAGGATGCCCGGCACCGCGAGGAAGATCCGGTAGTCGCCCAGCCGGGGCAGGAACAGCGATTGAATCCCCGCCGAACCGCCCGCGTTCGCGAACGTGCGCATGAGCGGTTCGCCCAGGTTGGGCACGATCACGGTCCAGAAGTTGAGAATGATGTAGTAGCCGGCCGAGACCCCCACGAACAGGTGCTCGGCGAAGCGATAGAAGGGATTGTCCTTGTAGAGGAAGCTGAAGATGCAGAGCGTGAGGAACGCGCCCAGCCACATGCTCAGGTCGGACGTCGGATGGAAGCTCATGCCGCCTCCCGCCGCTTGGCCCACTGGACCACGTTGCCGAGCACGATGCAGAAGGCGACGAAGAAGTGGGCGAGCGACTGCGCGTCCATCCCCTTGGTGGCCGAGCCCTTCTCGCCGCGCGCCAGCTCGTACTCGGCGGCACCCGCCATGCCGCCCAGCAGCCCCAGGAGCTGCCCGGACTGGAGGTACGGGTAGTACTCAGGTGCGCTCACCGCCGTGCAGCCGGACACCATCGGCAGGTGGAAGCGCGACTGCACCTGCTGCACCCACTCCTTGGTGCCCGGGAAGCCCGCGGAGATGTTCACCAGCATCGGGAAGCTCGAGTAGTCACGCACCTTCTCCATGAGCGGGATCGTGTTGGTCAGGTTGCCGCGATAGTCGCGCGGGAACGCGTTCTTGATCCCCTGCCCCATGAGCACCATGACCGCGTCGTCCCCGGCTTTGTAGCCGAGGTTGACCCAGTCGACGCCGTAGGTCTTGCCGGGGAACTCGGCGGCCACCTCGTTGAGGGTCGCCTCGACCAGGCCCGGGCCGGCGTTCCAGAGCACGGTCACCACCACCTTGCAGTCCTTCCCCAGCAGGTGGCGGAACGCGGTCTTGGTCATGGGCACCATCTCGGGGCGGGCGCTGGGGTCGTAGTCGCAGGACATGAGCACCGTCGATCCGTTCGGGAGCTTGTCGACCGCGTCGACGAAGCCTTTGACCGGCGGCGACACCTTGAGCGGCAGCCCGGCGGGCTTGATGAGCGGTCCCGCCACCAGCAGGCCCATGATCAGGAACAGCCAGCGCCGGTCGAGCGTCTCGAGCCGTGAGGTCCACGCCATCGCCTAGTCCTCCCCGCTCAGGTAGCTGCGCTCGATGCCGAGGATCACCCGCAGGCCGGTCGCCATGACGCCGAGTGCCGCGCCGATCAGGATCGCGCGCTTCGCGGCGTTCTGCGGGATGTCCATGATCCACTCCTGGAAGGTGCTCAGGTGGAGCATCCCCAGCGACCCGGGCATCCACTTGAACATCCAGTCGCTGAGCAGGTCGCCGAGCGGCACCCGGCCCAGCATGACGATCAGCGCGGCGACCGCGAGCAGCCCGGCCTCGACGGTGCGGATCCGGAAGGCGCGGAACGCGGCCGAGGCGATGAAGAACGCCAGCAGCGCAAACATGGTCGACGACATCGGCGAGTAGATCCAGTCGTAGATCCACTTCGAGCGGTTGCCGGGATTCAGGAAGCCCGGTCCCTCGATCGCGCCCACGATCACGGTGATGAGCAGGGCCGCGACCAGCACGATCTTGTACGGCCAGCCCGGCGAGCGCTTGTAGATCGCGTCGAAGTTGACCCGCAGCGCGTTCGCCCCGCCGAGCACGTATCCGAACGCCACCAGGATCACCGCGCTCGACTGCAGGAAGTCGGCCGGCACGCTCACCGACTGGTGGGGCACGAAGAACGACAGGATCATGAACAGCCCGATCATCGCCGTGATGAAGAGCGGGACCTCGCGCTTCATTGGGTCGCCATCCAGTTCGTGAACCCGTGGCGTCCCAGGGTCTCGAGCACGCACCCGACGATGACCGAGCCGATGATCAGGATCTTCATGAGGTCGGCGCCCTTGAGCCCGCCCACCAGCTTGGGCTCGCCCGACAGGTAGGCGCTCGCGGCGTAGAGCTCTTCACCGATCAGCGTGTAGTCGCAGGCGACCACGAAGAACGGGAGCTGGTGCACGTTCGCGGTGCCCGCCACCTGGATCGCGCCGGTGGCGAAGCCGGTCTCCGCGAGCAGCAGCGACTCGGCGTAGAACGAGCCCATGAAGATGTGCGCGGCGGGACGGTCTCGCATCATGATCCCGGTCACCGACGCGACGTAGGCGAACTGCTCGGGCGACACGAACCGCACGCTGTTGGGATCGTAGGCCTCGGGGCGCCCGGCATGGAGGTAGCCGCCCTTGACCATCTCCTCGGCGATCGTGAACGGAATCGGATAGGTGACCGGCACGGTGATCGGCGTCTCGTAGCGGGCGGTGAGCTTGGCGACGCTCTCGAGGATCACCAGGCCCGCGACGGTCTGCATGTCGCTGATGTCCTGGATGCCCGGCACGTAGAGCACCGAGCGTCCCATCTCGGTGGCGCGCCCGATCGCCTCCTCGATCGCGTCGATCCCGGGGATGCGGCGCACGAACGGCTTCTTCCCCGCCTGGGCGCTGCCGATGAAGAACAGGACGAATCCGAAGAACAGGATCATCCCGGTCATCACGCTCCAGCGCGTCTGGTTGATCCACTGCGAGGTGGCGCGCACCGGTCCGGTGACGCTCCCCGCCATGGTGCGACCGCCCGGACCCACCGCGTCCACGCGATAGAAGTAGTCGACGCCCCGGTCCAGGTTCTGGTCGGTCTTGGCGGTGGTGCCCGCCGCCACCGAGTCGATCACCGTCCAGGGGCCGCCCGGACTGGTGGCCCGCGCCAGGAAGTACTGGGTGACGATCCCGGCGTTGGGGACGTCGTCCGGGGAGGCCTTCCAGGTCAGGTCGATCCCGCGGCCCGCGTCGTTGAGGACGTCGCCCGCGACCAGGCCCGAGGGCGGACGGGGCGGCTGGGGAAGGCCGGGAACGACCGGCGTGGGCACGGGGGCGAGCGGGTTCTGCGCAGCGGCCGGGACGGCGATCAGGAGCGCCAGCAAGCCGAATCTGGCGGCCCAAGCGGCGAATCCTCCACCACAGCCCAGCCGTCTCGGCAACGGAACCTCCTGGCCCAGTCGTCGATCAGCACGGTCACCGCGGGGGAGCGGCGCGCGTCCCCTTTGCTTCAGACGCGGCGCGACCCTAACAACGTGCCGCGAACGGTGTCAACGCGAATGCCACCGGCGCGGTGCGTTGGCCCCGGGCGGTCGGCCCGGCTGCCCCCCCAGGCCTAGTCCTCGATCAGCTCCACGTTCGCGCGCGGCACCACCGCCCGGGCGTGGTCGTCGGCGAACTCGACCGCCATCACCCGCACGCGTGCCTCGGAGTCGACCGGCTGCAGCTCGGGTGGCAGGTCGACCACGCGGGCGATCCGACCGAAGTGCGGCTCGCGGATCACCCGCAGCAGCGAGCCGATCTCGATCCCGAGTGCCGCCGCCGCGGGCCGCTTCGCGCCCTGGTCGCCGGGCGGGCGCGGGATCACGATCTCGGGCCGCATGACGCCGGCGCGGATCTGGGTCGCACCGCTCACCGAGGCCTGCTGGCCCTGGTGGTCGGTGAGCAGGCGCCAGGTGCGCTCCGCCATGCGGATGCGCCCGAAGCCCTCCGTGAGCACCAGCGTGAGCCCGAGATCCTCGGCGCCGGTGATCGCCACCCCCAGGTCGCGGCCCAGGAGCTCGCGCAGGTCGCGGTCGTCGAAGCCTCCGACCACCACCGCCGCCACGCCGACCTCGCGCGCCTTGAGCAGGGTCGCGAACGACACGTAGGCCCCGCCCACCACCACGCAGCCCTTGAGGCTCGGGCTCAGGCGATCGGGCGTCAGGTCGCGGTCCGGCCCTTCGACGGCGACCTTGAGCTCGCCGAAGGTCTCCCCGCCCACGCCGAAGATGCCCTGCATGAGCGCGCCGGTCGCCTCGACCATCACGCCCTCGCCGGGCAGCACCTCGGCGACCACGCCGCGCACGTAGGCATCGATCTCGACCGGGATGGGAGGCTCGCGCAGGATGAGCTGGCCGGTGATCGGCGAGACGCTCTCGATCGTGCCGTCGGCCGGCGACTCCGCCTTCTGGCGCACCAGCCCGAACAGGCTCTTGCCCTCGGCGATCACGGCGCCCTTCTTCACCGCGGTCCCGACCGGCACCGAGAGCGCGTCCGGCACGCGCGCGGGATCGAGCGCCAGCCGCGCCGCGACGTTCACGGTCTGCACGTTCCCCGGCAGCTCGGTGCGGGCGACGATCGTGTCCGCCTCGACCGCCGCGCCCACCTGGACCAGCACCTCCCCCTTGAGCGGCAGCCGGCGCTCGCGGCGGATGACCGCGTGGTCGGTGACCCTGAGCCCGGGGGTATAGGAGTGCGCCATCACACCTCCCGCGGGTACATCGAGAGCGCGCGGTTCCACGCGCGCAGCCGCTCGATCCGCTGGCCGGAGTCCTCGGGGAGCGTGAACGGGCGGCGCCCACGCGCGTCGACGATCAGGCCCACGACGCCGCCGAGCACCGTCGCCTCGAGCGGCTTGCCCTTGCCGAGGCCGAGATCGAAGCCGCGCTCGGGCTGCGCCACGAGCCGCACCTCGCCCTGCTCGGGCAGCGGCAGCAGCGCGAGCTCCCCGCAGGGCACCTTGGTCGTGCGCGTCGTCATGCCGGGCGCCGAGAGCTCGACGGTGACGCACGGCTGGCCCGGCTTGCCGGTACCGATCGGCGCCACCACCGCGCCGAGCCGCACCAGGCAGTCGCGCTCGAACACCTGGGTCGCCGCCTCCTCGTGCACGGTCGAGAGCACGCCCAGCTGCGGGGCCATGAAGATGCTGTCCACCGCCAGGTGCGTGAGCCCCTCGGGCAGGAACGCGTCGATCATCATGAGCGCCGCCTGGGCGCGGCGCGGCGCGTGCGAGAGCACGCCGCCCGAGCCCACCAGCAGCCCCAGGTCGAGCAGGTTGACGAGCGTCGCCCCGGTCTCGCTCTGGTACATGATGTCCGAGATCGTGCGCTCGCTCTGCACCCCCTTGAGGCCGACCGCGAGCGACTTGTGCTGCTCGAAGGCGAGGCGCAGCGCCTCGCGCGATATCGCCTGCTCGATCACCAGGTCCTCGAGGCTCTCGGGGATGGTGGTGGGCCGGATCATCTTGTTCTTGACCCGGTTCCTGAGATCCACCTCGTCCACCTTGAACGGCACCCAGCGCAGGATGTTCTCGAGCCCCGCCTCGGCCATCACGTTCGAGACCGAGTAGCTCATGCCGAGGTTGGCCGACACCGTCCGATTGAAGATCCCCTGGAACACCGAGAACACGTCGGTGGTCGCGCCGCCGATGTCGACCCCCACCACCGCCTTCTGGTCGCGCTTGGCGATCGCCTCGATGATGATCCCGACCGCGCCGGGGGTGGGCATGATCGGCACCGGCGACCAGGTCATGAGCTTCTTGTACCCGGGCGCGTGCGCCATGACGTGCTCCATGAACAGCTCGTGGATCGCATCGCGTGCCGGACTCAGGTTCTCGCGCTCCATGGCGGGCCGCAGGTTGTCGACCACGCTGAGCGCGGTGCGCTCGCCGAGCGTCTCGCGAATCACGGGTGCGGCGTCCTTGTTGCCGGCGTAGATCACCGGGAGCTGGTAGCCGGCGCCGAGCCGCGCCTTGGGGTCGGCGGCGAGCAGGATTTCCCCCATCTCGCACACCCGCCGCACGTCGCCGCCGTCGGTGCCGCCCGAGAGCAGGATCATGTCGGGCCGGAGCTGGCGCAGGCGCTTGATCTTCTCGTGCGGCCGCCGCCCGTCGTTGAGCGCGATCACGTCCATGACGATCGCCCCGGCGCCGAGGGCTGCGCGCTGGGCGCTCTCGCCGGTCATCTGGAGCACCAGACCCGAGACCATCATCTGGAGCCCGCCGCCGGCGCTCGAGGTGGAGACGTAGAGATCCACGCCCTCGTCACCCTGCTGCGGGGTGATGATCCGGTCGCCGTCCAGCATCCGGCGCCCGGCCAGCTCCTCGACCTCCTTCACCGCGTTCAGCACCCCGCGCGTCACGTCCTCGAACGGCGCCTCGACCGTGGTGGGCGCCTCGCCGCGCACGATCAGGCGATAGACGCCGTCGCGCTGCTCGATGAGGATCGCCTTGGTGGTGGTCGACCCGCAGTCCGTTGCGAGGATCGAGCGGATGGACTTGGGGTCGATCGGTCGGGGTTCCATGGGGGCGCTGAGCGGGGTCTCCAGAGGTCCGGGAGGCGTCAGGGTTGGCGGGTTCCGCCGCGGGCGGCGCGGCGTGCCGCATCGCGCTCGGCACGCATCCGCTCCGAGCCGGCCTCGATGCGCTGCAGGAGCGACTCCATGACGTCGCGGCGCTCGATGAGCGTGGTGAAGCGGCGGTAGTCGGTGAAGCGGAAGAACGCCTGGACCAGGGGCTCGAAGAAGATGAGCGCCTGGCTCGCGACCACGGTGAGCGGCTTGGCCGACTCGAGTGCCAGCACCGCCGGCACCTCCATGCGCAGCTCGACGATCCGCCCGGCGAGGCGGTCGAGCAGCGCGTGGTCCTCGGGCGTCAGGCCGGGCAGCTCAGAGGCCATGGGCGTGGAGCACGGTACGCAGGTCGGCGAGCAGGGCGTCGCGCCCGCGCACCGGCATCGGGAGCAGCAGCCCCCGGTAGGTTTCGAGGATGTGGGGACGAGCGTAGGGCGAGACCAGGAGCCCGGCGGGCGGCGTCGCCCAGCGCTTGAGTTCGTTCCAGCGCCGCCGTGAGGTCCCGAACGGGCCGCGCAGCTCGACGCCGTCGTCGTCCACCCGGCAGCGCGCCGGCGAGATGACCGGCGAGAGCGTTCCCAGCACCGCCAGGCCGAGCATGATGCGCACCAGCGGCGCCTGGGAGAGCGAGGCGATCAGCAGGCACATGCCCAAGGTCATCAGCACCGCGGCAGCCGCGGCGAGCGGCCGGTCGCGCCAGGGATTGAAGGACCACTCGAGCGCGGGCGTGCTCATGCGCGGGTCGGAGCCCCCGGAGCCGGCGCCTGTGCCGCGCGCGGCGCCCCTCCTCCCCAGTGGAGGATCAGCTCGCGGGCGGCGCGCCCCTCGTCGAGCCGGCTCACCGGGGTGGTGTGCGGCGCGTCGAGCAGCATCTTGGGATTCTCCTCCGCCTCCTTGGCGATCCGCTCCATCGCCGCCGCGAAGTGGTCGAGGCGGTCCAGCGTCTCGGTCTCGGTGGGCTCGATCATGAGCGCCTCGTCGACGATCAGCGGGAAGTAGACGGTGGGCGCGTGCACGCCGAAGTCGAGCAGGCGCTTGGCGACGTCGAGCGTCTTGACCCCGCTCTTCCTCAAGCCCCGGCCGGAGAGCACGAACTCGTGCATGCAGTGCTCGGGGTGCGGCAGCTCGTAGGTCTTCGCCAGCCGGCGCATGAGGTAGTTGGCGTTCAGGATCGCGGTGCGGCTCACCTCGCGCAGCCCCGGGGGTCCGAGGGTCGACATGTAGACCAGCCCGCGCAGCAGGATGCCGAAGTTGCCGTTGAACGAATGCACCCGGCCCACCGAGCGCGGCCGGTCGCTGGTCAGTCGCAGCGTGCCGCCCTGCTCCTCGATCACCGGCACCGGCAGGAACGGCTCGAGGTGCGCGGCGACCGCCACCGGGCCCGCGCCCGGCCCGCCCCCGCCGTGCGGGGTCGAGAAGGTTTTGTGCAGGTTGATGTGCATCAGGTCGAAGCCCAGCTCGCCGGGCCGCACCAGGCCGACCAGCGCGTTCAGGTTGGCGCCGTCCATGTAGACCTGGGCCCCCGCCTCGTGCGCCAGCCAGATGATCTCGCGGATCCGCGGCTCGAACAGTCCGAGCGTGTTGGGCAGGGTCAGCATCACCGCCGCGGTGCGGTCGTCGAGCGCCGCGCGCAGCGCGTTGGGGTCGACCATCGCGTGAACCTCGGAGGCGACGGTCACCGTCTCGTAGCCGACCAGGTTCACGCTCGCCGGGTTGGTGCCGTGCGCCGAGTCAGGCACGATCACCTTCCGCCGCTGGTCGCCCTCGCCGCGCGAGCGGTGCCAGGCGCGGATCATGAGCAGCCCGGTGGTCTCGCCCTGGGCGCCCGCGGCCGGCTGGGTGGTGACCGCGGAGAAGCCGGTGATCTCGGCGAGCGTCTTCTGGAGCTCGGCGATCACGCGCAGTGCGCCCTGGCTCGCCTCGTCGCCCGCGAGCGGGTGCGCGAGCGCAAACCCCGGGAGCCCGGCGATCTCGTCGTTGAGCTTGGGATTGTGCTTCATCGTGCACGAGCCGAGCGGATAGAGGCCGCGATCGATGTGGTGGTTCAAGGTCGAGAGCTCGATGAAGTGCCGCACCACCTCGGGCTCGCTCACCTGCGGCAGCCGGAGATCGCGCCGCAGCCGGGCTCCCGGCAGGTGCTCGGCAAGCGGCCGCTCGGGCACGTCGCACGAGGGCAGCGACGGGCCCCGGTGACCGGGCCCACCCTGCTCGATCAGGAGCCGCCGGGTCATCGTCATGACCGGCCTCCCGAAGCGCGCAGGGCTTCCGCCCAGCGGTCGATCTCGGCGGCACTCCGCTGCTCGGTGACCGCGACCAGCAGCCACTTCCGCCACTCGCTGCGGAACTGCCCCAGGTCGACGCCCGGCAGGATGGCCTTGGCGCGCGCCGCGCGCACCACGTCCGCGGCATCACCCGGGCACTCCAGCACGAACTCGCGGAAGAACGGACCGCCGTGCGCGAGCTTGAATCCCGGGAGCGCAGCCGCGAGGCTCGCGGCGTGGTGCGCCTTCTGCACGCACAGCTCGGCGACCTCGGTGAGCCCGAGCTTGCCGAGCAGCCCCAGGTAGATGGTGGCGCGCAGCGCCAGCAGGCCCTGGTTGGTGCAGATGTTCGAGGTCGCCTTCTCGCGGCGGATGTGCTGCTCGCGCGTCTGGAGCGTGAGCACGAAGCCGCGACGCCCGTGGCGGTCCACGGTCTGGGCGGCAATCCGCCCCGGCATCCGGCGCACCAGCGACTGCTTGCAGCCGAAGAACCCGAGCAGCGGCCCGCCGAACGAGGGCGGATTGCCGAGGCTCTGCCCCTCGCCCACCACGATGTCCGCCCCGCTCGCCCCCGGCGGCTCGAGCAGTGCGAGCGAGATCGGATCGCAGATCGCGACCGCGAGCGCTCCGGTCTCGTGCGCGAGCGCGTGGATCGTCTGCGGGCTCTCGAGCAGGCCGAAGAAGTTGGGATGCTGGTAGAGCACCGCCGCCACGTCGGAGCCGAGCGCCGACTTCAAGTCCTCGGCCGCGCACTGGCCGCCGCGATCCGCGACCACGGTGACGTCCTGCTCCAGGTAGGTGCGCAGCACGTCGATGGTGTGCGGGTGAATCGCCCCCGCCACCACGATCCGCGCGCGCCCGGTCTGGTGGCGGGCCAGCAGCGCCGCCTCGACCGCCGCGGTGGCGCCGTCGTAGAGCGAGGCGTTTGCGACCTCGGTGCCGGTGAGCTCGACGATCATGCTCTGGAACTCGAAGATCGCGGTGAGCGAGCCCTGCGCCACCTCGGGCTGGTAGGGTGTGTAGGCGGTCGCGAACTCGGAGCGCATCGCGATCGCGTTCAGCGCCGCCGGGATGTAGTGGTCGTAGAGCCCGCCCCCCATGAAGGAGATCGCGTGGTCGGCGTCGTTCGCGCGCGCCCACTCGCCGAAGCGGCGGCGGGAATCGATCTCGGGCAGCGGTCCCGGGACCGCGAGGTCGCGGTCGAGCACCACCTCTTTGGGGATCGCGGCGAGCAGGTCCTCGTAGCGCGGGACGCCGATCGCGTCCAGCATGCGCCGCTCCTCGTCGCGCGAGAGCCCGATGAAGCTCACGCGTGCTGCTCCTCGACGTGCTTCGCGTACGCCTGGTGGTCCATGAGCTTCTGGATCGCGCCCGCGTCGTCGGGCTTCAGGCGGATCATCCAGCCCTCGCCGTACGGGGCCTGGTTGACCAGCGCCGGGTTGTCGGCGAGCGCCGGGTTGACCGCCACCACCTCACCGGCGATCGGCGCGTAGAGATCGCTCACGGTCTTGACCGCCTCGACCACGCCGAAGGGCTTCATCGCGTCGAGGCGCTTGCCCACCTGCGGCAGCTCGACGAACACCACGTCACCGAGCTGGTCGGTCGCGTAGCCGGTGATCCCGATCGTGATCATCCCGTCCTCGAGCCGCGCCCACTCGTGCTCGGCCGTGTACCGCACGTCGTTGGGGAATTGCACAGAACCCTCCGTGGTCGCCTAGCGCCTGGAACCCTTGGTGTAGAACGGACGCTTTACCACCCGCGTGCCCACACGGCCCGCACCCGCCACCACCTCGAGCGGCGTGTCGACCGCGCTCACGCCGCTCTCGACGTACGCCATCGCGATCGCGCGCTCGAGGCTGGGACTGAACGAGCCGCTGGTGATCGTGCCCACCACCTTGCCGCCCGACTCGATCGTCATGCCGTGCCGCGGCACGCGCCGGCCCTCGGCCTCGATGCCCACCAGCTTGCGCTTCAAGCCCTGCGCCTTCTGCGCGATCAATGCGTCGCGCCCGACGAAGTCGCGGCTCTGGAGCTTGACCGTCCATCCGAGACCCGCCTCGAGCGGCGAGGTGGTGTCGTCGATGTCGTTCCCGTAGAGCATGTACGCCATCTCGAGCCGCAGGGTGTCGCGCGCGCCCAGGCCCACCGGCTCGATCCCGTGCGGGCGCCCCGCGTTCATGAGCCCCTCCCACACCGTGCGCGCCTCGGACGCGCTGAAGTAGAGCTCGAAGCCGTCCTCGCCGGTGTACCCGGTGCGCGCGATCACCGCCGGCACGCCGAACAGCGGCCCTTCGATGAAGCGGTTCGAGGGCATGGCAAGCGCCTCGTCGGGAACGTTGCCCTTGAGCACCTCCGGAGCCTTCGGCCCCTGGACCGCGAGCAGCGCCGTATCGTCCGATCGGTCCGTGAACTGGACGCCCGAAGGACACTGCTCCTTGAGCCAGGCGAAGTCCTTGGCGATGTTCGAGGCGTTCACAACCAGCATGAAGTGATCGCGGGAACGGTAGACATACAAATCGTCCACGATCCCGCCATCGGGCCGGCACATGGTGGTGTACATGGCCTGACCGGCGCTCATGCCGGAGGCGTCGTTGGCGAGCGCCTTGCCCAGGAACGCCGCCGCTTCGTTGCCCCGCACGTGGAACTCGCCCATGTGCGAGATGTCGAACAGGCCCACCGCCGTGCGCACCTTCTGGTGCTCGCGCACGTCGCCCGTGTAGCGCAGCGGCATCTCGAAGCCCGCAAAATCCACGAGCTTGGCGCCGGCGGCCCGGTGGAAGGCGTGAAATGGTGTGCGTTTGAGAGCGGTCACGGGCTCCACGGCAGACTCCCTTAGTGGTGAGGCGGACGGAAGTTAGCGAATGCCCCGGGGAGGGTCAAGGCGCGGACGTCCGAGAGCCCCACCTTCGCCTGGGCCCCGTCGACCATGAGGTATCTGGACCGGGTCTCCGGAGACCTGTACGGTTCCCCACGTCTCGCGCTCGGAGGTGGCCGTTGGTGTGCCGTGCCCTCGTCTTGTGCGCCCTCACGATCTCGCTCCTCGCGGGATGCAGCGTGAAGCGACTGAGCCGCACGCTCACCGCGCCCGATCGGGCTGCTTCGCTCGACCGGACGGCTCCATTGCTCAAGGCGCACCTGCGGGACGGCCGCGTGCTGGTGCTGGGCGAGTGGAGCGCGGATCCCGTCGCCCGAACCGTCTCCGGGCGCGGCGACGCGCTGGACGTGAACCGCAGCATCATCGCCCAGGGTTCGTTCACCGTCCCGCTCGATTCCGTGGCGCTCTTCGAGACGAATGTCGTCCAGACCTCCAGCTCGGTGGCCGCGCTAACCGTGGTGACGGTCGCCTCGCTCGCGCTCACCGCCTATTGCATCGCCAATCCCAAGGCCTGCTTCGGCTCCTGCCCCACCTTCTACATCTCCGACGGGACCCATCTGCAGCTCCAGGCGGAAGGCTTCTCGTCGAGCATTCTTCCGTCGCTCGAGGCGACCGACGTCGATGCGCTCTACCGGGTGGCGGAGCCCAAGGGGGAGCTCGAGGTTCGCATGAGGAACGAGGCGCTCGAGACCCACGTCGTCCGACACGTGGAGCTGCTCGCCGTGCCGCGTGCCATGGACGAGCGGGTCTTTGCCACCGCCGCGGGCGAGTTCCTGCGCGGCCGGCTGACCGCCCCGCCTTCCCGATGCGCAGGGCCCGAAGGAGACTGCCGCGCCGCCCTCCTCGCGTTCGACGGCGTCGAGCGCCTGAGCCTGGCCGACTCGACCGATCTCGCCGCGCGCGAGCGGATCGAACTGGAGTTTTCGGACGTGGAGGACGGGCCGCTCGGGCTGGTCCTCGCCAGGCGACAAACGCTCCTCACCACCTACCTCTACTACCAGGCGCTCGCCTACATGGGCCGCTCCGCGGGCCACTGGCTTGCGACGCTGGAGCGGGGCGGCGGGGATCTCCCGATGCGGACCGACGGGATCGGACGCGCGTTGGGCGGCATCGAAGTCTTCGTGCGGAGCGAGGACGGCACCTGGCTCCGAGCCGGAGAGGATACCGAGACCGGCCCCCTCGCCGCCGACGTGCGCGTGTTGCCGTTGCCGCGCGTCGCGGGAAAGCCGCTCCACGTCCGGCTCCAGATGGCCCGCGGCCTGTGGCGACTCGACTGGGTCGCGCTCGCGCGGCTCTCCGGGAGCGCGGCACCGATCCGCCTGCGACCGGTCGTGGTCGAGCGGGCCGGGCCGAACGCCGCCGGGACCGTGGCACGCGATGGCGCGCTCACCACCCAGCCCGGCGACGAGTACATCTTTCGCTTCCGGTTGCCGGCGGCCGGCCGCCCGCACGAGCTGTTTCTCGAAACTCGTGGCTATTACCTCGAGTGGATGCGAGACGCCTGGCTCGCCGAGGAGAATCCCCAGCGCGCGGCCATGATGCTCGCGCAACCGGCCGAAGCCCTTCGCGTCCTGGCGCCCGAGTTCAAGGCGCAGGAGGCAGGCATGGAGCGCACGTTCTGGGGAAGCCGCTATGCCCATCCATAGCTCGCGCTGGGCCTGCGCGGCTCTTCTCGCCGGGTGCTGTCTTGCCGGCTGCGCGAAATCGACCGCGCCGAAGGGTTGGCTTTCGCCGGCGGTCGACGCCCAGCGCGCGGCCCACGGCGGCTGGCTTTCGCTCCAGATGAAAGGCGATTCCCGGCGAGCCAACCACGAAGGAGAGCTCCTGGCGATTCAAGCGGACAGCGTCTACATGCTCGAGCACGGAGCGTGCATCGCCCTGCCGACGGCGCACGTGATCGAGGCGACGCTCACGGCCTACGAGGCGAACTCGGGATTGCTCGCCGGATGGACGCTTGCCGGAACGCTGTCGACCGCATCCCATGGCGCCTGGTTGCTCCTCTCGGCGCCGGTATGGATCATCACCGGCGCCGTACAAAGCGCCTCGGAATCTCGCGCCGCGCGGACGACCATCAGGTCGTCGAACTGGGAGGATGCCCGGCCGTACGCCCGCTTTCCCCAAGGATTGCCGGAGGGATTGGACCGGGCGTCGTTGCGCTCCAAGGAACCGACCCGCGGGTCACATCCCTGAGCACTCCCTGGGCGGGCAGAGGTGTCAACGACGTGGACAGCCGAATTGCGATGTAGCGCCGTCGCGCGGGCTTGGGGCATGTCAACGCCGTTGACGGAGCGCAACCAACTCACTCGTTCCGGCGCGGATAACTCTCCCCGGAGATGGTGACCGGCGCCCGGCGGCTACGCCTTCCCCGCCGCAGCCTTGAGCACGCCCAGCTCACGACCCACGGCGCTGAACGCCTCGACCGCGCGGTCGATGTGGCGCGGCTCGTGCGCGGCGGAGAGCTGGACGCGGATGCGCGCCTGGCCCTTGGGCACCACCGGGTAGGAGAAGCCGATCACGTAGATGCCCTGCTCGAGCAGCCGCCGAGCCATGTCGTGGGCGAGCCGCTCGTCGTAGAGCATGATCGGGACGATCGGATGCTCACCGGCCTTGATCTCGAACCCGGCCGCGGTCATCGCCGCACGGAATCGCTTGGTGTTCGCGGCCAGCTTGTCGCGCAGCGTCGTGCTCGCGGAGAGCAGATCGAACACCGCGATCGACGCCCCCACCACCGCGGGCGGCAGGGTGTTCGAGAACAGATACGGCCGCGAGCGCTGGCGCAGCAGCTCGATGATCTCCTTGCGCCCGCTGGTGAACCCGCCCAGCGCCCCACCCAGCGCCTTGCCCAGCGTGCCGGTGATGATGTCGACCCGCCCCATGACGCCGCAGTGCTCCGTGCTGCCACGACCGGTCGCGCCCAGGAACCCGGTGCCGTGGCAGTCGTCCACCATCACCATCGCGCGGTGTCGGTCGGCCAGGTCGCAGATCGCGGCGAGATTCGCGACCGTGCCGTCCATGCTGAACGCGCCGTCGGTGGCGATCAGCTTCTGCTTGCAGCCCTTGGCGTCCGCCTCCTTCAGGCAGCGCTCCAGGTCCTTCATGTCGTTGTTCTCGTAGCGCCAGCGCTGCGCCTTGCACAGGCGCACGCCGTCGATGATCGAGGCGTGGTTCAGCGCGTCCGAGATGATCGCGTCCTCCTCGCCCAGCAGCGGCTCGAACACCCCGCCGTTGGCGTCGAAGCACGCCGCGTAGAGGATGGTGTCGTCGGTCTTCAGGAACGAGGCGATCTTCTTCTCGAGCGTCTTGTGGAGATCCTGGGTGCCGCAGATGAAGCGCACCGAGGAGAGCCCGTAGCCGCGCTCGTCCAGCGCCCGATGGGCGGCGGCGATCACGTCGGGATGGCTCGAGAGCCCGAGGTAGTTGTTGGCGCAGAACACCAGCACCTCGCGGCCGTCGGCGAGCTTCACCTCGGCCCCCTGGGCCGAGCCGAGCACCCGCTCGTCCTTCCACAGACCGGCGGCGCGGATCTTCTCGAGCTCGGCCTGGATCTGGGGCTTCATCGCGTCGAACATGATTCCCTCACTCCTTCTCGCCCCACGGCACCAGCACCACCTTGCCGGCCTTCCCGGAGCGCAGCAGCGCGATCGCGGCCTCGAAGTCCTGCATGGGCATGACGTGGGTGATCGCCGGGCGGATGTCGAGCCGTCCCGAGCCCAGCAGGTTGTCCATCTGGTACCAGGTCTCGTACATGCGGCGCCCGATGATGCCGTGGATGGTCGCGCCCTTGAAGATCACGAGCCGGTTCCAGTCCAGCTCGAAGGACTCCTTGGGGAGCCCGAGCAGCGAGAGCCGGCCGCCGCCGCGCAGCGACGCCAGCCCGTCGCGCACCGCCTGCGGGTTGCCGGACATCTCGAGCACGCCGTCCAGGCCCTGGCCGCCGGTCAGCTCGCGCACCCGGTCGACGAAGCTCTCCTTCGACACGTCGATCACCGCGTCCGCGTGCATCTTGCGCGCGATCTCGAGCCGGTAGGGCGCGACGTCGGTCGCGAAGACCCGGGCGGCGCCCGCGGCGCGCGCCACGGCGATCGCGAACAGTCCGATCGGGCCACAGCCGGTGACCGCGATGTTGCACCCCGAGAGCGGCCCGGCGAACGCGGTGTGCACGGCGTTGCCGAGCGGCTCCATGACCGCGGCCACCTCGATCGGGATGTTCGCGGGCGCCCGCCAGGCGTTGACCGCCGGCACGGCCACCAGCTCGGCGAAGCCGCCGTTCACGTCCACGCCCAGGATGCGCGTGTTCTCGCACACGTGCGCATTCCCGGTGCGGCAGGCGACGCAGTGCTGGCAGACGATGTGGCTCTCGCACGAGACCCGCTCGCCGGGCTTGAACTCGGTCACCCCGGCGCCGCGCTCGACCACCTCGCCCACGAACTCGTGCCCGAGCGTCACCGGCGGCTTGAGCCGCCCCTCGGACCAGCGGTCCCACTCGAAGATGTGGAGGTCGGTCCCGCATACGCCGGCGCGCTTCACCTTGAGCAGCAGCTCGCCCGGGCCGCAGGTCGGGACCGGCACCTCGCGCACCTCGGCGCCCGGGCCGGGAGCGGCCTTGACGATCGCCTTCATGGTGGCGGCACGCCCGCCGGCGCGCGTGGCCGGCTTCTCGGCAGTGGCGGGCGTGGTGGGGTTCACGTCGTGAGCTCGCCGCGCAGGGCCTGGCCGGTGTGCGAGGCGCGCACGCGCGCCACCGCCTCGGGCGTTCCGGTGGCGACGATCGTGCCGCCCTTGTCCCCGCCCTCGGGACCCAGGTCCACGATCCAGTCGGCGCTCTTGATGACGTCGAGCTGGTGCTCGATCACGATCACCGTGTTCCCCTTCTCCACCAGAGCCTGCAGAACTTCCAGCAGGACCCGAACGTCCTCGAAGTGGAGCCCGGTCGTGGGCTCGTCGAGAATGTACAGGGTCCGGCCGGTCGCCACACGCGAGAGTTCGGTGGCCAGCTTGACCCGCTGCGCCTCGCCCCCGGAGAGCGTGGTCGCCGACTGCCCCAGGTGGATGTAGCCCAGCCCCACGTCGACCAGGGTGTCGAGCTTGCGCTTGAGCGGCGGGATCGCGGCCAGGAAGTCGCGTGCCTCCTCGACCGTCATCTCGAGCACGTCGGCGATCGAGCGGCCCTTGAACATGACCTCGAGGGTCTCGCGGTTGTAGCGGCGCCCGTGGCACACGTCGCAGCGCACGAACACGTCGGGCAGGAAGTGCATCTCGATCTTCATCAGGCCGTCGCCCTGGCAGTTCTCGCAGCGCCCGCCCTTGACGTTGAACGAGAACCTCCCGGGCCCGTAGCCGCGCACCTTGGCCTCGGGCAGCTTCGCGAACAGGTCGCGCACGAATCCGAACGCGCCGGTGTAGGTCGCCGGGTTCGAGCGCGGCGTGCGCCCGATCGGGCTCTGGTCGATGTCGACCACCTTGTCGATGTTCGCCACGCCGGAGAGCGCGCGGTGCGGGCCCGGCAGCGGGCCGGTGCCGCCGAACCGCCGCAGCAGCGCCGCCAGCAGGATGTCGTTGACCAGCGTGCTCTTGCCCGAGCCCGAGACGCCGGTGACGCACACCAGCGCCCCGAGTGGGAACTCGACGTCGAGGTCCTTCAGGTTGTGCGCCCGCGCCCCGGTCACGCCCAGGGTCTGCCCGTTCCCCGGCCGGCGCGCGGCCGGCACCGGAATCGAGCGCGTGCCCGACAGGTAGCGGCCGGTGAGCGATTCCGGGTTGGCGCGGATCTCGGCGGGCGATCCCGCCGCCACCAGGTCCCCGCCGTGCCGCCCGGCGCCAGGGCCCAAGTCGACGATGAAGTCCGCCGCCTCCATGGTGTCGCGGTCGTGCTCCACCACCACCACCGTGTTGCCGAGATCGCGCAGGCGCTCGAGCGTCTCGAGCAGCCGGAGCTGGTCGCGCGGATGGAGCCCGATCGAGGGCTCGTCGAGGATGTAGAGCACGCCGGTGAGCTGGGAGCCGATCTGGGTGGCGAGCCGGATGCGCTGCGCCTCGCCTCCCGCCAGCGAGCCTGCGGAGCGGTCCAATGTCAGGTAGCCGAGCCCCACGTCGTCGAGGAACCCGAGCCGCCCGCGCAGCTCCTTCATGATCGGCTGGGCGATCGTGTCGTGGACGCCGTCGAACCGGAGCGCGGTGATCTGCTCGCGCGCCGTCCCCACCGAGAGCGCCGACCACTCGCCGATGTTCCGGCCGTCGATCCGCACCGCCAGACTCTCGGGCCTCAAGCGCGCGCCGCCGCACGACGGGCAGAGCGTCGGGTTCATGACGCTCCCGATCGAGCGCCGCACGTGGTCGCTCTTGGTGTCGCGGAAGCGCCGCTTGAGGCTCGGGATCACGCCCTCGTAGGTGCTCCTGTGGATGAACGCCGAGCCCTTCTTGGTGCGGAACTCGAAGCGCACCTCCTCGTCGCCGGTGCCGAACAGGAGCAGGCGCTGCACACTCTTCGGCAGTTTCTTCCACGGCGTCTTGAGCGAGAAGCCGAAGTGCCTGGCGAGCGCCTTGACGGTGCCGCCCACCCAGGTCCCCTGCGCGTCCCCCCATGCCGCGACCGCGCCCTCGTCGATCGACTTGGAGGGGTCGGGCACCACCAGCCCCGCGTCCACCTCGAGCTGGGTGCCGAGCCCGTCGCAGGTGCGGCAGGCGCCGTACGGGGAGTTGAACGAGAAGCTGCGAGGCTGCGGCTCCTCGACGCTGGTGCCGCAGCTGGGGCACGCGGCGCCGTGGCTCAGGAGCAGGTCCTGGTCGCTGCCGGGCATCGCGCCCGACGCGGGCGCACGCGCGACCGCCACCAGCCCCTCGCCCAGCTTGAGCGCGGTCTCGAGCGAGTCGGCGAGCCGGCTCATCGCCCCGGGCTCGACACGCACGCGGTCGACCACGATCGCGATGTCGTGGCGCTTGTGGCGGGCGAGCTTCGGGATCTCGTCGAGCTCGATCCAATCCCCGTCGATGCGCGCGCGCAGGAACCCCTGCTTGCGCACGTCCTCGAGCTCCTTCTTGAACTCGCCCTTGCGCCCGCGGGCGAGCGGCGCCAGCAGCTGGATGCGCTCGCCCGCGAACTGGGCCGCGAGCGTGTCCACCATCTCCTGGACGCTCTGCCGCTCCATCCGCGTCCCGCACTTGGGGCAGAACTGGGTGCCCAGGCGCGCGAACAGGAGCCGCAGGTAGTCGTGGATCTCGGTGATCGTGCCCACGGTCGAGCGCGGGTTCGAGCCCGCGCCGCGCTGCTCGATCGCGATCGCCGGGGAGAGCCCCTCGATCGCGTCCACGTCGGGCTTCTCCATCTGGCCCAGGAACTGGCGCGCGTAGGCGGAGAGCGACTCGACGTAGCGGCGCTGGCCCTCGGCGTAGAGGGTGTCGAACGCCAGCGACGACTTGCCCGAGCCCGAGACCCCTGTAATCACGATCAGGCGCTGCCGCGGGAGCCTCAGCGAGAGGTTGCGAAGGTTGTGCTCCCGGGCCCCGCGAATGACGATATCCGATAGGACGGAGACCGGGCGGGTCTCGGCCGGTTCGGGGCCCACCACATTGCGGGGGGCGTCGGCACCCGGCCCGTCCGCGGACGCTTTCCTGCGGGGAGATGTCACGGGCTGCGCTTCGATCGACATGGGGCAGCCACCATATCACGGCCGTCACGACCGGTGGATGCTATGCTGGCCGCGGAGAATTCCTGATGCGACTCTCGATGACGACGCGTCGTGCGATGGCGGCGGCGGCGTGTGCCATGGGCCTGATGATCGCGGCCTCCGGGCTCGCGGACGACCCCGCCAAGGTCGCGGTGATCCTGGGGACCGTGGTTCGCGAGGCCGACGGCGAGGCGATTCAATACGCGAACGTCATCGTGTCCGGCACCAAGATCGGCACCCAGACCGACGAGCGCGGCCGGTTCCGTCTCGACGTGCCGACCGGAAGCATCACCCTCCGCATCGCCCAGATCGGGAGCCCGCCGCTGACCGTGCCGCTCACGCTCGCCGCGGGCGACACGCTGCGGCCCACCTACCGGATGACGTCGCCGCCGCACGACCGATTCGCCCAGATCCGCGACAGCCTCTCGGCGCGCGGCTTGTGGCCCCCGACGCTCGATCCCGAGCTGCGCCAGCACATGCGGGAGGCGCTGGACGTGCGGGTGTTCCGGCTCGATCCCGACCACCCGGTGTTCGACCAGCCACCGGACCGCGAGAAGCGGATCGGCCCCTGGCCGATCGTGGGCGAGGCGCCCGAGCCCGACCGGGCGCTGATGGACGAGCTGACCGAGACCCTGCGTGAGTCCGGCCTCTACCTGCCCCGGATCCGCGGCGAGATCAAGCTGTGCGGGGGCTTCGCGCCGGGCGTCGACGTGCGCTTCACCAGCACTGGCGTGCCGGTCGACGTGCTGCTGTGCTTCAAGTGCGGCGAGTTCTCGGTCTGGAGGGACGGGAAGCCCCGGCAGTCCGGGGATTTCGGCGGCCAGGCGGTGTTCGCCCGGGTCGCGCAGCAATCGTTCCCGAAGGATCCCGCGTTCAAGAAGCTCGGGAAGAAGGCGCGCTGACGGCGCGCCCCGCTACGCGCGCTGAGCGCGCGCCCTCCCGCTACTCGTAGCGGAGGGAGTCGACCGGATCGAGGCGCGCGGCGCGCATCGCCGGGTAGAACCCGAAGAACACCCCCACGATCGCCGAGACCGTGATGCCGGTGATCACCGACCACAGCGACACGTAGGTCGGCATCTTGCTCGCCACGTGGATCACCCACGAGATGGTCGCCCCGAGCCCCACGCCGATCGCCCCGCCCGCCGCGGTGAGCAGCACCGCCTCCACCAGGAACTGGCTGAGGATCGCCTTCTGCGGCGCACCGAGCGCCTTGCGCACGCCGATCTCGCGGGTGCGCTCGGTGACCGCGACCAGCATGATGTTCATGACGCCGATGCCGCCCACCACCAGCGAGATCGACGAGATCAGCGCCATGAGCGCGAAGATGCCGCCGGTGATGGTGTTGTAGAGCGACAGGAACGCGTCGTCGGTGAACACCACGAAGTCGTTCTGCTTGTTGCTGGGCAGGTGGCGCCGGATGCGCAGCACCTCGATGATCTGCTGCTGCGCCTGGTCGTTCATCTCCGGCGAGACCGCGATCGCGTCCAGGAACAGCTCGCCGCGCTTCGGGAACCACGGCGGCGCCTCCTGCGGCGCCGGGAAGTACTTGTCCATGGTCGAGTAGGGAATCGCGCCCGCCTGGTCGAAGTTGTTCCCCATCATCCGCCCGCGCGCCTCGTACTCGCCGATCACGGTGAACGGGATGCCGTTGACGTGCACCTTCTCGCCCAGCCCGCTCCGGTCCTGGAACAGCGCCTCGCGCGTGTCCTTGCCGAGCACGATCACGTTCGCCTTGCGCTCCACCTCCTCGCTGGTAAAGAAGCGGCCGTGCGCCAGGTCGTTGCCGTGGGTGGTGAGGTACTGCTCGTTGGTGCCGTAGAAGAGCACGCCCCGTGCGACCTTGCCCTCGCGCGAGATCTGGATGTCGTCCCAGGGCCATTTGAACGGCGCGATCGCCTTGACCGCCGGCGAGCGCTCGAGGATCGCCGCGGCATCCGCCATGGTGAATGCCTTGCGCTTGCGCAGGCTGTCCGGGAAGTCGCCGAAGTTGATGCCCGGGCGGATGCGTCGGATGTAGATGGTCTCGTTGCCGAACGACTGGATGCTCTTCTGGAACGAGCGCTGGAAGCCGTTGATGAGCGACACCATGCCGATCACCGTGCCCACGCCGATGACGATCCCGAGCAGGGCCAGGATCGAGCGCAGCCGGTTGGCGACCAGCGCACGCGCCGCCATGCCGAGCGTCTCGCGGAGCAGGTAGAGGTTCATCGGCTACTCGTACCGCAGCGCTTCGATGGGATCGAGACGCGCGGCGCGCCAGGCCGGATACGAGCCGAAGAAGATCCCGATCCCCGCGGACATGGCGATGCCGAGAATGATCGCCGGCCAGCTCACCGCGGTCGGCAGCGGGGACACCGCGCCCGCAAGGAGCGCCAGGCCCACCCCCACGCCGATGCCGATCAGCCCGCCGCTCAGGGACAGCGTGGTCGCCTCGACCAGGAACTGGGCGAGGATGTCGCGCCGCCGCGCGCCCATCGCCTTGCGGATCCCGATCTCGCGGGTCCGCTCGGTGACCGAGACCAGCATGATGTTCATGATGACGATCCCGCCCACCAGCAGCGAGATCGCGGCCACACCCACGGTGACCACGAAGATCCCGCCGGTGAGGTTGTGGTAGAGCTCCATGACGTTCTCGGAGGTGGTGATGCCGAAGTTGTCCGGCTGCCCGGGGCGCAGGTGGCGGCGGCCGCGCAGCACGTTCCGCACCTCCTGCTGCGCGGTCGGCATCGACGCCTGGTCGATGCTCTTGACCGCGATGCCGAAGCTGCCCCGCTCCTGCTTGTACTTCTGGAAGGTGCGGATCGGGATCGCCGCGAACCGGTCCTGGCTCTGCCCGAACATCTTGCCCTTGTCGGCGGTCACGCCCACCACCTCATAGCTCTCGGCGCCGAGGCGCACCGGCTGCCCGATGGGGTCGCCGTGCGGAAACAGCTCCTGGGCAACCTCCGAGCCCAGCACGCACACCATGCGGCGGCGCTGGTCGTCGAGGTCGGTGAGGTGCCGACCGTTCGCGATCGAGATGTCGTCGATCACGTCATACCCCGCGCCGCGCCCGCGAATGTTGACCGACCGCACCTCCTTCTCGCGGAAGCGCGCCAGCGCGCGTGTGTCGGCCTGACCGACCACCATCGCCGCGTGCGGCACCGAGACCCGGAGCGCATCGAGGTCGTCGAGGGTGATGGCCGGGTTGTCCTTCACCTTCTCCCAGGCTTCCTGGCTGGTGACGAAGCCCCAGGGATCGACCCAGAACACGTTGGCGCCGGCGTTCAGGAGCTTCTCGGACACGAAGCGGTTGAGACCCTCGACGAACGAGAGGACCGCGATCACCGACATGACGCCGATGATCGTGCCCAGCAGCGTGAGGAACGAACGCATCTTGTTCGCGCGCAGCGCGCCCAGGGCGATGCCGGCACTCTCGCGCAGGTTCATCGCGCCGCTCCCACCATGGTCGCCGTGTCCTGGCGCACGTCGCTCTCGATCCGGCCGTCGCGCATGCGCACCACCCGGCGTGCGTGGGCGGCGATGTCGGCCTCGTGCGTCACCAGGATCACGGTGTTCCCCTGCTCCCAGATGCGCTTGAACGCCGCCATGATCTCGTCTCCCGTGTGGGTGTCGAGGTTCCCGGTCGGCTCGTCGGCCAGGATGATGCTCGGCTTGTTCACCAGCGCACGTGCGATCGCCACGCGCTGGCGCTGGCCGCCCGAGAGCTCGTTGGGCTTGTGCTTGATGCGATCGGTGAGGCCCACCAGCTCGATCGACTCCTTGGCGCGCCGCCGCCGCTCCTCGTGCTTGACGCCCGCGTAGACCAGCGGCAGCTCCACGTTGTGGAGCACGTCCGCGCGCGAGAGCAGGTTGAAGGTCTGGAACACGAACCCGATCTCCTGGTTGCGGATCCGCGCCAGCTCGTCGTCGGACATGGTGCCGATCTCGTGCTCCTTGAGCTTGTAGGAGCCGCTGGTCGGGGTGTCGAGACACCCGATCAGGTTCATGAGCGTCGACTTGCCCGAGCCCGACGGCCCCATGATCGCCACGTACTCGTTCTGGGCGATGTCCAGATCGACGCCGTCCAGGGCGTGGACCTTCTCCGACCCCACCTCGTAGACGCGATGCAGCCCCCGGATGCTGATGAGCATGCGCTAGCCCTTCTTCTTCCCGCCGCCGCCGGCGCCCTCGCGCTTGACCTTGGCACCCGGCTTGAGCTCGCGCAGGGCCTTGTACGGACCCGAGACCACCATGTCGCCTTCCTTCAGGTCGCCCGTGATCTCGATCATCGTCTCGCTGGCGAGCCCCGCCTTCACCGGCACAAACGTCGCGACGTCGTTCTTCACCACGAACAGACCGGTGATCTCCTTCTCCTTGCGGCCGGCGGTGTCCTCTTCGGCCGCGTTGGCCTCCGAGCGCCGCGCCTTCTGGCCGGGCTTGCGGTTGGCGCGCTCCAGCTCGCGATCGGTGCGCACCACGACCGCCTGGATCGGCACCGCCTTGGCCTTGGCATGCGTGCCGGTCTCCACCTCGATGTCGGCGGTCATGCCGGGACGCACCTCGGGCACCGAGTTGTCGAACACCACCTGGACCTCGAAGTTGGTCTGCCCTTCGGCGACCGCGCCCGAGAGGCTGCGCTTGGCGGTGTTGCCGATCTCGATCACCGTGGCGGCGAACGAGGTGTCGGGCAGCGCGTCCACCGTGATGCGCGCCTTCTGCCCGTGACGGATGTCGACGATGTCCGCCTCGTCCACGTCCGCGCGCACCATCATGCGCGAGAGGTCCGAGACCACCATGATCTGGGTGCCGGGATTGTTCATGGTGCCGATCATGACGATTTCACCTTGCTCGACGTTGAGCGCGCTCACCACCCCGTCGAAGGGCGCCACGAACCGGCACTTGCTGAGGTTGTCCGCGGCCGCGGTGATCGCCGCCTCGGCGCGCGACACCTCCTCCTGCGAGGTCGCCGCGGTCGAACGGGCGGTCTCGATGCTCGCGGTGGCGCGATCCCACTCCGCCTGGGAGAGCAGCTTCTGGTCGAACAGCGACTTCTGCCGCGTGTAGTTGTCCTCGGCCACCTTGAGTGACGCCTTGGCGTCGGTGAAGCGCGCCCGTGCCGACGACAGCGACGCCCGGGCCTGGTTCCAGGTCGAGCGGTACTGGGTGTCGTCGAGCTGCAGCAGGAGCTGACCCTTGCGCACCGGGTCCCCCTCCTCGACCGCCAGCTTGATGATCTTGCCTGGCACGTCGGCGCTCACCTTGACCTGCGTCTTGGGCTCGATCTTGCCGGGCGCCTTGACGCGCGCGGTGACGTCCTCGACCCGCACCTTGGCGAGCTGCACGGACTGGGCCTTGCCCCCGGAAGAGCGGGCCATGTTGGCGACGACCAGGACGATGAGCAGCACGGCGCCCGCCCCGATCCAGATCCATTTCTTCTTCATCGCGTCCTCTCTTCTCGGTACCGCGTCACTGCGCTTGGCCGCGGACCCGGTTGATCTGCGCCTCGGCCACCTTGATGGCGGCCAGCGCCCGGACCAAGTCGCTCTTGGCCGTCTCCAGCTGTACCTGCGCGTCGATCAGCTCGAGGATCGTCGCCGATCCCACGTTGTACTTCTCCTGGGTCAGCTTGAGATTCTCGGTGGCGGATTCCACGCCCCGCTGAGCCGCCACCCGGCTCTCGTTCGCCTCGCGGTAGGCAAGGATCGCCTGCCGTACCTCGCCGGCGAGATTCCTGCGCAGCGCGTCGCGCTCCTCCTGCGCGTTGATCAGCGCGGCGCGGCTCGAAGCGATGCGGGCGTCGACGGTCGACAGGCTGAAGATGTCCCAGCGCAGCGCCACCTGCGCGCTCAGGTCTTTGTCCGCCCGGTTGTCACCCGTCACCTCGAGCCCGGTGGTGCGATCGGTGTTGGTGAAGTTCGACTTGGGGTTGAAGCTCATCGAGCCGCTCGCGGTGACGTAGGGCAGGCGGCCGAGCCGCGCGGCGCCATGGCTCGCGCGCGCAGAAGCCAGGCTCGCCTCGGCGGCGACCAGGTCCGGACGGCGGGTGCCGGCTTCCGCGAGCAGCGCCGCCTCGTCCAGCGTGCGGCTCTCGCCCTCGGTGGTCAGCAGGGTATCCACGTTCCCGAGCCCCGCCTCGTCGACACCCATCTGGCGCGCCAGCTCGATGCGGTTGACAGTGATCGCCTGCCGCGCCTGGAGCAGCGAGACCTCGCTCTGCGCGGTGCGCACCTGGGCCTTGAGCAGGTCGCTCTTGGAGACCGAGCCCACCTCGAACATGGCCTTCACGCGGCGCTCGTCGTCGCGCGCGAGCTGGAGCGAGCCCTCCGACACCTCGGCGAGCTTGATCGCCTTGACCACTTCGTAGAACTGCCGGCGCACCGAAAGCGCCACGTCGTTCCGGGTCGCGTCGAGCGTGAACCGCGCGGACTTCGAGTTCGAGCGCGCGGCGGAGAGGTTCGCCCAGGACGAAGGCTGCAGGATGCCCCAGCTCACCGAGACCACCGGCGAGGTGCGGCTGGACCGGGAATCGTTGGGATTGATGACCTCCGGCACGCCCAGGAACACGGTCGAGCCGGTCTCGTTCGTGGTGCGCGATTCCGCGCGCGACAGTGCCGCGCTCACGTTGGGCAGGATGCCGCCGTACGCCGACAGGGAGCTCCCCCGCGCGCTCATGACCCCGGCCCGGGCACCCACCACCAGGCCACTGTGATCCATCGCGGTCTTCACGGCCGCGTCCGCCGTCAGCGTCTGGGCCTGGGCCGGACCGCACAGGAACGCCCCGAACAACCCCGCGACCGCAACCGAACGCACCAGTCCCCGCGTCCTCATGCCCGTCTCTCCCCCACGATCCAGGAGTCGCCCACGGAGTCGCTCCCCGGGGCGTGTCGTGCCTACGCGCCGCGATCCCAAAAGTTGCAGCGGCTCATCCACCGCGGCTCATCATGCCCGCGAGCACCGCGAAACCGACCATCAATGCCAGGTACAGCCCGCCCAGCACCCAGGCGGTCGACTTGCGCGGTGCCCCCGAGAGCGCAGAGGCCCCGATGATCAGCACCGCCAGGTACCAGATCGAGAGCGGGCCGATCGCGTCCAGGAAGAACGCCAGCCCGGTCTGGAGCTTGGTGACCGGATCGCTCTCCGGCACCAGGACCCCGAGGCCGGTATGGAGTCCCTTCATCGTCTGCTTGCTCCACGCCAGGGCCCCGGTCAGGAACTGGCCGGGAATGGTGATGAGCGACGACCAGGCCGCGCACTCGAGCGCGAGCCGGAACCGGAACTTCTTGCCGAGCACGAACCCGACGCCGAACCACACGATCAGGGCCGCGAGCATGAAGAGGATGGGCACCGCGATCGCCTGCTGTCCGATCGTGATTGCCATTCCCGCGGGACCGCTCATGAACGCGGTCATGCGGTCCACCTGCTCGCCGGTCATGCGGCCGTCGGCGACCGCCTGCTCCCAGCTCTCGGTGATCATGGGCATCAGCGCACGATCGTGGAGCAGCGCGGAGAAGGCGGCGCTGAAGACGATCATGACGATCAGCGGGAACCACCACTGGACACGGGTTTCGAGGCCCCCCCAGGCGGAGCCCGGGCGCACGAACACGGCGACCGCGCGCTGGAACACGGAGAGCGACGTTCCCGGGGCCGCGGTTTCGGGCGCCGCGGCGCCAACGGCCTGGCTGCTCTGCAACTCCATCCGGACCTCCGATCACTCGGGGGGTAGAGAGGAACTCCGGCAGATGACGGGAACGATGGAAGGTACGGAGTAGCCCGATAAGCGTCAATTCGGGGGGGACCGGCGCGGATAAACGAGGGCCCGACGCGGGGCGCGCCGGGCCGTTACGCTCGCGATGTGGTCGCGCTCAGTTCAGGGTGAAGCGCACCGGAACCGCCACCCAGACCGCCACCGGCTTGTTGTTCGAGAGCGCCGGCTTGAACACCCACTGCCGGACCGCCGCGACCGCTGCGGCGTCGAGCATGGCGATCGACTTCACCACCTTGGTGTCCTTCAC
>DATEMP010000034.1:0-2569 GCA_035275545.1 Candidatus Eiseniibacteriota bacterium | reverse complement strand
CGTAGCCGCGGCGCGGACCGGGCGGGTCGCTGCGGCGCGGCGGGGACGGCGGCGCGCCAGCGCGTCGGCGATCAGCCCCGGGATCTCGGACGGGATGCGCGCCACCGGCACGCCCACCGCCTGGAACGCCGCCATCTTCTCGGCCGCGGTGCCGCTGCCGCCGGAGATGATCGCCCCCGCGTGCCCCATGCGCTTGCCGGGCGGCGCGGTCTGGCCGGCGATGAACGCCACCACCGGCTTGCGCACGCGGCGCTTGATGAACTGGGCCGCCTCCTCCTCGTCGCTGCCGCCGATCTCGCCGATCAGCACGATCGCCTCGGTGTGCGGGTCGGCCTCGAACAGCTCGAGCGTGTCGATGAAGCTGGTGCCGATCACCGGATCGCCGCCGATCCCGATGCAGGTGCTCTGGCCGAGCCCCGCGTGGGTGAGCTGGTGGACCACCTCGTAGGTGAGGGTGCCGCTGCGCGACACCAGCCCCACCGGGCCGGGCGTGCAGATCTGGCCCGGGAGGATCCCCACCTTGCTCTGGCCGGGGCTGATGAGGCCGGGGCAATTGGGGCCCACCAGCCGCGGCCGGCCGTTGCCGTTGGCGCCGCGGAGCTTCGCGACGTGGTGATACGCGGCCATCGCGTCGCGCACCGGGATTCCCTCGGTGATGCACACCACCAGCGCGAGGCCCGCGTCGGCCGCCTCGAAGATCGCGTCGGCCGCCCCGGCGGCGGGCACGTAGATGACCGAGGCGTTGGCGCGGGTGCCGGACACCGCCTCGGCGACGCTGTCGAACACCGGGATGCCGTGCACCTTCTCGCCGCCGCGGCCGGGCGTGACGCCGGCGACCACGTGGGTGCCATAGGTGAGCATCTGCTGGGCGTGGAAGCCGCCGTCCCGCCCGGTGATGCCCTGCACGATCAGCCGCGTGTTGCGGTCGATGAGGATGCTCATACCGTCACCTCTTGCGCCTTCGCGATCACCGCGCGCACCCCTTCATCCATCGAGGTGGTGGCCGAGAGCCCGGCGTCCGCGAGGATCTTGCGCCCTGCCGCCTCGTTGGTGCCGGTGAGGCGGATGACCAGCGGCGCCTTGAGCGAGGCGAGCGTCCCCGAGCCGAGCGACTGGACGATGCCCCGCGCCACGTCGTCGCAGCGGGTGATGCCGCCGAAGATGTTGAACAGGATCGCGCGCACGCCGCCGTTCCCCTCGGCGCGCGCGTCGCCGGTGATGATCTCGAGCGCCGCGGTCACCTTCTCGGGGTTGGACGAGCCGCCGATGTCGAGGAAGTTCGCGGGCTCGCCGCCGTAGTGCTTGATCAGGTCCATGGTCGCCATCGCCAGCCCGGCGCCGTTCACGATGCAGCCGATGTCGCCTTCGAGCTTCACGTACGACAGGCCGCGCTCGCGGGCCTTGCGGGCGCCGGGCGTCTCGTCGGAGGGATCGCGCCAGCTCTCCCACTCGCGGTGGCGGAACTCGGCGTTGTCGTCGACGATCACCTTGGCGTCGAGGGCGATCACCTTGCCCTCGCCCGTCACCACCAGCGGGTTGATCTCGGCGAGCGTGCAGTCGCCGTCGCGGTAGACCGCCCACAGCTTGAGCAGCACGTCGGCCGCCTGCGCGACCAGCTTCCCGTCCCGGAGCAGCGGCTGGAACAGCGCGCGCGCCTGGTAGGAGCGCAGGCCCTCGATCGGGATCCACCGGCGCACGATCTTCTCGGGGGTGTCCCTGGCCACCTGCTCGATGTCGATCCCGCCCTCGGCGGAGAGCATGATGAGCGGCAGCTTCTTCGCCCGGTCGAGCACGATCGCCAGGTAGAGCTCGCGCTCGATCTCGGCGGCGCGCGCCACCAGCAGCTTGCGCACCGGCAGCCCCTTGATGGTGAGCGCCAGGATGTCGCGCGCCTTCTGGTACGCCTGCTCGGGATCGTGCGCGAGCTGCACGCCGCCCGCCTTGCCGCGCCCGCCCGCCAGCACCTGCGCCTTGAGCACCACCGTGCCGCCGAGGCTGTCGGCGACGTCGCGCGCCTCCTCGGGCGTATCGGCCACCTGACCGGGCAGCACCGGGATCCCGAAGCGCGCGAACAGCTCGCGGCCCTGGTATTCGTGGAGGTTCATGCGCGCTCCGTTGTCGTGGCGGGGGCGGCGCGCCGGGTGCGGCCGGGGCGCGCGCTCACGCGTTGTCGATCTGGGCCCGCTGCAGGCGGCCGCTGAAGTCCACGTAGATGCTCTTCCACTCGGTGAACGGGTCGAGCATCGTGTGCCCCGCCTCGCGGTGGCCGTTGCCGGTGCCGCGCGTGCCGCCGAAGGGCAGGTGGGTCTCGGCGCCGGTGGTGCCGTGGTTCACGTACACGATGCCGGTCTCGAGGTCGCGCATCGCCGCGAACGCCCGGTTGACGTCGGCGGTGAAGATCGACGACGAGAGCCCGTAGCGGGAGGCGTTGTTGACCGCGACCGCCTCCTCGAGACCCCCCACCTTCACCAGCGCCAGTACCGGGCCGAAGATCTCCTCGACCGCCACCCGCGCGTCCGCGCGCACCGAGCCGAACACGGTGGGCTGGAAGAAGTGCCCGCGCGCGAGC
>DATEMP010000033.1:0-3231 GCA_035275545.1 Candidatus Eiseniibacteriota bacterium | reverse complement strand
GCGCGGCTCGTCCGACTCGATCCAGGTGCGGATGAGCTGGACGAAGATCACCTCGGCGAGGCGGTTCAGGATGGTGGTGCGGCCGGGCGTGGTGCCCGCGCTCTCCATGGCGAGCAGCCGCACGGTGGGCTCGAGACCGCTCGCGACCCGCCCGTCGCTGCCCGGGCAGTGGATCAGCGAGGGCAGCGCCCGCAGCACGGGATTGACGTGGCCGCCCTCCAGCTCGCAGCAGAGCCCGATGAACTCGGTCTGCCCTCCGTGCGAGACGCCGAACCCGGGGCACCCGCCGTCGCCGATCTCGTCCTTCATCCGCACCGGCGTGCGCGGATCGTCCCGAACGATGCACGCATTCCCGTGCGGAGTCGCGACCACATCGCCGGGGGCGAGCTCGATCGGGGCCTCGGTGACGCCCTCCATCTCGAACGACACGCGGCCGCGCGTCACCACCAGCAGTGCCGCGTGATCGCTGCGCGGGATCGCGAAGCCCCACGGCGGGGTCACCGACATGACGCCGCTCATCGAGCCGCGCAGCCGGAATGCCTCGGTGACCTGGGAGAGGATGTCTGCGGTCCGTGTCGTTTCCGTCGACTGCATCGCTCTAATCCTCAAGATCTGGACGATTACGTCGTGCTGGTGGACTCTGGCGATGGCTCAGTCCAGAAACGGGTCGCGAGCACGGACCCTCTGATGGTGGACGGCCCGCCTGGATGCAGACGAAGTTCCGAGTTTGGTGACGCGAATCAAACCCGCTGCGCTCACCCGCCCCAGATCCCGACCACCTCCTCGATGCGCCCGTCGGCATCGAACCGGAACACGTTCGTGCCGCGCCCCATCTCGGCGCCGTCGGCCTTGGTGGCGACCCAGTCGGCGAGTGCGGTGCCCTGGCACTGGCGCACGCCGCCCGTGCGCGCGAGCTTCGTGCCGGGCATGAAGACATGTACCGCCGCGAGGTGCGGCTGGAGATCGGCGAGCCCGTCGACGTGGCTGAACCGGTCGCGGAAGCACACGCCGCGCGCCACCGTCGAGGCGAGCAGCGCGTCGCGGCGCGCCGCATCGGGCTCGGACCAGGCGGCGAACCAGGCGTCGACCGTCTGGTCGGCGCCCGCGAGCGCGTCGTCGGCGACGCGGTTCGCGAACACCGCGAGCTGATAGCGCCAGCCCTGCACGTGATGATCGCGCACCTCGGCCTCGTCGAACGCGTGACGCAGGTGGAGCACGGTGCCGGCGGGATCGGGCGCCAGCTCGATGGTGACGCGCGAGCCGCCGTCGCTCTGCGGATGGCCGGCCCCGAGCCCGATCGTGTAGACGATGCGCCGCGGCGGATCGATCTCGAGCACCTCGCCCGAGACCTCGACCGCGTTGGGATGGCGGATGAACACCTTGCCGCCGGGCCGGGGCTCGATGGTCGAGCCCGGTCCCCACCACGAGGCCCAGCGCTGCGAGTCGGTGAAGTAGCGGAACACGGTCTCGACGCGGGCGCGGATCAGGACGCGGCGATCGAGTTGGTGCACGAGGTCGGACGGGGTCATCGGTGTCCTCCAGTCCGGCGCGCACGCCGCCGGGGGCGATGGGGGTGGGGGCCGCGCCGCGACTCTTCGAGCTCGGCGCGCAGGGTGAGCCGGTAGAGCGCGTCGCTCCACAGGGATTCGAGCATGGACGCCACCGGCCCCAGCGCCTCGCGGCGCGCGCGGTAGAGACGCCGGCGTCCCTCGCGGCGCATCGCCACCAGGCCGCCGGTGTCGAGCGCCTTGAGGTGCTGGGAGACCGCGCCAAACGTGATGTCCGCGAGCGCGCGATGGATCTCGCCCGCGGCCCGCTCCTCGGTCCACACCAGGCGCAGGATCTCGCGGCGGCGCGGCGAGGTGAGCACGGCGATCGGCGACGTCATGGACGACACTTTAGTTGAAACTAAAGTGTTCGTCAAGCAGGTTCGTGGGGGCGTCCGCGGCGGGTCCTAGCTGGGGGGGTGGATGAAGACGCGCTCGATCAGCCACCAGGTGCCGGCGAGGGCGACGCCCAGCGAGCCGACGGTGACCACGCGGCGCTCGCCGGCGGGGGTGCGCCAGCGGAGCAGGGCGAGCAGCGGGGCGACGATCGCGACGATGCAGGCCTGGCCGACCTCGACGCCGGCGTTGAACGCGAACAGCGAGAGTCCGAGCGCCTCGCGCGGGAGGCCGAAGTCGCGCAGCACGCTCGCGAACCCGAAGCCGTGGATCAGCCCGAAGCCCATCGCCGCCCACACGCGCGCGTCGGCGCCTCCGCTCCGCGTCCGCAGGTTGCCGAGCCCGACCGCGACGATGCTGAGTGCGATCACCGGCTCGACCAGGCGCGCGGGCGGGTTGACCAACCCCAGTGTGGCGAGCGCCAGCGTTACGCTGTGGGCGAGCGTGAACGCGGTGACAATCTTGAGCAGCTTGAACGCGCCCCCCCCGAGCAGCAGCAGGCCGACGATGAACAGGATGTGGTCGGGGCCGATGAAGATGTGGTGGATCCCGGCGAGCAGGAAGGTGCGCAGCACCGCCGTCCAGCCCTGGCGGGTGCCGGTGTAGTGGTCGTAGCGCGTACGGCCCTGGTCGAGCAGATCCTGGTGCCGGAGCGCGCCCGACTCGTAGACGTTGAGATAGGTCTCGTGCTGCGGCTCGTACGTGAAGAGCGGCCCCTCGATGCGGAGCGTGCCGGGCACGCGCGCCCACGCGGACCGCCAGGTGAAGGCGACCGCGGAGCGGTCCGGAACCGGCTCGGCGCCGCTCCAGATCGGCTGGAGGCGTGCCCCGTCGGCGGCGATCGCAAGCCGCCCGGCGAGCATCGCCTCGAGTGCGGCGGCGTGGTGCGCGAGACCTTCGCGGGTGAGCAATGTGTCGGGCGTGGCGATCCCGGTCTCGTGCGCCAGGTCGATGATGTGCGCGGTGACCTTCCCCTCGAGGCCGTGGGGGGCGAGCTCGAGGTCGAGCCAACTGTAGGGCCGGTCGTGGGCGCGCGCGGGCGCGGCCGCGGTCGCGAGCGGCCACGTGTTCTTCGGCTGCGGGATCTCGTACTACGACCGCGGCGCGGAGCCTGGGGCGTTCTATGCCTACACGCTGTAGCCCCCGCTTGCTCGCAGCTGTCGCGGCGTTGCTCGTCGGCGCGTGTGGCGGCGATGACGCTGGCGAGGCGCACCAGGAGCCGCACGACGCCGCGACTCGGAGCGATGCCAGTCACGGCCAACACGACGCGGATGCAGGCCATGACGCC
>DATEMP010000032.1:0-9827 GCA_035275545.1 Candidatus Eiseniibacteriota bacterium | reverse complement strand
GTGCTGTGCTCGGTGGTGCCGGCGCTCACCAAGCCGTGGGCGGGAGCGCTCGGGCGCCTCGCCGGCCGCCCGCCGGTCGAGGTGAACGCCGACACCGCGCACGGGCTCGCGATCCGCTACCGCGACCGCAATGCGGTGGGGGCGGACCGGATCGCCAACGCGATCGCGGCGCGCGCGCTCTACGGCACGCCGGCGATCGTGGTCGACCTCGGCACCGCCACCACCTTCGACTGCATCTCGCGCCAGGGCGACTACCTGGGCGGGGCGATCACGCCCGGGGTCGCCACCTCCGCCGAGGAGCTGTTTCGGCGCGCCGCGCGCCTCCATCGTGTGGAGCTCCGCCGGCCGGCGCGCGCGCTGGGACGCACCACCGAGGAATCGCTCCAGGCGGGCGTGCTGTGGGGTGCGGCCGGCCAGGTCGACGCGCTGGTACGCCGCCTGGCGCTCGAGATGAAGGGCACCCCGGTGGTGATCGCCACCGGCGGTCTCGCGGGGATCGTCACGCCCGAGTGCGAAACCATCAATCGTGTCGACGAAGCGCTGACCCTCAAAGGCATGCGGCTCATCTGGGAGGATGCTCGATGATCCACCGTTCCCCGCCCCGGGCGCGTGCCGCGCTCGCCGCCGGGCTGCTCATCACGCTCGCTGCCGCCGCGGCGGGCGTGCACGCCGCCATGGCCATTCAGCAGAGCGCGAGCCCCAAGCCGCGCATGGGCGGACGCTACGTTCCCGCCGGCGCGCTGGAGCGCGACATGCCGCTCCCGCCCGGGCGCCCCCGCGCGGTGACCGACTCGGCGACCGTGATGTACATGGTGCGGAAGCTGGCCGATCCGCGCATGGAGGGACGCGGCGCCGGCACCGCGGGGCTCGATTCGGCCGCGGTGCTGATCGCGGGCGAGATGCGCCTGCTCGGGCTCAGGCCCGGGGGCGACAAGGGCACCTACTTTCAGGACGTCGAGGTGACGACCGGGGTGGCGGTCGGCCAGCCGTGCGCGGTGTCGGTCGGCACCGCCCGCTTCGAGGTGGGCGAGGCGTTCCAGCCGCTCGGCTTCTCGAACAACGGCACCCTCACCGCGCCGGTGGTGTTCGCGGGCTACGGCATCACCGCGCCCGGCTACGACTACGACGACTACGCCGGGATCGACGTGCACGACAAGCTGGTGCTGGTGCTGAGCAACGAGCCCGGCGAGATGGACTCCACCAGCCGCTTCGACGGCAACGTGAACACGCCGCACGCCGAGCTCCGCACCAAGGCGATCAACGCCCGCGAGCACGGAGCACTCGGACTGCTGGTGGTGAACGCGCCGCGCGAGCACGCCGGCGAGCCGCTGCGCCCGCCGCGCACCGACGGCGCCGGCTACATGACCAGCGGGCTCCTGGCCGGCTGGGTGTCCGAGAAGGCCGCGGCCGCCCTGCTCCAGCCCGCGGGCCTGGAGCTGGGCAAGCTCCAGGCGGCGATCGACGGCTCCACCCACCCGCACAGCGTGTCGCTGCCCGGGACGGCGAGCGTCACGGTCTCGCTCCAGCGCACCCGGGCCCGGATCCGCAACGTGGTGGGATGGATCGGAGGCAAGGACACCAGCCGCACCATGGTGATCGGGGCGCACTACGATCACCTGGGCTACGGCGGCGAATCCTCGCTGGCGCCCGACCAGCGCCTGCCGCACCTCGGCGCCGACGACAACGCCTCGGGCGTGGCGGCGATGCTGAGC
The DNA here is from genome assembly GCA_035275545.1 of Candidatus Eiseniibacteriota bacterium. Taxonomy (GTDB): domain Bacteria; phylum Eisenbacteria; class RBG-16-71-46; order RBG-16-71-46; family RBG-16-71-46; genus WS-11. The sequence continues at coordinate 8,115 of DATEMP010000032.1, read as the reverse complement.
GTCGCGGGGTGGAAGACCGAGTGGGGGATCTCGGACCGCAATCCGGTCCACAACCTGGTGTTCTGCGCGTTCGCGGGGGAGGAGATGGGGCTGGTGGGCTCGTCGCACTTCGTGGACGACCCGACGCTGCCGATCGAGACCGTGGAGACCATGATCAACATGGACATGGTCGGCCGGCTGCGCGACAACAAGCTCATGGTCATGGGGGTGGGGACCGCGACCGAGTTCCCGGAGCTGGTCTCGCTGGTGAACAAAGCAGGCGGGTTCGAGATCAAGACTTCGTCCGACGGCTACGGGCCGAGCGACCACTCCTCGTTCTACAAGCGCAAGGTGCCGGTGCTCGCGCTGTTTACCGGGGCGCACGCCGACTACCACAAACCCAGCGACCGCGCCGAGCTCATCAACGCCGAGGGGCTGTGGCGCATCGCGCTGTTCGCCACCGGCCTGGTCGATTCGCTGGACCGGCGGCCGAAGCCCACCTTCCAGCAGGCGAAGTCGGACAGCAGCATGGGACGGATCGCGGGGGGCGGCGGGTACGGCGCCTACCTCGGGACCATCCCGGACTACATGCAGACCGAGGGCGGCGTGCTGCTCTCGGGCGTGCGCACCGCGAGCCCTGCCGACAGCGCCGGGCTCAAGGGCGGCGACGTGATCGTCAAGTTCGACGGCGTGCGGGTGGACAACATCTACGACTACACGTTCGCGCTGCGCTCGCGGAAGCCCGGGCAGCAGGTGCACATCACGGTCAAGCGCAAGGGCAAGGACGTGGAACTGCTGGCGGTGCTGGGGAGGCGCAAGTGAGCGCACGCCGGATCGCATCCGCCGCGGCGGTGATGGCGCTCGCCGCGCTCGCGGTGGTGTTGGCTCCGGGACGGCGCGACGCCCGCAGCGGCGAGTGGGTGGCGCTGCCGCCGCCGATGCCGGGGGCCTCCACCGCCGACAGCCTGATCCGCGACGGGGAGTCGCACTTCGCGCACCTCTGGCAGATCACCTTCGGCGGCGAGAACGCCGAGGCCTACTGGTCGCAGGACGGCACGCGGCTCATCCTCCAGTCCACGCGCGACGGGCGGCCCTGCGACCAGGAGTACGTGCTCGAGCTCGCCACCGGCGCGGTGCACCGCGTGAGCACCGGCACCGGTCGCACCACCTGTGGATACTTCTACGACAGGGACCGGCGGGTGCTGTTCTCGTCCACCCACCTGGGCTCCGATTCCTGCCCGCCGCCGCCCGACTACTCGCAGGGGTACGTGTGGGCGATCTATCCCGAGTACGACATCTTCACCGCGCGCGAGGACGGCTCCGACCTGCGCCAGCTCACCAAGACCCCGGGCTACGACGCCGAGGCGACCGTGTCGACCGACGGCCGGACGATCGTGTTCACCTCGGTGCGCGACGGCGATTTGGAGCTCTACACGATGCGCACCGACGGGACCGGCGTGACCCGCCTCACCGACCGGCTCGGCTACGACGGAGGGGCGTTCTTCTCGCGCGACGGCGCGTGGATCTGCTGGCGCGCCGACTACCCGGCCGATTCCGCGGCCGCCGGCTACCGGGCGCTGCTGGCGCGGCACCTGGTGCGCCCCAGCCGCATGGACCTGTGGATCATGCGCGCCGACGGCACCGGCAAGCGGCAGGTCACCCACAATCCCGGCGCCTCCTTCGCGCCCTACTTCACGCCGGATGGAAAGCAGCTCATCTATTCGTCGAACTGGGAGAATCCGCGGGGCCGCAACTTCGACCTCTACCTGGTCGGCGTCGAGGGGGGCGACCCGGTTCCCGTCACCCGCGACCCGACCTTCGACGGGTTCCCGATGTTCTCCCCCGACGGTCGCTGGCTGGCGTTCTCCTCCAATCGAGGAGCCAAGGCGCGCGGAGAGACCAACCTCTTCCTCGCCGAGTGGCGTCCCTGAGCTCCGCCGCGCGCGCGACACTTGCGGGGGCACCGGTGAGCGGCTAACGTCCGCGCCACGTCGCCGCATCGCGCGGTCGTTCCGGCGCGATGGATGCCGACGGTTCCCGATCCCGGAGGTTCGACTGGGCAAGCGCATCCGCTTCGACGCCGCGGCCCGCGAGGCGCTTCGCCAGGGCGTCGAGCAGCTCGCGGGGGCGGTGCGCGTGACGCTCGGGCCGCGTGGCCGCAACGTGGTCATCGACCGCAAGAGCGGCTCGCCCGCGATCACCAACGACGGGCTCACCATCGCCCGCGAGATCGAGCTCGACAACCCGTTCGCGAACCTCGGCGCCCAGCTGCTCCGCGAGGCCGCCTCGCGCACCGGCGAGGTGGCGGGCGACGGCACCACCACCGCCACGGTGCTCGCCCACTGCGTGGTCGCCGAGGGGCTCAAGGCGGTGGCGTCGGGCTGCAACCCGATGGCGGTCAAGCGCGGCGTGGACCGCGCGGTGGTGGTGGTGGTCGAGGAGCTGCGCCGCCAGGCGCAGCAGGTGAGCGGGCGCGAGGACATCGCCCGCGTGGCGACCGTGTCCGCCAACGACGACGCCGTGATCGGGCGGCTGATCGCCGAGGCGATCGAGCAGTCCGGCCGCGAGGGCGTCATCACCGTCGAGGAGGGGCGCGGGCTGGATTCCACGCTCGAGGTGGTCGAGGGCCTGCGCGTCGACCACGGGTACCTGTCGCCCTACTTCGTCACCGATCCGGAGTCGATGGAGGTGGTGCTCGAGGACGCGCTCGTGCTGCTCACCGACCAGCGCGTCCTGGCGGTGAAGGATCTCTTGCCGGCGATGGAGCACGCCGCCTCGGTCAACCGGCCGCTGGTGGTGATCGCCGACGACGTCGAGGGTGAGGCGCTGGCGGCGCTGGTCGTCAACCGCCTGCGCGGCACGGTGCCCTCGGTCGCGGTGCGCGCCCCGGCCACCGGCGACGAGCGGCGCGCGACGCTCGAGGACCTGGCGGTGCTCACCGGCGCCCGCGTGCTGACCGCGGAGCGCGGCGTTCGCCTCGATGCGCTCGAGCCCGCCGACCTGGGCCGGGTCAAGCGCGTGGTGGTGAGCCGCGAGCACGCCACGCTCATCGAGGGACGCGGACAGCAGGCGGAGATCAAGGCGCGGATCGCCCGGCTCAAGCGCGAGGTGTCCCAGTGCGACTCCGACTGGGAGCGCGGGCGGCTGCGCGCCCGGCTCGGGCGCCTCACCGGCGGGGTGGGCGTGATCCACGTGGGCGCGGCGACCGAGCTGGAGATGAAGGAACGCAAGGCGCGCATCGAGGACGCGCTCGCCGCGACCCGCGCCGCGGTCGAGGAGGGCGTGGTGGCCGGGGGCGGCGTGGCCCTGCTGCGCGCCCAGCCGGCGGTCAAGGCGATGCGCATGTCGCCCGAGGAGTCGGTGGGACGCGACATCGTGGTGCGCGCGCTCGAGGAGCCGGCGCGCCAGATCGCCGCCAACGCCGGGGAGGACGGGCCGGTGGCGGTGGCCCGCATCCGCGAGGGGAAGGGCGGCTTCGGATACAACGCTGCCACAGGCGAATACGGCGATCTGCTCGCGCAGGGGATCATCGACCCGGTCAAGGTGACGCGCTGCGCGCTCCAGAACGCCGCCAGCATCGGGGCGCTGGTGCTCACCACCGACGCGGTGGTGGTCGACGTGCCCGATGGTGAGGAGGAGGAGGGCGGCGAGGAGGCCGCCGGGGGCTGAGGCCTAGCCCCGGCCGAGCGGTCGCGTGAGCGGCAGCGGCTCCACCGTCGCGGTCTCCCGTCCGTCCGGAAGCAGGAGCGCCCGCGGCGGATCGCACACCTCGCTCCGGAGCACCGCGAGCCCGATCCAGCCCCCGCCATCCGCCACCGCGCTGGTGAGCACCCCGGCCGCGCGCCCGCCGTCGGCGAGGTCGCATGGCACCGCGGGCGCGTCGCCCGCTCCCGAGAGGCGCGCGAGCCGGCGCTTCACACTCTTGTAGGTGATGAGGCGCATGAGCGCCTCCTGCCCGGTGAAGCAGCCCTTGTCGAGGTGCACCTCGTGCGCGAGCCCCACCTCGAAGGGCGTAAACGCCTCGGCGATCTCGTGCCCGTGGGAGGGGCGTCCGGAGCGGATCCGCGCGCGCTCCCGATCGGGTGTGCGCGGCTCCGGCGCGGCGAGCGCGAGCAGGGTCTCGCCGTCGCCGACCTGCACGATCGCGGGGGCGCCGTCGCGCGATTCGAACGTGCCGGGCGGGAGCCCGGGGGGAGCGTCGCTGCGGCCGACCGGGAGCGCCTCCGAGCGATCCTCGATGCGCACGTCGTCACGGAACACGTGGCGATCGAGGAACGCGGCGAGCTCGGCGCCCGGCGCGTCGTCGCGCAGCAGCCAGACGGCGTCGTCCGCCACCGCCACCACGGCGCGATGGAGCAACCGCCCGCGAAAGTCGCAGAAGAGCGTCGCCCGCGCCTGGCCAGGTGCGAGGTCGGCGAGGAACTGGGTCGAGATCCGGTGCACGAGCGCGAGCGCGTCGGCGCCGGTGAGGCAGAGCGCGGTGGAGGCGGGCGTGGACATGGGGCGATGCTAGCAGGGGCGGCAAGGCGCGCGGCCCCGGGCCGGATTGGCGGCTCCCGAGGCCCGATGCTAGCCTGCCGGCCATGATCACCAGCGCAACCCTCGCCGACCTGCTCGAGACGCTGGTCAACATCCCCAGCGAGACCGGCCGCGAGGCGGCGATCGCCGACTGGATGGCTGCGCGCCTTGCCGCCCTCGGCTCGGGCGAGCTGCTGCGCTCGGGACGGTCGCTGGTGTGGCGCGGCCCGCGCGGGAAGCAGCGCCCGCTGGTGGTGCTCGCGGGCCACCTCGACACGGTGCCCGCCAACGGCAACGCCACCGCGCGCCGCGCGGACGGCCGCCTCTACGGCCTGGGCTCGAGCGACATGAAGGCGGGCGACGCGGTGATGCTGTCGCTGCTCGAGACGCTCGATCCCGCGCGCCTGCGCTTCGACCTGGCGGCGGTGTTCTACGACGCCGAGGAGGGGCCGCTCGAGGCGAACGGGCTCCGGCGGCTGCTCGGCGAGATGCCGTGGCTGACCGAGGCGCGGCTCGCGATCCTGCTCGAGCCCACCGACCTCCGGGTCGAGCTGGGCTGCATCGGCACCATGAACGCCGAGGTGCGTGTGACCGGCACCAGCGCCCACAGCGCGCGGCCCTGGCTGGGCGTCAACGCGGTGGAGCGCGCGGCACCCTGGCTCGCCGAGATCACGCGCTTCCCGGTCACGCCCGCGCAGGTGGGCGGCGTCGAGTACAAGGAGACGCTCCAGATCACCACCCTGCGCGCCGGGCGCGCCAAGAACGTGGTGCCGGACGAGCTGGTGGCCAACCTCAATTACCGCTTCCCGCCCGACCGCACGCTCGAGCAGGCGGAGGCGCGGCTGCGCGCGCTGGTGCCCGCCGAGTTCGAGCTCCAGGTCGTGGACCGGGCCGCCGCGGGGAAAGTGTGCAGCGATCTCGCCGAGGTGCGCGAGTTCGTGACCCGCTTCGGCGCCGGCATCGCCGGGAAGCAGGGCTGGACCGACGTGGCGCAGTTCACGAGCGCCGGGGTGCCGGCGTTCAACTTCGGCCCGGGGATTCCCGAGCAGGCGCACCAGGCGGGTGAGTACTGCCCGCTCGACAACCTCGACCAGGCGTATCGCTGGCTGGCGGCGTTCCTGACCGAGGAGGCCCGATGAAGGCGGGCCAGGCGACCAAGGCCGGCCCGATCCATCCGCTGCTGGGGGGCGCCGTCGAGTATCCGTTCGTGACCCTGGACCGGATGCGCCGGGCGCTCGCGCCCCCGGACGTGCGCGTCATCCACTTCGGGATGGGCGATCCGCGCGAGGAGACCCCCGAGTTCATCCGCACCGCGCTGCGCGACGGCGTCACGCCGGTGTCGAGCTACCCGGCCGCGGTGGGCCAGGGCGAGCTGCGGATCGCGGCCGCGCGCTGGTTCCAGCGCCGCTTCGCGGTGACGCTCGATCCCGACCGCCACCTGCTGCCTGCCAACGGCACCAAGGAAGCCGTGTTCCTCATGGCGCTGGCGATGATCGACCGCAGCCCCGAGGCCACGCGCCGCACGGTGGTGATCCCGACCCCGGCCTATCCGGTCTACGAGCCGGGGGCGCGGTTCGCGGGCGCCGACGTCCACATCGTGCCGCTCCGGAGCGAGGATGGCTGGCGGTTCGATCCCGAGCGCGTGCCCGAGTCGGTGTGGGAGCGCACCGCGCTCCTGTGGCTCAACTACCCGCACAACCCCACCGGCGCGGTGCTGCCGCGCGGCGCCTACGCGCGGGTGCTCGAGCGGGCGCGCTCGCACGGGTTCTGGGTCGCCTCGGACGAGGCGTACGCCGAGGTGTGGTTCGACACGCCGCCGCCCTCGATCCTGGAATGCGGGCTCGAGAACGCGGTCGCGCTCCACACGCTCAGCAAGCGCTCGGCGATGACCGGCTACCGCTCCGGCTTCATCGCCGGCGACGAGCGGCTGATCGCGGCACTCCGCCGCTTCCGGCCCAACGTCGGGGTCGCCACGCCGGACTTCGTCCAGCACGCGGCGATCGCGGCGTGGGACGACGACACGCACGCGGACCGGCAGCGCGAGCGCTACGGGGCCAAGCGCCGGCTGCTGCTCGACGACTTCAAGCGCCGCGGCTGGACCGTCGAGGCGAGCGACGCCACCTTCTACCTGTGGATGAAGGTGCCGGGTGGGGACGACGTGGCGTTCGTGCGCGACCTCATGAAGGTGGGCGTGGTCGCGACCCCGGGCTCGTTCATGGGCGATGCGGGGGCGGGCTACGTGCGCTGGGCGCTGGTGCCCACCCTGTTCGACTGCAAGGAGGCGCTGGCGCGCCTCGACACCATGGGCGCAGCCACGTGAGCCGCGCGGCGACCCCCGCCGACCCCGCGGCCGCGCTGCCGCGCGACCTGGTGGCGCGCTGGGCCTCCGTGGTGGGCGAGGCCTACGAGGGGAAGCGGCCGCTCGACGATCACGAGGCGCGCGGCGCGGTCGAGGCGGCACTCGCCTCGCTCGACGCCGGAACGCTGCGGGTGGCCGAGAAGATCGATGGCACGTGGACCACGCATGGCTGGCTGCAGCAGGCGATCGCACTCTACTTCCGCATGCGGGTGCCGGTGACGCTCGAGGTGGGGCCGTTCGAGTTCCACGACAAGATCCCCCTCAAGAAGGGGCTCGCCCGGGCCGGTGTGCGGGTGGTGCCGCCGGGTGTGGCGCGTTACGGCAGCTTCCTCGAGCCGGGCGTCATCCTCATGCCCGGCTACGTCAACGTCGGCGCGCGGGTGGGCGAGGGCACCATGGTCGACACCTGGGCGACCGTGGGCTCGTGCGCGCAGGTGGGCCGGCGTGTCCACCTCTCGGGCGGGGTGGGGATCGGCGGCGTGCTCGAGCCGCCGCAGAGCCGTCCGGTGATCATCGAGGACGACTGCTTCGTCGGCTCGCGCGCGATCGTGGTCGAGGGCGTGATGGTCGAGGAGGGCGCGGTGCTGGGGGCGGGCGTGGTGCTCACCGCGTCGACGCCGATCGTCGACGTGCGCGGTGCCACCGCGGTCGAGTCGCGCGGCCGCGTGCCGGCGCGCGCGGTGGTGATCCCCGGCCAGCGGCCGAAGCGCTTCCCGGCCGGCGAGTTCGGCACGCCCTGCGCGCTGGTGATCGGCGAGCGCGGCGCATCGACGGATCGCAAGACCTCGCTCAACGACGCGCTTCGCGAGTTCGGCGTCCCGGTGTGAGTTCCGCGGGCGGGGCCGATCGCGGCCCCCGCGCTTCCGTATCCCCGCCGGCGTCGTGGCGCGATCGGATCCCGCTCCTCGCGCTGATCCTGCTCGGCCTGGTGCTCTACGCGCGCGGGATGGTGCTGAGCTTCGTCGGCGACGATCTCACCACGCTCGACGCCGCGCTCCGCCTGCCGCTGGGAGATCTCATGAGTGCCCGGCTCGGCCCGCCGGGCCCGTACCGGACGCCGGCGCGCGAGCTCTACTTCTGGTGGTGGGGGCGCACGGTCGGCCTCGGCCCCGGCGGGTTCCATCTCGTCAACCTGATCAGCTTCGCGGGCGCGGTGGTCATGCTCGGACGCCTGGCGTCCGGATTCGGCGGCCGGCGCGCCGGAATCCTCACCGCCGCCCTGTGCGTGCTGTTCCCGCCCGGCAGCGCGCTGCTCGCCT
>DATEMP010000031.1:0-7381 GCA_035275545.1 Candidatus Eiseniibacteriota bacterium | reverse complement strand
CCGCTCTACAAGTCGATCGGCGAGCTCCAGCACCTCGACTGGCGCAACAACGCCCGCAACGGCCTCGCCGTCATGCTGGTGCTGTGGCCGCTGCTCGCCGCGTGGCGCTGGCGGCGCGCCGGGTTCGACCTGGTCGAGTGCGCGTGCCTGCTGTTCTTCAGCGCCTTGATGCTCAACACCCAGCGCTTCACCGGCGCCTGGTCGGTGGTCATGGCGCCCTACCTCGCCCGCGACCTCGATGCCTGGATCGCGAGCCGGCCGTGGCCCGCGTGGACGCGCCCCGCATGGGCGCGCGCCGGACTCGCCGCGCTCGCCTGCGTCGCGATCTCGCTTCCCGAATGGCGGCGCATCGAGTACCCGATCGGGGTGCGGCTCGACATGGCGCGCTACCCGGTCAAGGCGTGCGACTTCATGGCCCAGCACGACGTGCGCGGGAAGGGGTTCAACGATTTCCAGGGTGGCTACCAGGCGTGGCGATTCTGGCCCGATCGCGGGCGCCTGCCGTTCATGACCGGCACGCCCGAGGTGGCGACCCAGGTGGATCGGAATCTCCTCTCGCTCTCGCAGCGGAGCCGCGGGTCGTGGCTCCAGCTCGACGGGCGCCATCGCTTCGATTACGTGCTCATCAGCCGCTTCCATTCCGGGTGGGGCCTGCTCATGGACTTCCTCGACGCCGACTCGACCTGGGCGCTGGTGTTCGCTGACGACGCGGCGGCGCTCTACGTGCGGCGGGGCGGCACGCTCGATTCGGTCGCGACCCGGTTCGGCTATCGCTGGCTGCCGGGCGGAACCGAGAAGCTCGGGGAGCTCGGACAGCTCGCGCTCCGCGACAGCACCGTGCGCCATGGGATCGAGCAGGAGCTGCTGCGCGAGACGCGCGAGTCGCCGTACAACTCGCAGGCCTTCAGCCTGCTCGGGCGCGCGGCATTCCACGAGCACCGGCTGGCGGACGCGCGCACTTACACGAGCGCCGCGCTCGCCGCTGACCCGCTCATGCCCGGCGAGCACGAGCGGCTCGGGGAGATCGCGCTCGAGGAGGGACGCGCGCAGGAGGCGCTCGAGGAGTTCCGCCACGAGCGGCGCCTGGTGATGAGCCCGGCAGGGCTCGACCTGCGCATGGGGCAGGCGTACGCGGCGATGGGCGATCTCAAAAGCGCCCGCGCCCATCTCATGAAGGAGCTGCAGCGCGACCCCGGTAATGTCGAAGCGCGCCGGGCGCTGGATGCGCTCGGAGGGATGCGGTAGCCGTAGAGGAGCGAGGCGCGCCGTTGCGGGCGCGCCCCGCTTCGACTCAGCGGGCCCAGACGGCGTAATAGACCAGGCGCTTGGGACCCTCGGGAACCGATCTTCCGACCAGGGTGATGTACCAGGGCCTTCCCTGGACGGGCGCGGCCTGGATCCCCGCGCGCTGAAACACGCTCCAGCGGACATCACTGACGGCCGTGGTTTGCCGCAGGGGGTCGTTCAGCCTCATGGCCACCCATGCGCGCTCCGACTGGGCGGGTGCGCCGCCGTCGGACGTCCCGTACTCGGGCCACCAGATCGCTCCATCGAGGTTCTGGAACCGCACGTCCTCCTGGGGAATCATGATCTCGAGGCTGTCGCCCGCACCGATCTCCACCTCACCCGCAAGGAGCACGCCCCTCCCGGGGATTTGGATCAGCCCGGCGCCCTGCTCGGGATGCACCGACGCGTTCTGGCCGGACAGGATCAGGGCCGCGTACACGAATCCCGGCTTGATGGTTTCGTCGCGGCCCCGCAGCCAGTTGTAGAGCACCAGGGCCGCCGCGGCGACGGTCGGAGTCGCGCCGCTCGTGCCCGGGTATGCGTTGAGCTTGGTGTCGTCTACGTTCGAGGCGGTGTGGATCGAGGTCAGACCACCCAGGTCCGGCTTTCCACGCCCGTCGTACGTCCATCCGCGTGTGTTCTCCTGGTCGAAGGAACGGTCCGCGATGCAGTACATGCCGACCCCAAGCGCGCAGCTTGCGGCCGCCGGCTGCGCGAGGACATCGCCGGTTGGAGATGCGCTGTGCTCGTTGCCGTTGGCCGCGATCACCATCGCATTGCGTAGATAGGCCGTGTTCGCAGCGGCGGAGAGCGGGCCGTACCCATTCCCGTCGGCAATCTCGGCGACGATCAGATAGTGAGCGGCGGCGCCCAGCACGGCGTCGTCGAAGGCCTTCTGGGCTCCAGGCTCGTTGACCGAGAGGTGCCCCTCCGCTGGATCGTAGACGCGATAGCTGTCGATCCGTGACCGGGTCAAGCCGCGATGGTCAATGCCCATGCTGGACGTGGCTCCGAGGATTGCGGCGGTGGCGGTTCCGTGTCCGGCGTCCTCCACGTCGTACTGAGCGGCACCTTCGTCGATGCATGTGGTTGGCCCGCAGGTGAGGCATCGCCGAATCGGGCTCGGCTGCATGGGACCCGTCGACGTACGCAGCAGATCGTGCGTCTGCCGTATTCCAGTGTCGAGGAGGGCCATTTGGCCGACCAGGTCCGACAACTTCACCAACGGTGACGCGAACCCCAGCATCTTTGCGGCGATGCGACAGGTCATTTCCGGTTTCCCGCAGGGCCCGGTCGGCGGTGAATCACCGTGCAGTGGATCGAAATGGATGATGTCCGGATTGCGCGCAAGATCCGGAATTGCGCCGAGGCGAATGGTCACGAGCAGGGCCTGAATCAGGATGAAACGCGTCGGCAAGATGGTCGCGCCGTGGGCTCTGAGCGTGTCGGCAAACGTCTGGTTGAGCGTGTCCCGGCGCGCGGCCAGTGAATCCGAGAGCGCCTGCAGCATGCTCGGGGTGGGGCGGCGTCTCCCGTCCTTGCCGATGAAATGCTCGAACAGATCCTTGTTTCCCGCCAGCGGGTCACGGAACGTCACGAGCACGGTGTCCGTATCCCCGGGCCGCGATCGAATGGCGTCACGCAAGCGCGGATGGATCTTCAGCGAATCGGGGCGGGGAGGGGGAGGCACGGCCAGAGATGGGGGCAAGGGGGCCGACGCCCTGCGCTCCGCCCGCAGCACGACGTTCCTGGCTCTCACTCCGGAAGCTCGAAGGTTTGCCCTGCGAGCCGGGAGGTTTTCGGTTGCCTCCGCGAGCACTGGAAGCGCAAGGAGGGCGGCGACAAGCGCCGCCCCCCGGATCGATCGGTCGTATTGCGCGGCCCATTCCATCATCAATCTCCCACGCTCAACTGGGGCTCTGTTGGCGTCCCCCACGCGGGATCGACGAGACCCTTGACGAGGCGCTTGACCTTGTACGGGTAGGTTCCATGCCCACAGGTCAGACAGACGGCATGGGCCGCAGAGAGCTGATGCGGAGGAACGAGCTCAATGACGTGGGAATCCTTGAGGATGATGACAACGGTGTCGCTCCCATTGTTCTGCCATTGCACGCGGTCCAGCGCCTGCATGCTGAGGTAGATGGTGCCCGGCTCCACCTTCCCGGTCTCGTCGATCGCCCCGGGCTTGGCCGCCGGGTCCGGCCTCGGTACGGAGACGGTTTCCGGCGGAACAACCGACGTGTTGGCCTGCTGGTCCACGGGCGCAGGCTGGCTGCACCCGCTCAGGTTCACCGCCAGAACCAATGCCACCGCGATCGTGCTCCGGGCGGCAGCTGCACGAATCCTTCCCCGCCTCTCGCTTCCTGCCTTCCACATCATGACGGCCTCCCTTATTCGGTCTCCCTCGTGAACCCGGCGTCCCCTCCATGCGAGCCGTCCTCGAGGATGCGGCGGAACTCCGCATCCTCCGCCAGAGCGCGCAGGTCGGGACTGCGCCGCACCGACTCCATGCTGTATCCGTGCTGTACCGCCCGACGGATCCAGCTCTTCGCCTCCTCGCGCTCGCCGAGCCTCAGCAGCGTGAGCCCAGCGGCCACCATGCAGTACACATCCTCGGGCGAGCGGGTCACGGCATACAGGAGCGCCTGCTCGGCATCCTTGCGGCGATCCAGATTCGCGAGCCAGCCCGCCAGGCGAGCCCAATCCTGCCCCTCGCCCGGCTCGCGATCGAAGCGCTCGCGCATCAGCGCGACGGCGCGCTCGAGGGCCTCCCGCATCCGAGGCTCGCGCCCGGGCACGCGACGGCAGGCATTGCCGAGGTTGCCCCACGCGCGCGGCTCGGCGGGGGTCAGCACCACCGCCTTTTCGAACGCCTCGATGCTTTCGTCGTAGCGCCCGAGGTAGAACAGCGCCGTGCCGAGGTTGTCGAACGCCATGCCGTGCGGGTGGATCTCGTTCGATCGCCGGAAAGCCACCAGGCAGTCGTCGTAGCGGATCAGGTGAAACATGGCCGAGCCGAGATTGCGATGGCCTGCCGCATTGTCCGGCGTGAGCTGCGTGACCTTTTCCCACGGCTCCACGGCGTCCTCGTAGCGCCCGACGCGAAACAGGACGAGGCCCAGCACGTGGTATCCGCGCCAGTCCGCGGGGCGGATCGCGATCGCGTTTCGGCACGCCGCCTCCGCCTCGACCGCGCGGCCCGCGCCGTCCAGCGCGCGCGCCCGCGCGACATGGGCTTCGTAGAACTCCGGTCGCGATCCCAGCGCCCGGTCAAGCTCTACGAGCGCTTCGGCATAGCGGCCCGCCGCGGCATGGAACTCTCCGACGGCGAGCAGCACGTCCGGGGAATCCGCATCGAGCCGCTTCGCGCGATCGCATGCTTTGGCCGCACGGGCTTCCCACACGCGCTGCCGGGTCTGGTTGTACTTGTGCACGCACGCGCGAGCGAGCGCCGCCTGCACCTCGGCGGTCTCGCCTTCGGTGGTCAGAAGCGACTCGAGAATCGAGATGGCGCCGTCGATCGATGCCTCATTGTCGAAGCGGCCCAGGTACGCGAGTGCCTGGGCGAACCGCTCGCGGGCCGCCGGGTCGCGTGGCCGGGCGGAACGCTCGGTGCTCAGCGGGGCACCCGGGATCGACAGCGCCTCGCGCAGCGCCGCGATCCACCGATCCTCCAGCTCGAACCGTTCGAGGACCGATCCGTCGACGTTGCCACCTCCCACCTGGACACCGCGCTCCGCATCGATCAGTGCGAAACCCAGCCGCACGGCGGTGCCCTCGAATCTCGCGGTGGAGCGCAGCAGCATGTTGGCCCCCACGCGCCGGGCCAGGGATCGCGCGTCCTCGGAGGGATCCGGGGCGGATGTCATCGCCACGACGTGGAGCCGTTCGATGTTCGCGAGCCGCGCACGGGCGGCATCCGCCAGCTCCTGCAATACCCGCTGGCGTCCGGGATCGACCGGGCCGTCCTCGGCCGCTTCGATCGGCAGCACCGCGAGGAATGCGGGGACGCGACCGAGACCGGGGGCCGCGGGCCGTTCGACGGGGCGGGTGAGGTCATCGCTCGCCGTCTCCCCGGGCGGGCCCGGCTTCGGACCGTCTTCCGTCGAGGGCACGTCACGGATCGCGCCGGCCAGGCGTCGCAGCTCGATCGCGAGCGCCTCGGCGCTGGGCGGCCGTCGCTCGGGATCGCGGGCCATCATGCGCAGGATGAGGTCTTCGAAGCACGGATCGAGGCTGGGCCGCAGCCGGCGGGGAGGCTCGAACTCGCCGGCCAGGATCCGGTAGCAGATCACCTCGTTGTTCTCGCCGTCGAAGGGGAGGACTCCCGTGAGCGTCTTGTAGAGCACGACCCCCAGGCCATAGATGTCGCTGCGCGCATCGGCGGGCCGCATGCCGACGCGCTCCGGGGCAAGGTACGCGAGGGTGCCCTTGACGTGTCCGGTGGTGCTCGCGGTCGCACCGGTCACGCGCGCGAGACCGAAATCGAGGACGAACGCGTCGCCCTCCTGCGTGAGCATGATGTTGCGCGGCGTAATGTCGCGATGAATCACGTCCCGGGCGTGGGCGTAGCCGAGCGCCTCGGTGACGCTCAGCGCGATGCGAAGGATGTCGGCTTGCGGCGGCAGGCGTCGCGACGCGTAGCGCTCGAACGTCTCGCCGTGGATGAGCTTCATGACCATGTAGGCGACGTCGTCGGACTCGCCTGCTTCGTAGACCGGAACGATCGAGGGGTGGTCGAGCAGCGCGGCGATCTCGGCCTCGCGGCGAAAGTCCCGGCGCGCAGCCGCGTCGGACGCGAGCGATTCCCCGAGCACCTTGATCGCGACGACGCGACCCAGCAGCTCGTCGCGCGCCTTCCAGACGGTGCCCATGCCGCCCCGGCCCAACTCGGCCAGGACGTGGAACCGACCAATCTTCCGACCCACCATGGAGCGGCCCTTTGGAGAGTGCTCCACATCGGGGGCGGCCGCCGCTTCGCCCGCGGTCCGAAAGGATCCGCGGGTCGGGAACGGACTCAGTGGAGCAGGGAACTCTCGCGCGAAAACGATACGTCCGCGTCTTCGGGGGGTCAACGCTCCGACGGGCGCGCCTCCAGCGCCCGTCTTGCCTGCCGGGTGCGCTACGGCTAAGGTCCGGCCCCTGCGGGCGCCGGGAGCGCCCGCGTCCCGGAGACTCCGATGGCATTGAAGGAAAAGGCCGAGATCGTCGACGCCGACGGCCTGCGCCGCATCATCACCCGCGTCGCCCACGAGATCGTCGAGCGCAACAAGGGCGTCGATGGCCTGGTCCTCGTGGGCATCCGCCGCCGCGGTGTGCCGCTCGCGGCCCGGATCGCCAAGAAGATCGCCGAGTTCGAGGGCAAGGCGCCGGTCGAGGGGAGCCTCGACATCACCCTCTACCGCGACGACCTCTCCAAGGTCGCGCATCAGCCGGTGGTGGGCTCGACCGAGATCCCGGTCGACATCAACGACAAGGTCGCGGTGCTGGTGGACGATGTCCTCTATACCGGGCGCACCATCCGCGCGGCGATGGACGCGCTCATCGACTTCGGCCGCCCGCGCTCGATCCAGCTCGCGGTGGTCATCGACCGCGGGCACCGCGAGCTGCCGATCCGCGCCGACTTCGTGGGGAAGAACGTGCCCACCTCGCGCAAGGAAGTGATCGGCGTCAAGCTCGCCGAGATCGACGGCGTCGACAGCGTCATCATCAAGGAGCTGACCGACTAGGGCGCGAATAACCCGCCGCTTTCGGTGGCGCACGGCCGTTCTGCACACCGTATCGTCACCGCCATGAACTTCGCCATGCCCGCCACCGCCAACCGGCTTCCCGCCACCGACACCCTGTGGGCGGCGTTCGTCTCGCGCGACCCGCGCTGGGACGGGCGCTTCGTCACCGCCGTGCGCACCACCGGCATCTACTGCCGGCCCACCTGCACCTGCCGGAAGCCGCTGCGCCGGAACGTGCGCTTCTTCCGCTCCGCCGACGCCGCCGCGCGCGCCGGGTTCCGCCCCTGCAAGCGCTGCCGCCCCGAGCTCGCCGGCGGCGCGAGCGAGGCGGACCGCCGTCTCGCATCGAAGGCGCTCGCCCTCAT